>JANXYB010000078.1 GCA_025350325.1 Acidobacteriaceae bacterium
TGCCGCAAAACGTCGAAGCTGGGCCGGCTGGTGCAGTTGAAGGCGAGCCAATCAGCAACGATGGCATCGCCCTGATCATTAAGAACCTCGCCACTGCACCGCTTGGCATTACGGAAGATGAGAGCTTTCGAATCTCCATCGCCGGAGCACAAGAAAAGACCGCATTCTTGTATCGCAATGGAAAGTGGTACAAGCCGCGTGGCACGACGGCAACGACTCACATTTTCAAACCGTCTATCGGCAAGCTACCAAATGGCGTCGACCTCACACATAGCGTTGAAAATGAACATTTCTGTTTGGAGGTAATTGCAGCGCTCGGAATTGAAACAACCAAATCGCAAATTCTGAGCTTCGGAAAGCGACGCGTCTTAGTGGTGGAACGATTTGATCGGCTATGGGCCGCGGATGGAAGGCTCCTTCGATTGCCCCAGGAAGATTGCTGCCAAGCACTTTCTGTCTCCCCGGTGCAAAAGTACCAATCAGACGGCGGTCCCGGCATTGTGCAGATCCTTCAGTTGCTTCGCGGAAGCGACGATCCGCTCGCCGATCAGCGAGCCTTTCTAAAGGCAAACATCGTTTTCTGGCTTATAGGGGCGACAGACGGGCACGCGAAAAACTTCAGCATGTTTCTCCGGCCCGGCGGTCGTTTCCGATTGACGCCGCTGTACGATGTCATCTCGGCTCAGCCCAGTGTCGATTCAAAACAATTGCTCTGGAAGAATTTTCGGCTGGCGATGTTTTTCGGAACCAAACCTCACTACGCTATGCGGCAAGTGGCGCCTCGCCATTTTTTCCAAACGTCGGCCCGGGCCGGCATGGGAAAGGACATCGTACCATCGATTATTGGAGAACTGTGTGGCGAGGTGGACGTTGCTGTTAATCGAGTGAATGCAGATCTTCCGTCAGGCTTTCCGGTCAAAATAGCCGATTCAATTTCGAATGGAATCAGGCGGCGCCTTCAAATCCTCGCGTCTGGTGATCAAGAACGCCGCCTGTGATTACTTGACCGAATTTATGAATGAACGTCTTTACGACAGAACCGGAATTTACCCCAAATTCCGAGCTTTCAGCTTAATCTGCCTCAGACTCCTCGCCAACTCTCGATCGGCTAGTGCGCAGTTTGGGGAGGTACGACTGCCCAACCTCCGTCAGTGCCTTTTACCAGGGTGGCGGTTGCTGACCGGATGGATGAGTCGGCAGCGAACTTGGGAAAGGCTCTCATCGATTCGGGGGTGCTGGCCCATGCGGGGATGCCTTCAACCTCATAACCGTATTTGACGGTATATTGCGTGGGGTTGGAAGCATCGTTGGGGGTAGCGTTGTCGATGGCGGTGACGTTGAAGTGGCCGAAGCAGAAGTTGCCGTAACCGGGCTGATTCGGGTCGGGAGTCCAGGCGGGGTGGCCCTTGTCCGAGAGGTCGTAGATATTGACCTGCTTGGAGCCGACGAGAAAACGCTTCTTTTCCTCGGACCCACGAATGAGCAGGCCGGCATCGGTGAGCGCGTTGTAGTCGCGAATCTTTTCGTCCTTTGAGCTGTCGACCTGTGCGGGCAGCTTTATCGGTTCGGGCCAAACGCATTCGTGCCGGCCAGCGAAAGACTTGTTGATCGCGGATTTCAGTTCCGAGTGATCGACTTGTTTCTTGCAACCGGCCGCCCATGCGATAAGCCCGATCAACACGAGTGCCAGGACGATTCTTTCACGCATCTCGATTCACCTCGAAGATTTGGATGCGGGAAATCGGGTTGGAACGAAGGAGCCTGATTAGGATTCAAAAAAGAGGAAAGATCCGCCCATGGCGGCGAAAGAGGAAGCGGCAGCGCGACGGACGGCGTGCGGGAAAACAGGTTTGAGCAGATTTGTGCCAACGTGAGAGCAGCAGGTTTCGCGAGTTCGCGATTTCTCCAGTCCGCCATGTTGCTCAGCTACCGGATTATGAAAAGAGGTACTTTCCTTGGTTGCCGCTGTGATTCTCGTCAGCTTCACGACCTATCAAACGAGCTCAAAGATCGCGAAGCGTCACGAGCGACATGACCTTGTCCCTGTCGGATGAATGCTCAATTGCTCAACCCACGGGCGGCGGGTCACAGGTGCTTTAGCACGCGCGGAAAATTGCGCGCCAGCGTCAGAATCAATTCGCCGAACAGTGTGTTAGCCCAGGCAAACCACGCGCGCGTGAATTTTGCTGGATCGTCTTTGTTGAAACTTTCGTGCATAAATCCAGTGTTCGCGTGCGTGTCCTTGAGCCAGTGAACGCATTGCAACTGCTCCCGTTCATCTGCAGTGGTGAGAGCGCGCATGATGATGGACATAGGCCAGATCATGTCTTTGCCTATATGAGGGCCGCCCACGCCCTCAGCCGCTGAGCCACGGTAGAAGTACGGATTGTTCTCACTCAAAATAAAATTGCGCGTGGCCTGATACATGGGATCCGCGATGGTGCAGCAACCGAGATACGGCATGCCGAGCAGGCTGGGCACATTCGCATCATCCATATAGATGGCGTTGCCAAATCCGTCAATTTCATATGCCCAGATGTCACCCGCTTGCGGATGATGACCACGAACATGCGTCTTGAGTGCCTGGGTGATTTCAGCAGCAAGACTGGCGGCTTCGCGTGCGGCAGTTGTGTCGTGCGCGATCTCAGTCAGCATCTGTTCGATCTTTAAAAGCGTGGCGACAGCGAAGAAATTGGCTGGGATATTTAATGGGTAAACGCACGCGTCATCGGACGGACGAAATCCCGAATAGATTAGGCCAATCGCCTTCGCAGGATTGCCAAGTCCGTCAAAATTCAACGTGTCGTTTGGGCTCGCAGAGGATCGGCGAAATGAGTATGGTCCCGGCGATTTCTTGCGCTGTTGCTGCCTGAAAGTCGCGACGATCAGGTACATCGCCTTTCTCCACTGCTCATCGAAGGGCGCAGTATCCTTAGTTTCAGACCAATAGCGATGCGCCAGCCGCACGGGATAGCAGAGAGAATCCACTTCCCACTTGCGCTCGCCCACCCCGGGCTTCATCTGCGTTTCATCTGTCTTGCTCCAGGAGAGCGGCTCGGTACTTTTGAGATCTGGCATGAACGAGTTGGCATAGGGATCGGTGAGAATGCACTGCGTCTGCCGCCGCACTAAGCCATGAATGAGGCGCGCAAGTTCAGCATCAGCAGGCAGAAAACTCATGTAGGGCCAGACCTGCGCTGACGAATCCCGCAGCCACATAGCAGGAATATCGCCGGTCACAACAATGGTGTCGGGCTTGCCGCCATTGAGAGCAAACGTCACGGTGGTGTCGAGCGTGTTGGGCAGGCAATTTGAAAAGAGCCATGCCAATTCAGGATCAGAAATCTTGGCGCTGACGGATTCGATCGCCGCATCGACAACTTTGCTACGAAACCGCCTCGTAGCAGGCAGTGGCCGCTGCGACGCAAATGAATTGGCGGCGCGAAGGACAGAGGAAGGCAACGCAGTGGCGCCGACCGCAAGAGCGGCACTGCGCATAAGGTCTCTACGAGAAAAGAATTCTGAGTGCATGTCCTAAACCCTCCCACTTAATACGGAATGCAGGGCCGGCCGTTCACAGCGCGGTCGTTGTGTGCATATCGATCAATCGCGTCAAATTCCGCATGGGCATCATAGCGAGGCAACTTTACTAGTTCGATGCCAGGACGAGTTCCTGCGAATGACTTGACGGGGTGTAGATGGCGCTATTGAAGGGCCCGCTGAAGCCGGACATTAATGATGCGGCTAAGAGTGTTCGCGCCGGTTGAACTGAGGTGGACGTCGTCGATAAAGTTATGCGGATTTGTCCGAAATGACGCATAATCAGCGCTGAGAAAATCGATGACTGGCCCCGCCGGTAACTTTTTGGTCATCATCGCAGTGTAGCTTTGTATTTCATCTCGATCGTACTCAAACTCCGGCTCATACATGGGATTCACAACGTAAACGATTCGGGTACCGGCGTTTTGCAGTTCCTGAACCAATGCAATATAGTCAGCCACTGCCACGGGATCTTGAGCGATGATGACGTGCGGTCCACGCGCATGCGGTTTGGGTGTGACCTGCTGCGGAAAGGAGTGGCTGCCGTTGGGGAAAAAGCGCGACGGCTGATGCATGAATCGGCTCATGAGAATGTCGTATTCAACGCCGAGCGAACTAATCGATCCTAGTGCCTCTTCACGGCGGACGGTGTCAAAGCCATCCTGCAAATCGTGAAACTTTGTGGTGCGAGGATAGAGGCCGACAATCGCAACCTTGAAGTGGCCGTGCGGCATAGCCTGTTCGACAAGCCGACGCTCTTCGCTGGCGTTGCCACCCTCGAGAGACTCGTTATAAAAGCGATAGCCGGAAAAATATTCCGGCAGCCAATTAACCTGAGAAGAAGCGCCGATGACGAGAGCATCGAAGTTCGCCGGCACGTAAGCTTGGTTGAGAAGGAACTTGGCCCTGCGCTCATGGGACGATGTGATGAGGTCCCTACCATGCGGATCGCGGAATATTCCGTACACATCCATTCGCCAAGCGACCGCCGTACTTGATCCCACACACAAAAGGATTACACCCAGCGCGACAATCAGCCAATGGCGACTCTTCCGTTCGTCTTGTGTGGCGGCGGCCGTGACCGTAGATGTTGCGTTCATCTTGAGTGAGCCCTTCAGAAGCGGAAGTACACAAACGGTGCCGGAATACTGGAATTGACAAAAACAAAACCTATCAGCGTAAGCACAACTGCATACGCGCAGTTGAGGGCTGTTGGACGAAAATCGCGCGCGAGTTGTTCCGATGATGGGCCGATAAATGCAACCAGCGTGCCGATGACTAGCGGTGGCCCGAAGATGTGAAGGCTCAGCCCTTCGATATTTAGCAACGCAAGGTTAGTAGTGGTGAACGGATGATGCGGATTGAACAGCGCGATAGTGCGGGCCGTTGCGTGAACCACCGAGTCTGAGCCGAAATAGATAAAGGCGATCATCACCAGCGCGATGGTGAGCATCCAGGAAAAGAAGCCGGGGATGTGCGGCATTTGCTTCTTGCGCCAGACCTGGTTAATGGCGAGATAAGATCCGTGCAGTAATCCAAAGATCACGAACGTCCATGCGGGTCCATGCCAGAGGCCGGCAATGCCCATCGCCAATAGCGTTGATAAGGCAGAGAACATCAGCGTTCTCTTGGGCAATGCTTTGAGTATGGGGGTGTAGAGGTAAGTAGTGATAAACGTGGTGAGCGAAATGTGCCAGCGTTGCCAAAACTCGATAATGGACGTAGCCCGGAACGGAGCATCGAAGTTTCGGGGAATTTCAATACCAAGCATCATCGCCGAACCAATCGCCATGTCGGAGTAGCCGCTGAAATCGAAATAGACCTGCAACATATAAGCCAGACCGAAGACCCAGCTCTCGAGCGCTGATGGATGCTGTGCCGTACTGAATCCGTACGCAGCAACGCGCGCAAATGCGTCGGCGAACACAGCCTTCTTGAACAGCCCAATAGAAAAATGAAACACCCCACGTGCCAAGGTCGTAAAACGCGTCTCATCTTTACCACCGAAACTACCAAACTGATGGAGTATGCGTTTGGCTCGCACCAGGGGGCCTGAAATGAGATATGGGAAAAAAGTCACGAACGTGGCGTGATCAAAAAGCGTGCCCGGCGTTATCAGTCCCTCGTAACACTCCATAAGGTACATAATCTGCGTGATGGTAAAGAAGCTGATGCCAAGGGGAAAGCCAAGCGCGGGCACTTTGTATCCGCTGGGCAACGCAAAGGCTAGCATCGATGCGAAGAAGGCAAGGTACTTGAACAGGCACAAGTAGGCTACATTCAAAACATTTCCGGCAATCAAAATTCTCTTTTTTGATGCGCCCTGAGCGCGATCAATCCCGCGAGCCAAGAGCCAATTACCGACGATCGAAAAACTCAGGTAGACCAGGTTGAGAGGGCGCCTGTTCGAATAGAAATAAATTGAGGCAGCAAGGATAAAAAATTGGGTCGCGCGTGGCCCATGGGTCGCGCCAAATAACTTTCGCAACACAATTGACCCCACAACGACGATAGGCAGAAAAAGAAGGATGTACTCAAACGAAGCAAAGAGCATATAGGAGTCGTCTCAATCCCACCTTTTTGGTTTCAAGTAGCCCTGAGTCGGCTAATCAGAGGCGCCGAACCCGTCTGTAGTTATCTGTGCCAGGATCTCCAGTTTATAGAGCAGATCGACCGCACGACAACCCGCAGTCAAGAAGCAAAAGACGACGACAGCGGACTAGACTGTTGTCGCAAGGCGCATCATCTCGCGCACGATGGGTATAAGCGTGTCGAGCGCATTGACAGATCGTTCCATCAGCAGGCCGGTAGTTTGGTCGGTGGGCAGGCGCGGGAGGCGGCTTGTGAGCACGTGGATTTGCGGCATATTTGCATTTATTTCCGCGCACAACAACTCTCCAGCGGCTTTGGCCATCGCGTATTCAATCATTCCCGGCGGCCGCGCATCAACGTACACCGACGATGGATAATGGGCGATCAGTTTTTGCGCTGAGCTGCGAGATTTAGTCAACGCACAACACAGATCGTAAAATCCTCGGACATAAAATTGGGTGAAGTCGGCATATGTCGCAGCCGAAAACATCTCATACCGCGGCCGCGCAATTGAACTAGTGGCGAAGTAAAAAAGGTGCGTCGGCGAAACCTTCAGATTGGCGGTCTGTGCCTCCGCGGGCTGTCGAACGTCGTAGGCAAACGAAGTCGCCTTGCCTCCCCGCTTTCGAAGTGACTCCGCCAAAGATTCCGCGTCCTGCTTGCCGAGCACGTACGAAATGACGACTTCGCCACCGCCGGTCGCGATGATTTTTGCGGTTGATTCGCCGAGGCCTCGGGACCCGCCGATGACAAGGGCTCGCATCCCGGTGAATTCGGTCGATTCAACTTGTTTCGCAATATCTTCGACCGATGCCTGCGCGACCGGCGGATGGCGCACGAATACTTCAAGGGTCCCTTCAATTGAACTCCCCTTTACGGCGATGCGCGCTTTCCGAAACCGCTCATCGTGCTGCACGACTTCGTAATGCAATCCTCTTTGTGCGGGCCCGCTTCGTAGTATCGCGTCGAGCCGTGCAAACAGCGAGTGCAGGCCCGGGCATTCCATCCCCACGATGTAGGTGCAAGCCAGCAATTCCGCTACGCATTTAGCACCGACAAACTGCGCAAGCCTTGGAAACATCGCTTGCACCGCAGCGCTGGAGTTGACGAAGGCATTGCCACGCTGACCGGGCATTTCCGCAAATGATAAGTCCCGCGCTTTGGACCGGGCAGATAAAACTGCATCGTAGGAAACGCTTGCCGACAGCGCCTGTTCGCCATATTCAAGAGCGATGGAGAGAACCGGCAAACCACGAACCTCAACCTGAGCCGCATCCGGATTAACGGGGGACTGATCCGACACGCTGAGCACTGCATCATCCCCCAGATAAGTCCAGTGCAGAAACCTCGCCTGAATTCGCTGAATTGGAGCGTCGATGCGATTGGTTGCTACGAGGCTCTCGAGAGACCAGAGCAGCGTATGTACACCATGCACCACGGGAAGCGCGGCCTGCGTTCTGCGCGCGGCTACAGGATCCATGTGCATAG
The DNA here is from genome assembly GCA_025350325.1 of Acidobacteriaceae bacterium. GTDB lineage: Bacteria > Acidobacteriota > Terriglobia > Terriglobales > Acidobacteriaceae > Telmatobacter. The sequence continues at coordinate 7,621 of JANXYB010000078.1, forward strand.
GATTGCGGTCGCCAGATAGATTGGCAAATTGCTCATGCAGCGTCTGCGAGACGGTGCGCGAGGCTATGAGTATGCGCCCTTCAGACATGGATGCTCCTCATGCATGCTCCTATAGACTGTGACCACGACGCCAGATCGACTTCATGCAAATGCAATGCAGGGCGTGAATAATTGTTGTTCGCATGCATGCGCGACGCTATGCGTTGTTCGCCTTCTTCAGGGTGAGATCAACCAGGTCGCCTACTTCTTTTAAATCCTGCAGCTCACTCAGGCCAAAACGAATCTTGAAATGGTGTTCGATCATTTCGATGAGGGAAATATGTGCGAGTGAATCCCAGTTGCGCGTATTATTTGCGTTGGATTGGCGTGTCACGACGAGACCAGGTATCGCCAAAGCTTCTTGAAAGATGGGCTGAAAATCAGCAAGGACAGTGTCGGGGTTCCGGGGGGGCATGCTTGACGCACTCCATTAAGACGGCTTTTTTCGACAACATTATGTTTGAGCGATTCAGGCATCGCTGTGGAGATCAACTCTCGGTCGTCCGATGGCATAATTCATTTCGACCCTGCCGCCGCTCCAGGATCTCCCCGCCTGCGCAACTATTGAATACTTGGTCCAGTCAGCGCTTGATATGCGTGTTCCTGTCAGTATATCCGGCTAAGTTGAGGGTCCAAAAGCTTGCACCTTCAGGTGCATCGGCGGCTGTACGAGCGCGCGTGAATCCGAGCCGTTCGTAATGGTCGGCGACCATCATATTCTTTTTTGTAGGTAAGTAAACGCCTTGCATAGTGCGCAGGCCCCGGTCGATCGCCGCATGGGCCAACGCATCGAGCATCGCAAGCTCCATGTCGCGCTTGAGCACGCGGCAACTCATCAGCCATAAGTCAAGGTGAAGCACCTGGTCGGACTGCCTGCCGACAATGATTGATATGAGCCCGTTGTCGCCAAACCGGTCAGCAAGCTTTCCATAGAGCGTGATGTGCCCGGGAGAGTCAGTCACCGCCTCCATCTCCGCTAGAGTGTAGCGTCGGGTGGTGAGGTTGTACTGGTTGGTCTTGTTAGTCAGTTGAGTGATGCGCTCCATGTAGATAGGCTTGAACGGCTCGATATCTGCTGTCATCTCAAGTGAATCTAGGTATTCGCCGTAATTTGCAAACTTCGTTTGCTGCACCGCTCGGTGCGAATTTGACGCGTAGAGAGCAGCCCGTTCAAGATCTTCTTTAGAGAGAGCGGCAGGCTCAAAATAGCGGTGGGCCTCGATGACCGATGCGAACTTTGTTACCTGATCGCCGACATTGGGGACCGCGATTCCAGGCACCTGTGCCTCTACGATGGCACGCTCTGCAGGATTGTCGTCAACGAACACAAACGATTCGACACCGAGATTTAGCTCCTTGGCAATCTCAAGGATATTTTCATGCTTGGGCGACCAGTTGGCTTTGAAAGATGAGAAGTGCTCGAGCTTTAAAACGGATGAGGGATGTTCAAATCCCGAGCGCGCAATCTCATCATCGTTTTTTGAACACACAGCCAGCAACACTCCGCGATCGCGCAGCGCGAGGCAATACTCTTGAAACGCGGTATACGCCTCGGCAACGGGCGTTTCTCTGCCAATTTGAATCTTGTCGACGCCGTCGTCCCCGATCACCCCGCCCCACAGCGTGTTGTCAAGATCGAGCACCAGCACCTTGCGCGACTTCCCATAGATCGCGCCGACCATCGAGCTCAACGATCGTGCCACGACAAAGTTTGCTTCCGGTGTCAGTAACACCTTGTAAGAAAAAAAACGATCCCAATCAAACCAGTTATCAAGTCCGAGCCGCGCAGAGATGCCGCAGATATCCTGAATGAGAAGTTTGGGACGCCGATTCGCTTCTGCCACGAATGCCTCGTTGAGACGCATCAAGAAGCGCGTTCGCCCTCCTGCCGCGGTTGCGTCCATATTGCCGAGCGCAGGGTAAGGCGGCAATTCAAAATTGTTTTGAATTACTTGACAGCCGATGCGGCTCTCGAGCGAATCCCAGATGTCGCGAAATCGCGAAAGCTGCGCATTGACTTGCGCAGACAAATCTGTCTCAGTTGCACCCGCCGCCAGCCTGGCAATGTTGTTGCACGAGACGTGGACATGAATGATGTCAGGACGAAAGTCGACTAGCGCCTGGGAATCGTGGACCGCGTCTTCGTAATAGCGACCATATTCCGATTGATAAAAAGTGGGAACAAAACCGTTCGACAACAGCAGCAGTTCAAGCAAGTCGACCAGTGTATTGGTAGTAGAGCCCCCTAGCACCGCAAATCTAACTGGCTGCAGATTAGGCAGCATGACGAGTTGAGCCCGCAAACTGCGTCGCTTCATTATCAAATCATCAAGAGTTAAATTCGTCAGGTTCATGTATTCAGGCGGGCCGACGCTTCGTGCAAGTTTGGTATTTGGCAGGCTCAGTGTAGCTGCCGGGATACTCTCGTCACAACCGTCGGTGCAACGACAGGGAGCGCGTCATCATTGGATGATAGCCCGTTCTAATCACAGCGGCCTTAATCGAACATACTTAGATCGAAACTGTTGGTGACGTCGTTGTATTGTCAATTGGAGAGTGTCGAGCGCTTCGCCCTTCTGGTGATCCAGGCGTCGACAGGAGCGCGAGTGTGTGCTGATTTGGTGCGACGAATAGTTCTGGGTATTGAGGTAACAGTACTCCCAAAGTTAGGTTGGCGGATATTTCACACAGTCATCGACTTAACTTACCCATCGCGAAGACCAATATGAAAAAAATTCCAAACACCTGGCAGTCCGTTACGTCACCCACAAAATGAACGCAGCAAGCCAATCACCGTGATCACTGCTGGTGCTTTCTGGTCCTAGCAGAATTTACGAAAGTGATACTACGACCCAGTAAATTAGCCCTTGCAAGCGCGGAATTTTTCTAAGATCGGGGCCTATCCCCACTTGGGCCGCTCTATCCTATTCCTCGTCAAGGCGGTCGCGAGGTCAGAGGAAATGCTCCAATGCCTTTCTGTCGGTAAGTTTTGCAGGCAGGATGTCGCGCGTTTCCCTGTTCAGATTTTCTGGCAGCACAAACTCGTATGCCACGCCGTCCATATCTTCCCGCACCACCCTGGCAACCACTACGATCGCGTGCCTGGGATCGCCTTCTTCTATGTCCGGCCTTTGTATGACCATGCGAAGCACAGTTTCAGGTATCCATCTATCCTTTGTGAACAAGTAGAAACCTGACTCGCTAATGTTGGCGATTTCGTGCGGCTGTGGAGGTCCGCCAGACCAGTAGTAGGCCACCAGACCGGGGCGCTGCTTCCGGCTGGCTCCGCGTCGCTTGGGTGAGTGTAGGTTGGCGGCCAGAACGGTGGGATCAACCCAGCGCGCAATCCTGCTCCGCAATGAAAGCTTTGCTTCTGAGGCATCAGCGAGCTTCGTTTTTGGTTCTTCTTCAACCGGGACCCGCACTACCTTTTGCTTCAGTTTCTCCGCATCTGCCTTGGCGACTTTTGTCCTGACTTTTGCTTTTTCTTTTTCGCTCCGAGACCCTCGATCTTTACCCTTCTGCTTCTCGCTTTGCTGCTCATCGAGCTTTTGGATTGCGGCCCGTAAATCAGGCGGCAGGTTGGCAGACACCGTTTGTGCGGCGGTGCTGGAAGGTCCCCCCAGCGCTCCTTCACCGACAGTCGGTGCCTCAGTGTCAAGAGCCGGGTTGAAGAATTGACGCCGCGTCGGGGTGAAGAAATGGGGTGCTTCCGGATCATTCGGCTGCGCCACTGCCCGATTCCTACGCGCCTTGGAATTTATCGGGATGGGAAATTTTGCTTCCGGCTCGAACTCTTCTTTGTTTGCGGACGACGCCGCGATGGCTGGAACTGATTGCGTGGTGGCCGGCAAATCATCTTTGGTATGGGCTGTGCTTGCGAATTGAGTGATGCCGGATTCTGTTGCCGCGGATTCTAAAATGCAGATCTGCGGCTGAAAAGCTGGGTCGGCCGTTGAGATGGCGGGTTCGCCTGACAAAGCCCGGTCGGTGGGCGCTGCTGCGGGTGCCGCCTGTTGCTCGACCGGCAGAGCCGCGGTCATTTGTTTAAAGCCTGCCGACGAGCTGGATATCACTGGCTCCGCGATTATCGTTTCTGCCTGGGTAGAGGGAGATTTGATTTCAATCTTGCCCAATTCCACTGTTGGACTACCTGAGGCAAGGGTCGCACCCCTGTCCAGAGCAGCAGCTTCGATTGTCGTGGGGGGCGCAGGCACTAATGAACTTAGGGGCATTGTCACTGCGGGGATGGGACTCACCGGCAATACGATGCTCATGGGCTCGACCAGACGACTCCCAAACAAATCCGGCGGAGCCGGTGAACTGAGAACAGGCTGCTCAAGGGGTTCAACACTTGCGGCAGAACCCGTTAAAGCCTTGGTGTCCACCTCGGAAGCTTGAACTTCCGCGACTTTTAAGTCCTGACTCGCGCCCATCGAAGCAGCGGGCTTTAGCTCAGTCGTTTGAAGACTCGACGCATTTTCGCCGGCCGGGCCTAACTTTTCCTGAACCGATTTGCCGTCGACAGGTTCGCTAAGCCGCCATATAGGGTACTGAACCATAGTGAATTGAACATCCTGCGAAACCGGCTTCTCTGAAACAGATTGCGCAGGCAGACTAGCCGGGAAGCGCGAACGGGGCGGCGGGCCAGCAGGTAAAGCTCCAGGTTTTGCAGTTTCAAGGATCGGCTCGATAGCAGTCGGCATTGCATCGGGAAGCGCTATAGTCACTGCTTCGGTCTCAGCCGTCTCAATTCTCGGAGTGCGTTCGTACATCCCCTGATTGTGAAGCGGTTTCGTTGCAACCTCAGGCGCTGGAGCAGCCAGGACAACCGGGGTCGATATATATGTCCCGGAGCCCGGAAACAATTCGAGCGGAGACTCCGAGTGCAACGCGTTTCTAGAATTGCTTGACTCTATCGAAATGCGAGGAGGGAGGGTCGGACTCAGTGCTGTTGTCGGCGTATCTGGTTTGACGGCGATAGCTAAGGGTCTTGGCTCAGAGGCAGCCGAAAGTGATTTGAGGACGGGTGACGTTACTTCATCACCCTCAATCTGCGGCTCCGACAACGCGACTAGAGGTACATCTACAATTGTGCTGCGATGTTCCAGGTCTTCTTTCTGACTGATCAGAAGGCTATCGCCCACAATGGTTTGCGAAGAGGAGACAGCGTGCAGAGGCAACACCAGAGCGCTCGCTGTGTCCCCTCCCACAGGAGGAAATACTCCTCCAGGAAAGATCTCGACTGCTTGGATGACATGCAAGTCCTTGCTCAGATACAGCAGATCGAAGGGGAAAAGTCTCGGTATCGTCAGGCTGCCATTGAGCGGATTTAGCCAGATCCCCGATTTTGAATCCAACCCTAGCCCACCAATTAACAGGTCCAAAACCTTCAGCGGTTGCAGCGCGCTGTCAGCTTCCGTGACCACGAGGCTTAGAAAGCTTTCCTTGCTCGCGTTGTACACGGAAAATGTCCTGATTCCCATTCGTCCCCGTTCTTCATGCGAGCTGCTCGTTAGGATAGGACTTTTCACGAGTTCGACACCACCGCTCCTCGCTCTCACCGGAGGAATGTGTGTAGGATCGGATTGTCTCAAATAGATTCACCATTTTCAATTGCGGGCGCGGCAAGCTGAAGGCAAAGTTTCTGTCTGACCTCCTGGCGATTGGATGCCATTGGAAGCAGAGATCTCGTCGCAAAGTTGCTTAGATGACTATGGTTTCCCGTTTGGGATAGGGACCTACAGCTTTGCAGATATTGCCGGTGAGTCTACCGGCGGTAGGCGAAACCTCACGATTATGACAATGCCAAGTAGCTCAATTGTTCCAGTGTCTCTAGATATACGTCCAATTGCGACACGGTAATCGCCTGCCAAGGCAATACGAAACGCAGCAATAACGAACTGCCCGGAAACGCCATTTGCGTCCCGGGCAGTTCATTTGTCTAATTGTTTCAATCTAATAACGCTCTCTTTTAGTTAGGAATGAGCGGTCGAATGCTTCTTCGGGTCAACTTCAATTTCATTCACGACCTGCTGTACGTTCGGTACCCGCTTGGCTAAATCCTCGGCTTCTTTCTTCTGCTTTACCGTCTTTACCGAGCCCTTGAGAACCAGCGTGCCGTTCTTGGCCGAGAAGTGAATGCTCTGCTCGTTGAGGTTGGTGTTGGACTTGATCGACGCCTTGTAGTTGTCTTCGATTGCGCTGTCAAGGTTCGAAGCTACCGAACCGGCCTCACTGGCTCCGGGGGGGCGGACACCAATTTCATTGGCCACGGTGTAATCCGGGGCGGCCTGCTTGGCCAGATTCTCGGCTTGTGCCTTCAGGTCTGTTGAGTCAACATTGCCGCTCAGAGTCATGACGCCCTTGTCCCGATCCTGAGAAATACTGACGGCGCTGAGGTTATTGCCTTTGAGGGAATCTGTAACTGCTGATTTCTCGTCAGGATGAGCCGGTTTATTGCAGCCTGCAACAGCCAACGCTCCGGCAAACACCGCCGCCGCGCTCAGCAGGAAGGCCCGCTGGGAAAGTGTATTTTTCATTTATTTCCTCCTTACACACTGATAGTTAAGCAAATCACTACTGCAACTCAGATGTGACGCCCCACGGGACGGTTGTCCCTGCAGCACGCTACAAGCAGTGACACAGATGGCTCTTCTTTTGAACAAGATGAACGACGTAAGCACGATAGACGCTGCTTTCCCGACGGTGCGCGTGCCTAGATGACCATGGGCGCGCGGTATTTAATTTCGTGATATTCCCTGTTCTAAATCTGGCAACCCAACGCCGAATCGCAGTGCCGTATTTTGGCCAGGTGACACCCATCACAGCCCCTTGCGTTGACCGAGGCGCAACATATTTCGGGCCTTGTGAGATAGCGCATGGCTTAGATCGCCCGACAGAAAAACTTTGCAGAAGAATCAAATGAGGGAATTAAGTTGAACTGGAAGAGAGAATTCGACGCGAAATGCAAGACAGCCGAGCAAGCGATCGAGGCAGTACGCTCCGGCGACCGGGTGTGGATACAGTCGGGTTGTGGCACGCCTAGTCCGCTCGTAAATGCGCTGGTGGCCCGCGCCGCTGAAGTCATCGATGTCGAGATCGTGCACATGATGACGCTGGGCGCGGCAGACTACACCAAACCCGAGTATGAAGGCCACTTTCGCCATCGCGGACTATTTTTAGGTGCCAATACGCGCGAAGCCGTGGTCGCGGGTCGAGCCGATTACACGCCGATTTTCCTGAGTGAAATTGAGGGATTGTTTGAGAGTGGGGCTCTACCGCTCGATGTAGTTCTAATGCAAGTTTCGCCGCCCGATGCGCACGGTTTTGTGAGCCTAGGCACGACGGTAGACTGCACGCTGACAGCTATACGCTGCGCCAAGGTCGTGATCGCCGAGGTAAACGACCGTATGCCGCGCACCCATGGCGATACATCTATCCATGTCAGCCAGATCTCCTCGCTGGTCGAAACGTCGCGGCCTCTGCTTGAACTTTGTACCGAGGCTTTCTCTGAGCTTCACATGGAAGTGGCGCGCAACGTGGCTTCCCTGATCCCTGATGGCGCCACGATCCAGACAGGCATCGGAGGAATTTCAGAGGCCGTACTTGCTTGCCTGGGCGATAAGCATGACCTCGGTATCCATACCGAGATGTGTCCTGACGGCGTCATCGATCTGATGGAATCGGGCGTAATCAACGGGCAAAGGAAATCATTGCATCGCGGCAAGGTAGTCGCCGCATTCGTGCTCGGAACGCGGCGGTTATTCGATTTTATCCACGAAAATGCGAGTTTCGAGTTCCGCTCAATTTCATACACCAATGATCCCTTTGTGGTGGCGCAGAACGACAAGATGGTCGCCATCAACTCAGCGCTACAGGTTGATCTCACGGGGCAGGTCTGCGCTGACTCGCTGGGAACCAAACCCTACAGCGGCTTTGGCGGGCAGATCGATTTCATTCGCGGAGCGGCGCGTTCGCACGGTGGAATTCCTATCATTGCACTGCCGTCAACCGCACTGGGTGGCACGATTTCAAGGATTGTTCCCATGCTCGAACCGGGTGCTGGCGTAGTGACCTCGCGCGCCGATGTGCATTACGTCGTGACCGAGCACGGCATCGCCTATCTGCATGGAAAGACACTCCGCGAACGTGCCGAGGCGCTTATCGCAATTGCCGATCCGCGCTTTCAAGCTGAGCTTGAAGATTTTGCATTGCGCTCGCACTACCTTGAGCGCAAAGCGGGCGTGTGTGCCTGATGGAAACACCGGCCCAAGAAGGAATGAAGATGATGGATACGTTAAAGCAAGACCGAGGTCTGCTGCGAATCGACGGAAATGAGTGCAAGGGCTGCGGCCTTTGCGTTGAAGCTTGCCCACCCAAAGTGATCAGCCTGAGCGACCGGCTCAATCAGTACGGCTATCGCACGGCCCTTTATGCAGGCCACGGTTGTACCGGATGCGGGATATGTTTCATGGCGTGTCCTGAGCCAGGCGCGATCACGGTACTGCGTGCCCTTAAAGCTGCTGCCGTTGCGTTAAGCGTTGGCACCGATGCGAAGGGAGCCACTGAATGCGCAAGCAACTGATGAAGGGCAACGAAGCCGTTGTCAAGAGCGCAATCCTGGCAGGATGCCGCGCGTTCTATGGCTATCCCATCACACCCGCAAGCGAAATTACAGAAGCCGCAGCGCTGTACATGCCCCAGGCCGGCGGAGTTTTTCTCCAAGCCGAGAGCGAAGTCGCGGCGATCAACATGCTCTACGGCGCTGCGTCCGCAGGGGTACGCTGCATGACGGCATCGAGCGGTCCCGGCATCAGCCTCATGCAAGAAGGCATCAGCTACATGGCCGGCGCGGAACTGCCCTGCGTGATCGCGGATATTTCGCGCGGTGGTCCCGGCTTGGGCAATCTGGGCGCAGAGCAAGGCGATTATCACCAGGTGGTAAAGGGCGGCGGCAACGGCAACTATCGCACCATCGTGCTGGCTCCCCATTCCGTGCAGGAAATGGCCGACCTTACAGCGTTGGCTTTCGAATTGGCAGATCGCTATCGCACCCCGGTAGTGCTGCTCACCGATGGCTTCATCGGTCAAATGATGGAACCGGTTAAGTTGGCGCAAGTGGCAACCGCGCCGCAACAACCGGCGTGGGCAGTAGCAGGCACGGCCGAGACGCGCGCCAACATGATCACCTCGCTGCACATTGGTTTCGACGATCTTGAATCACACGTCCTCGCTCTTGAAGCCAAGTATCGCCACGCCGAGCGACACGAAGTGCGTGCCGAAGAGTTTCACACCGAAGACGCCGACATTGTTCTGGTGGGATACGGCATCGTGGGACGCATTCTTAAAGCTGTGGTTGCTGAGGCGCGCGCGCAAGGGCTGCGCGTCGGCTTGTTGCGGCCCATCACGCTCTATCCATTCCCCACGCTGCATTTCCAGCGGTTGGCTGAGCAGGCTGCGGCATTCATCGTGGTCGAGATGAGTACCGGGCAGTTGATCGAGGACGTGCGTCTGGCCATCAACGGAGCACGACCCGTTGAGTTTTTCAGCCGCGTCGGCGGCAACGTTCCGTCGCATGATGAAGTACTCAAGTTTGTGCAGGAGCAGGCACGGCATTATCTGCCGGTGAGTGCGTCAGAAAAGGAGCAGGTGATCCATGTCTAGCGCGCCAGAATCTGAATACGCCGTAGTACACACCAAGGCAAAGGTCTTCTACGAGAGTTATGCGCGCAAAGAGGAACTGCAACATCAGACGCACTACTGCCCAGGATGCGGCCATGGCGTGGTGCACAAGATGCTTGCCAGGGCCATCGATGATCTCGGCATCCAGGACCGCACGATTCTGATCAGTCCGGTTGGCTGTTCAGTGTTCGCTTATTACTACTTCGACGTAGGAAATGTGCAGGCTGCCCACGGGCGCGCGCCCGCAGTTGCCACCGGAGTGAAGAGAAGCCACACGCAGAGCATCGTCATCGCCTATCAGGGCGATGGGGATCTATCGGCGATCGGTGCGGCGGAGATCCTGCACGCTGCAAACCGCGGCGAGAACATCACCGTAATCTTCGTGAACAACGCCATCTACAGCATGACTGGCGGGCAGGCGGCCCCCACAACGCTCCTCGGACAGAAGAGCACGACGACCCCCAATGGTCGCAGCGCCGCCAACGAAGGCTATCCGCTCCGCATGAGTGAACTGCTGGCTACCCTCGATGGTCCGGTGTACATTGAGCGCGTCGGCCTTGGAGATAATAAGCAGATTGCGCAAGCCACACGCGCCATTCGCCGAGCTGTTGAAAACCAGGTGCAGGGTCTGGGCTTTTCGATGATCGAGGTGCTCGCACCGTGCCCAACGATTTGGAAAATGACGCCTGTCGAGGCCCAGCACTGGGTGCGCGATGTGATGGAGAAGACGTATCCACTGGGCGTATGCTGCGACCGCACTCAAGAGACACGCCCTCACCCGCTGCCTGAGGCACTACCCGCGCTTGAAGCAATACCGCAGATTCTCGGCATCGCAGACGACAATTCAGGCGCAGAGAAATTAGTCGCAATTGAAACCACGCCCGACTTAGACTTGCGCGTGCGTGTCGCGGGATTTGGCGGACAAGGGGTTTTGTTGCTCGGCGAAATATTGGCTGAGGCGGGGCTGGATGCGGGTCTCGAAGTATCGTGGCTTCCATCGTACGGACCTGAGATGCGCTCCGGCACTTCAAATTGCCACGTGCGTCTATCCAACGATCCAATCGACTCGCCGCTCGTAACGGTGCCTGATTTCCTGGTGGCGATGAACGAACCTTCATTGCGGAAATTTGATACAAGCGTGCGACCCGGGGGATGGGTAATTTACAACGGGGATACGTTTCCTGAAGACTGCCAGCGGCAAGATGTGAACGTACTGGCGCTTCCCTTCACGCAGGCTGCGGTGGAGGTGGGCGACTTGCGCGCCGCCAACATGGTGATGCTTGGCGCACTGCTCGAGATCACCAAAGCACTGCCGCAAGCCAGCATCGACGCGGCGCTGCGACGACTGGTCAAAAATGCAAAGTGGTTTGAGCTGGACCAGCGCGCACTCGCACGTGGCCGCGAGCTCTTTTGCCAATCGCAAAAGGAGGTATACCTTGAAGTTTGATACAGATCGCGACTTGATTGTGTATTTCGGCGGCCAGTTCATACCGCTGCATGAGGCGCGCATTGGAATTCTGACCCATGCCCTCCATTACGGAACTGGAGTCTTCGAAGGCATTCGCGCACATTGGGACGAGAAGCAGGAGGAGTTGTTTGTGTTGCGTCCGCGGGAACACTATGAGCGATGGAAACGAAATTGCGGAATCCTCCGAATCGACGTTCCCAAGTCGCCCGAAGAGTTGGTCGCAATAACCATCGAACTCATGCAGTTGAATAGCTTTCGCACCAACGTCTATGTGCGGCCGCTCGCCTACAAGTCTGCGGAGCGAATAGGCGTCAGTACCGATGATCAAGATGCTTTTGCCGTGATCGCAATGCCTTTTGGCGAGTATCTGGATAGCAAAAACGGATTGCATGCCGGCGTGAGCTCGTGGCGGCGCATCGAAGACAACGCCATTCCCGCGCGTGCCAAGATCTGCGGAGCGTACGTCAACAGTGCCCTGGCCAGCGACGAAGCGCACCAATGTGGATTTGACGAAGCAATTTTCCTCAATGAAAACGGCCACGTCGCGGAGGGCGCCACATGCAACATTTTTATGGTGCGCAATGGGCAGCTCATCACTCCCGCAGTGACCGAGAACGCGCTCGAAGGCATCACGCGCAGCACGGTGATAGAGCTGGCGCAGCGCGAACTGGGCCTCACCGTGGTCGAGCGCGCCATTGATCGCAGCGAGCTTTATGTCTGTGACGAACTGTTGTTCACCGGTACAGCGGTGGGCATCGCGCCCATCGTGCGCGTCGATCATCGCCCCGTAAAGGACGGAGAGATCGGCTGGATTACGCAGCGAATCCAGCAGTTGTATTTCGATGCTACCCGCGGACACCTGCCGGCCTACTCACACTGGCTGACGCCGGTGTACCCATCCTCAATAAGCCACCCGCAAAAGCTTGTTTCGCTGGTTGGATGATGTAACTAAATGCTCTTGTCGGTGCAGCGAACGGATTTGTCACCTCATGTCTAAGCTCTGTCATGAAGCAATGGCGCATCCGCAACGGAGCGCTTTCGCTTTTACTGGAAGTGCCTTAAAGGTGGTCGCTGAGCGATATAGCCCTTAAGATTTGTTAAGGAGCGTCCTGCCCCTTCAGATTGTGCAAGACTTTAAGACCGTAAGCACTCTTACGCAGACTGGCGGAACGAATGACTGCCGTTATGCCAAACGGAGAAAATCAGCATCAGTTATCGCTTTTACTTGTCGATGACGACGCAGAACTGTGCTGCATGATGAAGGAGTTCTTTGCCGAGGCCGGACACCATCTCGATTGCGCGTACAACGGCCGCGACGGCCTCGCCTGCGCGCTCAACGGCTCCTACGACCTGATGATCCTCGATGTCATGCTGCCCGTTCTTGACGGATTTGCGGCATTGAAGCAGTTACGGCGACGAAAAGACTTGCCGGTCATAATGCTGACGGCGCGGGTGCAGCAGAAGGATCGCATCCTGGGATTGGATAGCGGAGCAGACGATTACCTTCCCAAGCCTTTTGATCCCGATGAATTGCTGGCGCGGGTGCGCGCAGTTCTGCGCCGCGCAGAGTCAGTGAAGCGGCCGCAGAGCCAACCTATTCTCATTGGAAATATACAAGTGAACGCATCCACGCGCGAAGTGTGGAGCGGAGATACGCCGATCGAATTGACCGCGATGGAGTTTGACCTGCTGGAGATGTTGATGCGCGCTGCCGGACGGGTCGTGTCGCGCGATGAAATTACTGCTGCCCTGTTTGAGCGTGAGGCGACGCCATACGATCGTTTTCTCGACGTTCACATTAGTCATCTGCGCAAAAAACTGGAAGGCGGACGTGGCTTGATACGCGCGGTACGGGGAGTGGGGTATGTCTTTACCGGAGCGAACTGAACGGGTCCGCCTGAGGTCGCTCTACTTCGCTTCGTTTGTCGCGTTGTTAAGTGTGCTCGCGGTTTCGTTTCTGGCCTATCAGGCCATCTCAAAGCGCGTGCAGAAGACCACCATCGATCCCGTCTTCGATCGCGCCGATGAGGTTCAATTGCAAGGCGCGCGTGGGGCCTTGCAGGCCGGCAACAAGCAAGCGTTGGAAGATTACGAGGCCAACCTAAACCGCATCTTCGGCGGGTCGCACTATTTGCTGGACGCGCATGGCATCGATGTTCTCACAGGCCAAGACAGGTCGGCGCTGCTTCCCGCACCCCCGAGCGTCCAGTCGCGATTTCAGCTTCAGGGTCGTTCGTTCATCACGCATCGCTCGCAGGACGGCCGCTATTGGTTTCTCGCTGTGGGCGTCGTTAATCGATCGGGCATTTGGTCGTTTCTGCCCTATTACTTCCTCGTGATCGGCGCTACCGGTGTTCTTTTTTGGCTGGCTGCCGTTGGAGTCGTAGGTCCCATTCGCCGCATCGCCGGGACCATCGCGCTGTTTGGCGAGGGCAACCTGGGTATTCGCGTCGATACCAGGCGCGAAGACGAGATTGGGCAGTTGGGGCGATCCTTCAACGACATGGCTATGCGGCTTGAGCGCTTGATTGTTAGCGAGCGCCGTCTGTTGAGCGATATTTCCCATGAACTACGTTCGCCTCTTGCACGCTTGAAGTTCGCTACCAAACTCGCGCGCACCAGTCCCGACACCAAATACGCATTGGATCGCATCGAACGCGACGTCGACCGCATTACTTCACTGGTCACCGACATTCTCGAAATAAACTTCGTCGAGGGAAGCTCCGCACTCGAAGACACTCAACTGGTGCATGTCGGCACGATCGTTGACGAAGTTGTGCAGGATGCAACAGTCGAGGTCCAGTTTCGAGGCTGCACTATAAAGGTCGCCGGTCAAATTGCCCGACAGATTCTAGGCAATCGCGAGTTGCTGCGGAGAGCGATTGAAAATGTGCTCCGCAATGGAATCCGCTACGCGCCTGAAAATTCCCAGATTCACCTCACGATGATGGAAGATGCAAGCCACGCGATCATTACGGTGAGGGATTTCGGGCCCGGTGTTCCAACAGAAGCCCTGACGCGGATATTCGATCCCTTCTTTCGGGTTGAGGAGGCCCGCGATGCGATGGGCGGCGGCTCGGGCCTCGGCCTGTCAATTGCGAAGCGTGCGGTGCACTTGCATCGCGGCAATATTGCCGCCGAAAACGCCCACCCGGGGCTGCGTATGCGCATCACAATTCCGTTGGCGACGATGCCTACTTCGGGGTAATCGGCCAGTTGGCAACAATCAAATCGGTTCAGAAGATTCGTCTTGGCTGGCGCTTAAGCTTTCTTAAGCTTCGATTGAAATTTTTCGTAGTGTAATCCTCGTATTGCCTCACAATCCAAATTTTCCAGGCATTCAAGGAGCTACATATGAAGCGTTTCTTTGGTTACGCATTAATGCTCACTCTCTTAACTGCCACGACATTTGCTGCGAAGAACTCACAGTCGGTGACTCTGTCTGAAAACGTCAAGGTTGGATCGACGCAAATTTTAGCAGGCGAGTACAAGGTGTCTTGGACGGGAAGCGGCCCCAATGTCCAAGTAACTTTGGCAAAGAGCGGAACACCCAGCGTCACCGTGGCAGCCAAGATGGTGGCAGAAAAGCATGACCACAGGGGATTCACAGTGAATCGCATGGCCGGCGTCGACCAGCTGGAAGGCATTCAACTGCGGGACATCACCCTGGTGTTTGATAGCCCAGTTGTATCCGGACAGTAACTTCTCAGCGCGCATTACAGTTTTCGCCCAATTAGGGGGATTGCTCGGTTGCGTATCCGATTTAACGACTTTGTTTTGACCTCCATTGAACTCCCCTTCCCGGCACGATCGGAAGGGGATTTTTTTTGGAAGTGCACTCTTTCGAAAGTCGGTCACCGAATGGTATATCAGCCCTGAGTGGCCGACATCCGCAAAGCGAGCCGCGACCTTGGCCTTCAACCCTATTCCGCGTATACTGAAGATTCGGCAAGCCGAGAGAGAATGTGCGTTTGCGCAGGCCTCGGGTCGCTCCCTGGCGCATTAAATCGCTGCCAATTGGAGCGAAACGGTCGCGCGAAATGCGGCTTCGGCGACACGAAACACAGACCAGTTTGGAGCAATACAATGGCACAGACATGCGATATTTGCGGAAAAGGCCCGCAGTTTGGCAATAACATCTCTCACGCACATAACGTCACGCGTCGTCGCTGGAACGTGAACCTGCAGGCCGTCAAGGCGTTAGTCAATGGCAATGCCAAGCGCATAAGGGTATGCACTAGTTGCATCAAGAGCGGAAAAATCGCCAAGGCCTAACGGCCACGCGTTGAATCAGATTTATACGATACCGCCCTCAACGAATCAGGACTGGCCAAAACCCCGCCCACCTCAGGACGGGGTTTTGTTGTGGGTGTAAAGCCTGTAGCAGTTCCGGAATTGGGTGTTGACCGAAAGCACGTACTCAAGTGGCTTTTTAATCAAGAAAGCCACCCTCCACCAATTTCAAAATGTGCATCTGTATTCGGAAACGGCTCTAGTGACTCGTGTCCGACGGCGCGGGACAAGGCTTGGCCAGCGGATCATCCCAGCAAATGGTCGTGGCATCGAGCCCGGACGGCGACCACCGCTTGACGATAACCTGGGCAAGTTTGCCGATGGTCTGCTCGGCCTCGTTATCCCCATTCCAACGCTGATCAACATTCCCCCAGGTAAAGGCGGCTAGCACCACGGGGCCCTCTTTGGTTGCAATGATCGCGACGTCATTTCGCACCTGGTCAAGCGCTCCAGTTTTGTTTCCGATGGCAGAGCCATGTTCACTGGTATCAAAGGACTCGATGTAGCGCGGTATCCCGTTTCGATCCTGCTGGTTGCGGAGCATGCGCAGGATTGCTCCGCAGAGTGGACCGTCCCACGGGAGAAGGGCCGCCGACTTATCCAGCCCGAGGCTGCAAGTGGCAAAACGCTCCATGATCGAGGCACTTTCGCGCGCCGTGGTTTTGCCCAAGCCAAAGCGCGGTTGATCGGCAGGCATAGGCCCCTCCGCCGGCACGTAAACCTTCTTGTAGAGCACGGTCTGGCGCAGTCCGGCGGCTTGCAAGCTGGAGTTGATGTGAGCCAGTCCCAGGCGATCGATCGCCATGTTCGTAGCCGTATTGTCGCTGAGAATGACCATCAGCGTGAGAGTGTCTCGCAGGGTGAGCGCCAGCGGAACTGTGAGCTCGCCAAGTACCCCCGAACCCTGCACCTGGTTGGCTTTTGTGAGTACCAGCTTTTCATCCAGAGTGGCGTGATTGGCGCGAATCTGCTCGGCGGCATCGAGCAGCACGCCCAGCTTGATCACGGATGCAGTCTGCACGGCCAAATCCGGCTGGAAAGACGCGGCCTGCCCGGTGCGAAGATTTCGCGCATAAACTGCGACGGTGCCGTGATGTGCTGCTATGATCCGCGCCAGTTGCTGGTCGAGTTGCTGATCTTCCTGATCATGGGGCGACTGGGCCGCTGCCGTAAACAAGGCAGCGAGGGCACAAATACCTGCGGTCAGGGGAAACCGGCGAGACGTCATGACTCCCAGATTAGCGCGGCAACTGAGCAGTCGGCGGATTATCGCCGCTCGTCCCGCCGAAATTTGCGCGTTTCTATAAGCAGCGTCGGTCGGATCGGCTGGCGCTATGAGTCGATGGATTCACTAGCCGGGCTTTCACGATTCCTTGTGCGTGAAGGTAAGCGACGCGGAATTGATGCAGTAGCGAAGACCGGTGGGGCGGGGCCCGTCCGGGAAGACATGGCCTAAATGCCCGCCGCAGCGCGCGCATGTAACCTCCGTGCGGCGCATGCCAAACGAGTCGTCCACGTGCTCAACGATGGCAGTGGAGTTGGAGGGAAGCGTGAAACTTGGCCAGCCACAACCAGATTCAAATTTTGCATCGGAATCGAATAGCAGCGTCCCGCACCCGGCGCAGTGGTAATTGCCGGTCTGCTGATTCTGAGTAAGCGCGCCCGAAAACGGACGCTCAGTACCCTTTCCGCGTAGTACGCGATACTGGTCCGGCGTCAAAACCGCGCGCCACTCGGCCTCGGTGCGGTCGACCTTGTCGGAAGCCCCTACTTTGCTGTGGTCATCGGTCATTCAATCTCCTGAAACCGTCGTGAGCCATTGGACGCATCAGCCTCTAATGAAGATGCAATCGGATCGACACTACACCTCTGCGACAAGTTCAATCTCAATCAAAACGTCTTTTGGCAGCCGCGCAGCCTCGATGGTGGTGCGGGCGGGAGGCAACACTCCATCCGGCGCAAGAAACGCAGCGTAGACCGCATTCATCGCGGCAAAGTCATTGAAATCCTTGAGGAAGACGGTTGCTTTGACGACTTGACTGAGACTGCTGCCCGCGGCTTCGAGAATGGCTTTTAGATTCTCGAGCGCACGCTTGGTCTGCTCGGTAATGCCGCCCGCAACAACCTGTTGCGTGGCCGGGTCGAGGGCGATTTGACCTGCGGTAAAGATGAGAGTGCCCGTCCGTATGCCCTGCGAATAAGGGCCAATTGCGGCAGGCGCCCCGGGGGTAGAAATGACCGATTTACTCATATCCCGATTGTAGCGGGGAGGTGCCGTTAATGCCCAAAGACCTCAGCGCCAGGACGCCAACAGCCCACCCACGATGAACAACCCCAGCAGCCAATATCCATTGTTTATCGCGAACAGGCGAAAAGGCCGGCGCTCGTAGATGCCCTGGGGTAAGCCCGGGGCTGCAAAAAAGCCAATCCATACCAGGCAGCCGATGAGGGCCCCCCAGCCGAATCCGGTAATACCCGCCCAACCAATGATGTGGGCGAGAACGAACGAGAGCACCAGATCCCCGATGAAAGACGCGACCATGCCGAGAAGCAGGCCATCTCTTTTGGTGGGATCAGGAATGATCTTAAGAGATGCCATCCAAGGCTTCGCGAATAGAGGCGGCGAATACCAAGCAGCGCCGAGAAACCACAAAATCAGCCCGGAGACCAGGATCGCCCACGGGTTCAAGTGAAGATGAGGCATAAGGACCTCCGTGAATTCAGTCCACTCTACACGAAGCAAGTAAGCCGCGCGACCGTGTCGGACCCAAACGAAAATCCCACCCGATTGGGCCCTTAGGGATGGGGCCAAAACGGATGGGATAAGGTAACAATTGCAAATGAGGCTAGTTGACTTTCACGAGGTTGCTGCTTAGACCAACTTGGCGTCGAGGGTGATCTCAGTGTTGTTGGCGAAAAGCTTTGAGATTGGACAGCCAGCCTTGGCGTTGTTCGCAGCCTTGTCAAAGGCCTCTTTTGAAGCGCCAGGAACGCTAGCGGTGGTGTTGAGAGCGATCTTAGTGATTGCAAATCCGCCCTCGGTCTTGGCCAGTGTCACCGCCGCACTGGTTTCAATCTTGTCGGGGGTCAGGCCGGCTTCGCCCAATTGCGCGCCCAAGGCCATGGAGAAACAGCTGGCGTGCGCCGCAGCGATTAGTTCCTCAGGAGTGGTGCCGCTGGTTGCGCCTTCAAAACGCGTCGCAAAAGAATAATTCGCGTTACTGAGCACGCCTGTTGCTGTGGAGATGGTGCCCTTGCCTTCCTTCAGTGATCCTGTCCAAACCGCACTTGCCTTGCTAGCCATAGAGTCTCTCCTTGGGGTTTTCAGTGGTTTAGGTGAGCTGGGGCTGCCTTGGGGAATTGAGGCGGCGTCAGCAATTCGATGTGTCGGGTTTGCCTTCATCTCATGCAGCCGACAACCCAACACTGATGTTAATCTCTCTGCCATGCTCCGACCGCGCCCAACTGCCTTCGATATCCATTCAGCGTTTGATGTCTCACAACGTGGTGCGTTGGTGCGAATGTTTTGAACTGTTATTTTCTAGTCCTCATACTTCTCTTACCGCTTCCTCAACGCGCTCACCCACGCTCAAAGTCACTTGAACCCTTTATCCGCATCCACTGCACCGCCGGTCTCGTTGTAACGCTCAGCCGCATCGGCGCCCAACGTAGCCGCGGGATATAGTTCCCGAGTGCGTACATCCGCTCCTCGGTGCAGGCCTGAATTCTCGCTAGTCGCAGGCGGCAAAAAAGAATGCATTACGCCCATGGCGAGTCGTGTTACCAGCGGTGAAAGGTTGCCAAACCGCGCTGCGATAAACGCATCTGGACTGATCGTGACTTCCGCGGTTCCTGAAGCAATGCCGTCGGCAATTTTGCGTGCAGCGGTGCACGCGGACGTCGAAAATCCAGGAAGATTCGCGGCCATGCTGAACCACTGATATTCGCGCGGCGCGTCCCCGGTGAAAATCGCGTTGAGATGAGATCCAGTGCGCATCAGGCCGGGGCAAACCGTCGTCACGCGAATCCCCTTCGAGCGGGCCTCGATGGCCAGCCCTTCAGAGAATCCAACCTCGGCAAATTTGCTCGCGGTATAAGGAAGCAGATGCGGCACAGCGACCTTTCCGCCGATCGAAGTGATGTTGGCGATACTGCCTTCTCCGCGCTCCATCATCTGGGGCAAAACGGATAAAGTGCAGTGCACGGCCGAAAAGAAGTTAGTATCCATCACATCGCGGAAGTTGGCCGCGGTCTGATTTTCGAGGGGACCGACCGTAATAACACCCGCGTTATTAATGAGCACATCGACACGGCCATAGCGGCGCGTAGCGGTCTCAATCACGCGGTTCGCGGCTTCAGCATTGCGAAGATCCGCGAGCACGGTGAAGATGTCGGCCTCGTCTCGAACCGCTCCGACCTGCAGGAGGCGGGCGCGGGCCCGATCCAATTCTTCAGCATCGCGCGCGGTCAGTACCAGTCGCGCTCCACGGCGACCAATTTCCTCAGCTAGGGCAAGGCCCAATCCGCGCGAAGACCCGGTAATGAGGACGACTTTGCCCACAAAAAATTGCCGTCGGTTTACAGCGTTCGCGGCTAGGTAGGCGAGTCCGCCGCACAGCAGTCCTGCTCCCGTGAGCGCTGCACTCTGCACATTGCCTTTACCTTTTAAACCCATGACGGTCTCCCAATATCCCCTAGATTCCGCGCAACAATGCCCGATCTGGCCCGGCAGAAGCCTGTAGTTCTAGCGGTTTCGATTGTCTTTCATCTCGAAGGATGGTGGGCAGGTGGGAAAGGATGGCTTGCCTGGAGAAGCGAGACCCTTGAACAGATCGCAGCGACTTTGTTATTGCAGCCGAATCATGGGTATAAACGGGACCATTGTGCCGCCTCAAGCGTACCGGCCGATTACTGGAGTAAGCGGATCGAAAACTACTCAGCTTGGTCCCCAAAAACCTTAGCGTGGCCGGGGACAGATTGATTCGATGCGATGGAGTCTGGCATAGCGTCTTGTTTTGATAGGTTTAAGCGAATAAAATGAATCGGTAGATGGTTGCCCAGCGCACCCGAAGTAATCACCTGAGTCCGCCAAACCCCCCACAATATGCTCATGGCTGGTAACCGCCTCTTTCGGTTTATTGAACACAAGGCGCTTTGCTCATACAAATCTCGCCAAAACAGGCATTTAGGGGTGATTACGCTAGTGTCGGCTAATGGTGACGAAAAGCACTGGCCTTCTTGCACAGAAGGGCGTCAAGTCATTGAAAATAGGGCATCCAATCAAAGTTATGCTATTGCAATCCAGTTTGAAAGCGAAAGCCGATGTCCGATTTGGCCCCTTTAGATACGCCTGATTTACATGCGCTGACAACGGTAGGAATTGTGCATGTCACTCCGGAGGGCAATCTCCTCCGTTGCAACACCCCATTCGCTCAGATGCTTGGTTATTCTCGGGATGAAATTAGAAATCTCACTTTTCAGCAGATTACTCATGAAAGGGATGGGACGCTTTGCGTGGAGTCCTTTCAGCGACTTTGGAAAGGCAGTTCCGACGCGGTGAGCATGGCGCTACCCTTCATCCGCAAGGACGGGAGTTTCACCTGGGCAAGACTAACCGTATCGCTGCTCCGCGACCGGGAAGGCTGGCCCTCGCATCTGCTGGCACACGTTGAAGAAACTAACGACCGTAAGGCTGCGAATGCGCACGCTCTGGCCGACACATTGCCGGTCAGCGAAGAACGTTACCGCGGCGCGTTCAAGATGAGCCCCACTAGCGTGATTATCGCTCGAGTTGGAGACGGTACGATCATTGATGCAAATCCCGCCTTCCTCGAGTCGATGGGCTTTGACTCGGACGAAGTCATAGGCCGAACATCGTTAGAACTTGGCATCTGGGCGAACGAGAACGATCGCCTCAAGATATCAAAAGCTCTGCAAGAGAACGCCGGTTGCAAGGATGTTGAAGTTCGTTTGCGACGTAAAAGTGGAGAAGTCTTTTGGGGACAAGTCTCGGCTTCGTTCGCTGAGATTGAGGATGTAGCGTGCATCGTCTCGTTTACGCGTGATATTTCTGCAGCTAAGGCGAACGAGGAAAAGATCAAGAATCTCGCTTTCTACGACACGCTGACCGGGCTACCCAATCGGCGTTTGCTCTGGGAGCGTTTGCGCCAAGCCCTGATTGCCAGCATACGCAGCGGCAGCAAGCATGCTCTGCTGTTTGTCGATCTGGATGGATTCAAGTCGCTCAACGACACTTTCGGCCACCATATCGGTGACCTGATGCTGCAGGAGACGGCACACCGCATCGCCAGTTGCGTGCGCGAAGTGGATACGGTTGCACGCCTTGGTGGAGACGAATTCGTAATCATCCTCGAAGACCTGAGCAAAGTTCCCGAGATTGCGGCGGCGCAGGCTAAAATCGTCGGCGGCAAAATTCTGTCGACTATTGACCAGCCTTTCACGCTTAACGGGCGCGAATGCCATACCACCGCCAGCATAGGTATCTCCGTTTTTGGGGGCCAAAGTGAAAGCACTAACGAAGTACTAGAGCAGGCAGATATCGCTATGTATCAGGCGAAGGCGACTGGCCGGAATGCAATGTCCTTTTTCGCGCCGACGCTGCAGGCATCGGTAGATGCCCGCGCTGCGATGGAAAAAGATCTTCGCCTGGCAATCAGTGAAAATCAGTTCTCGCTCTTTTACCAGCCTCAACTAGACAGGGGACTTACGGTGGGCGCCGAGGCACTTATTCGCTGGAAACATCCCCAGCGCGGATTGATGCCGCCGGGTGATTTTGTGCCTCTGGCAGAGGAAACGGGCCTGATTGTTTCGCTCGGGACATGGGTGCTTGAGACCGCGTGCACGCAGATCGCGGCATGGGCAAACCGTAAAGAGGAAGCGCATTTATCGGTCGCTGTGAACATCAGCGCCCGCGAATTTCGCCAACCAAAATTTGTCGAAAACGTTTTGACAATCCTGAACCGCACCGGAGCCAATCCTAATCACCTCATGCTGGAAATCAGTGAGAACATGTTTGCGGACCACATCGACGAAATTCTCGCTAAGATGAAAAAGCTAAAAGAACATGGAGTAATGTTTACGCTTGAGGACTTTGGCACTGGCTACTCTTCGATGACTTGCCTCAAGCGCATGCCGCTTGACCAGATCAAAATCGAGCGCTCGATCGTTAGCCAGATTCTTGCCGACCCTATCAGCGGTGCGGTGGCGCGGGCAATCATTTCCATTGGCAAGGCGATGGGTTTGTCGGTCATTGCCGAGGGTGTCGAAACTGAAGAGCAACGTGAATTCTTGGCGAACCTTGGATGCCACACCTTTCAGGGTTACTTGTTCAGTCATCCGCTGCCGTTGGCCGAGTTCAACTGGCGTCAACGCGTCGCCCCAGGTTGCACCCGCCCGCCCGTATGAAGGAGGGCCGTAACCGAGGTTACGCTCGTCGCTTGCGCATCACCCACGTAGTCATGCAGCGAAAATCTTGTACGATCGTCGTTTTCAATGGATCGACCAACAGCGCATTCAATTCCTCAGTCCAATCGAGCAGCATCTCTTCATCGACTAGATACCACCGCGATCCATCGCCCACTTTGAATATGTTTCCGCCCATCTGCTCAAAATCCATTCCGATCCTCGAGCCAAGACGGCTGAATAACATACCTCCGGGCCTTAATACGCGCCACAGGCTCATCAACATTGCCTTGAAGTGCTTGTCATCCCGGGCAAAGTGGAGCACTGAATTACAGATGACCACGTCCGCAAAGTCGTCAGGAAAGGGCATGCATTCGATGCTTCCCACTTGAAAATTTTCAGCGGGCAAACCCGTTTCGAGCGAAGCCGACAGTTGTCGTACGTGGTCAACGCCCTCGGAATCCTCGTCAAGTGCGTACACTTCGCACCGCTCGCGAAGTAGATGCACCAAATTTCTGCCATAGCCGCATCCCGCATCGAGCACCCGCATGCCTGCGCCGATATTGCCGCGTAGGATCTGGTCGAATACGTATATATCGATTTGTCCAAACTGTTCCTGCACGCTTAGCGTCATGCGGCCACCAACACGGTTTTAACAGGTCCATCTGCACAAGTACACCATCCCTTCCCGGCAGATTTGCAATTGGATATAGTGGAGATGCTGGCTGCCACAGGGTACACAGACCAACTGCAACAGCAGTCCGTTCGGCGCCCGCACAGGAGGCTCAATCATGCCCTCACTTTCCCCGTCTGATGTCCAATCCCGCTTGATCTCTGTACCCGATTGGGTCGTTGAATCTGGCGAGCTTGTACGCACATTCCTTTTTAAGGACTTTCGTGCGTCCATGTCTTTTGTAAATAAATTGGCTGACCTCTCCGAGCAAGCCGGCCATCATCCCGATATCGATATTCGGTATAACAAAGTGCGGCTCGCGCTGGTCACACACGACGCCGGCGGTCTCACTACAAAAGACTTCGACCTTGCCGCCGGCGCTGATAAGCTGGTTTGAATCAGTTTGAAGCAGCCTCTCTTGGCTGGTCAGCGTCGCCTGCGCACCTTTGCTGGGCCTTAGTAATCGTTTGACCTCAGATCAGCACGCAGCTATATTAAGCAACATGAGTCTCTGTTCCATGCCGGCCACCTGTTGCGCATGTCGTTATGCGCCGCGCCGGAATATGGGATAAGCAACTTCTAATTCAGCATCTCCCATACACCCCGCGCCGCAGACTATCTGCCACGCGGGTTTTTTATTGTCCGAGACACACCTGAGGAGTACATGACCGCAACTGCAACCGATCGCCTTACGCACATGCAGTTACTTGAGGCCGAGAGCATTCACATCTTCCGCGAAGTGGCCTCTGAATTCGAGAACCCGGTGATGCTCTACTCCATCGGCAAAGATTCTTCGGTCATGCTGCGCCTCGCGCAAAAGGCGTTCTACCCCTCGCCGATTCCGTTTCCGCTGCTCCACGTCGACACCGGTTACAAGTTCGCCGAGATGCTTGAGTTTCGCGACCGCTACACGGCTGAACTCGGCGTGAAGCTCATCGTGTGGCGCAATGAAGAGGCTCTTGCTGACGGCGCCAACCCAATCAAGCTCGGTACTCAGCGCTGTTGTGGCTTGTTGAAGACGCAGGCGCTGCTGGATGCTCTGCGCGACCATCATTTCGATGCGGCCTTTGGCGGCGCGCGGCGCGACGAGGAAAAGTCTCGCGCCAAGGAGCGCATCTTTTCCTTCCGCGATAGTGCAGGGCAATGGGACCCGAAAAATCAGCGCCCTGAGTTGTGGAACCTCTTCAATGGCCGCATCGGTCCTAACGAAAGCATTCGCGTTTTCCCGCTCTCCAATTGGACAGAGCTTGACGTCTGGCACTACATCCATCTCGAAAAAATTCCCATCGTGCCGCTGTACTTTGCTAAGCCGCGCCGCATGCTGGTGCGTGGCGATGCCCTTATCCCGGTGGAGCAGCCATTTGTGCAGGGCCTGCCTGGCGAAGAGCAATGGGTCAAGTGCCGCCTCCGGTCGCTCGGTTGCAGCCCGTGCACCGGCGCGATTCGCTCCGATGCTGACACCGTCCCCAAAATCATTGACGAGCTGATGGGCATGCGCAATTCCGAACGCGCCAATCGAGTCATCGACCACGATCAGGATGGCTCAATGGAAATTAAAAAGCGGGAGGGCTACTTCTGATGATCTTCGCTTCAGAGGATTCGATCGCAACCGCACAGGATTTGGCGTCGAATGAAGCCACCGCCCGCGCCGAGGAGCGCCTCGAGGCTGAACTTGGCAAAGACTTACTGCGATTCAGCACGGCAGGCAGTGTCGACGACGGCAAGTCAACGCTTATCGGCCGGTTGCTTTACGACTCGCAAAATGTCTACGACGATCACGTGCGTGCGGTTACGCGCAATGCGACCATCGACTTCGCCCAACTCACCGACGGCCTGCGCGCAGAGCGTGAACAGGGAATCACCATCGACGTTGCCTATCGCTACTTCTCCACGCCCAAGCGTAAATTCATCATCGCCGACACTCCCGGACACGAGCAGTACACACGCAACATGGCTACCGGCGCATCCACCGCCGACGTGGCCATAGTGCTTGTCGATGCACGCAAAGGCATTCTGGATCAGACTCGGCGTCACGCCTGCATCGCGGCACTGCTCGGCATTCCCATCGTCCTCGCCGCCATCAACAAGATGGATCTGGTGGACTTTTCGCAAGAGGTTTTCGATCGCTATCATCGCGATCTGCAGGCACTCGCCCGTCAACTTGAGATTCCTGAACTCATCGCCGTGCCGGTCAGCGCTATCGACGGCGATAACGTCGTTCATCGCAGCCAGCGCATGCCCTGGTACGACGGGCCAAGTCTCCTCGAGCTACTTGAAACCGTTCCACTCGCTATCGACCGTTCAAATGCCGGGTTTCGTCTCCCCGTGCAGCGGGTGATGCGCCCTAATCAGGATTTTCGCGGATTCGCCGGTCAGATAACCGCAGGGACCGTGCATCCCGGCGACGAAATACTGGCGCTACCGTCTGGACGTCGCACCCGTGTTCGTTCCATCACTACGTGGGATGGCGATCTCGACGTTGCACGCGCTCCGCAATCGGTCGTCCTAACACTCGAGGATGAAATCGACCTCAGTCGCGGGGACATGATCGCTGCGGTGGCCGCCGCGCCGCTTAAGACCACGCATTTTGAAGCTACCGTAGTCTGGATGCACTCAACACCTCTGCGACCCGGCGCTACGTATTTCCTCAAGCACACCAGCCAGACCGTGCGCGCACGCGTTGTAGAAATTCGATCGCGCATTCGCGTCGAGCATCTCGAGCAACACCCGGCCCAGCAGCTTGCTCTCAACGACATCGGTCAGGTCGTCATCGAGACCAGCCGCCCGATTCTCGCGGATTTATACCGGGACAGTCGCGCCACCGGCAGCCTCATTCTCATCGACCCCACCGACAACACCACAGCCGGTGCGGGCATGATCCGCAACATTACGGATAGAGAGGCAGGCAATCTAGATCGTGCAACCCGCGGGTTGCTTGTCATCGGCAATCGCGCTGAGCTTGCATTGCAACTCGAACAATCGTTGCTGCAGTCTGGTGCCCTGGTTCTTCGCACGCATGTCCCGACTTCGCCGGCACTCGTGGCCATCGCGCATCTCGGCGCTCTGGTGCTGATTGAGAGTGACAGTGCAGAGCCCATTACGTTTACCGCTGTCCGCGGCGCAGATACCACTCCTCGTGAACTCGCCTTCGATAAGCCTGACGAAATCTTCAATGAAGTGCAACGCCTCGGAACAATTCCGACTGGAGAGGATGACAATGACAACGGCCTCGGCATCTGAACAATTCGTAGTCACCGCCACCGAGTTCCTCCGCAATCGTCTTGCGCGCGAAGACAATGTCTGTGTCACCAGCAGCTTCCAGGCTGAAGACATGGTTGTCGTGCATATGGTTCGCGCCATCCTGCCGCGCGTTCCAGTGCTCTTTCTCGAAACCGGTTACCACTTTCCCGAGACCATAACCTATCGCAACCAGGCGGTTGCTGATTGGAATTTGAATCTCATCGTGGTCAATCCGGAACGTACCGTGGCCGAACAGGAAGCTGAATTCGGCATTCTCAATCAGACTGCTCCCGACCGCTGCTGCGCCCTGCGCAAGGTCGAGCCGCTGTTTCGTTCTCTCGCGCCCTACAGCGTATGGCTTACAGGCCTACGCCGCGAGCAATCCAAATCGCGCGCCAACCTGCAGGTGGAAGATGCCTTTACCCTCCCCACTGGACAGACCCTTGCCAAGTTGAGCCCGCTCGCCGAGTGGAAAACGAGCGACGTCTTCAGCTACGCCGAGGCAAACGCCATTCCCCTGCTGCCGCTTTACGAGCAGGGATACACCAGCATCGGCTGCGCACCATGCACCAGCCTTCCCTTTGATCCCGATGATCCGCGCTCGGGGCGCTGGTCTGGCCGCAAGCTGGAATGCGGAATTCACCTGCAGGCAACGTAGCGCCGGAGATGCAAATGGAACTGCTCTTGGGATTTGTCATTGGGGCTCTGATCGCGATGACCGGCGTAGGCGCCGGCAGCATCGTAGCTCCGTTGCTGATCCTTTTTCTCAAAGTGCCGGTCGACGCAGCCGTCGGCACGGCCCTGGCTTACTCGGCCGCGGTCAAGCTGGTGATCGTTCCCATTCAAATGGCACGGCATCAGGTCATTTGGCGCACTCTCGCGGTCATGCTTTCGACGGGCATTCCAGGTGTGGTTCTTGGCTCAATCATCTTTCGCCGCGTGGTGCGCAATCACGGCAACACACTCTGGCTCTATCTCGCATTGGGAGCGATGATCGCGATACCTTCCGCATGGCATATCTATCGTCATTTCCGGCCCTCGCCTGTGCGGGCGTCGCGACGAAGCCGCCCTAAATGGCTCGCAGCCGCAATGTTCCCAGTCGGAGCGGAGGTGGGCTTCTCGTCATCGGGAGCGGGCGCGCTTGGCACCATTGCGCTGCTCGGGCTTACGCCGCTTGAGCCGCTGCAGATCGTCGGTACCGATCTGGCCTTCGGTTTGTGTCTGTCCCTCATCGGCGGCACTATGCACCTTAAAAATAGTGGCATGGATAATCATCTGTTGTTTAATTTGATTGCCGGCGGCATTCTCGGTGCTCTTGCCGGCGTGGCTCTCGCCTCTAGAATTCCCGCGCGTGCCATGCGCCTTGCACTTTCGCTCTGGCTGTTTACCATGGGCATTCAGCTTTGCTTTGAGGCACTGCTGTAGGCCATGGCGCTTGCCATTGTCGTGCCGGGCTGGCGATACTGCTTTAGGTACCTTTTCGGGCCGCATCTTTTTCAAAAGCGAGAATCAGTTGGAACGTGAGATATACACAGCACGCTTGGCACGTAAGACGTGCATCTCTGAATCGTCACAATGTTTTCATTTTGAATTTGCTATCGATCAGCTAGAGAGCTTTCCCTATTCCGCTGGCCAGTTCGTTTCCGCCGTCGCTGAAGATGTGAATGGGAAGCAGCAGACCCGAGCCTACTCCATCGCTTCAGCGGCCAGTGTCAACCAGTTCGATATGTGCGTGAACCGGGTCGAAGGCGGCTTCTTTTCCAATCACCTTGCCGATCTGCCGGATCTGCCCGTCGGCGGCACCATTCGAATTCATGGACCGCACGGCCATTTCATTCTGCGCCAACCCATCAGCGACTCCATCTTTATATCCACTGGAACCGGCGTCGCACCCATGCGCGGCTTTGCGCAGTGGCTCTTCCCCGAAACCGGGCCCGATGCTGGACTGGATCGCAGCGAAGGAAAAGATATTTGGATGGTCTTCGGCACGCGTCACGAAAGTGAACTCTACTACCAGGACGAATTTGAGGCACTCGCCGAACGCAAATCCAATTTTCACTACCTCCCCACCCTCAGCCGCGCGAGCGACAGTTGGAAAGGCCTGCGCGGATACGTGCAGGACCACGTTGCAAAGATTGTCGAGGAGCGCGCTGCGCGACTGGGCATATCTCTGCCCGTGCCACCGCCCGATCCGGCGATTCCGCCCTCAGAATTGCGATTCGATATTTATGCCTATATTTGCGGTCTGAATAACATGGTCGCTGGCGTGCGCGAAAAATTAGCGAGCTACGGCTGGCATCGTAAGCAGATCATCTTCGAACGTTACGACTGACCAACCAATGCGCCGCGCGAACTCATAGACTGCACCGCTGACGAAAAGGCAGCCCGGGTTATGGTTTCCCGTTCGCGTAGTTGGGCACCTTCGACGTCACACCGCGCAAAAAGAATTCGCGCACCAGGTTTGTTCCTGCACTGCCCGCTGTCTCGATGAGTCCATTCATCAGGGTCAAAGTCAGCCCGCGGTTGCCCTCGGGGTAGTAAAGATTCGAGAGCGCTCCCGCGGAAAAATTTCCCATTATGTGCGCATAACTCGGCTGCCAGCGCCCATTGTCGCCCCGCGCTATGACCGAAGCGCTGATCGCATAGAGCGCCCTGTGGCGGGTAGTTCCGGAACCCATATAGAAGTAGCGCGGATCCTGTCGAAACAACGCCGGGAACACCGCGCTTCCCAGCATGCGACCCGAAACCTGGTTGGTGTAAGCCGCGCCGAAGCGCTTCAGATAGCCCGTGGCGCCGAATCCATACTCGGGAAACACTTTGTAAATCTGCTCCGCGCCCGCTACTCCCGCCGCTCCCGCAAACGACATCGGATCAATGATGGCGCGAAAGGCAAGATGAAATTTCTGCTTCGCTCCCATCGGCGCAGCACTCCAGTCATAAGTGCTGTAGAAGTTTGGAAAGACGCCGAACACGCGTTGCTCGATAGCGATTGACACCTGCTGCTGCGCCAGTTGCTCGCGGTCTCCACTCACCGTCACCGATGAGGTCGTCGCGGCCACAGGCAACACCACCTGCGAAACAATGAGCGAGTCGCCAGAGCGAAGAGCAACATCGCTTGAAACGTACGTTCCCATTCCCTCCGCGCTGACCGTCAAGCGGAACGACCCTGCCGGGACCTCGTTGAACGTAAACTCACCGTTGCTGCCCGATTGCATCGTGCGCATCTCGGCTCCATTGCGACTGCGCAGCACCACCTTTGCGCCCTCGACCACACCCCCATTGGGGTCGATGACCGTGCCTGAAACTGTGCCCGACCCCTTTTGCGGCGCTGGCTCAGCTGCCTCCAACTCTGCGGCTGGCACAAGACCCGGCGCATCCGGCAAAGCTTCAACACTAGCCACGGTTGTCGGTTGTTGGGCAGTCAGCTTGAGCGGCATAGCGCACAGCGCGATAACCATCAATGCGTAGGCCGGCCCAAGCATCCCAACCCGCCCTATGCTTTCTGAACACCTCCGAACCTTCTCTTTCATGCATTTGCTCTCCGAGGTCGAAGCCTTGCAGCCTTTACTTGAGTCGCGCGGGGCAGACTCTCCCTTCGTAACTTGAGTTGCAATCCTTAGAAACGAATTTTGCAGAATAGCTCCACCATAGATATAGAAGGACACACGATCTCCTCGAGCGCTCGTTCCGCGAGCAAGTAGTTAGACAAGCATTGGTTCTCTTCCGGGCCATTGCGTATCGCGCCCCGGCACTCGATGGACGTTTGCTTTCACGCGCTGTAATAGGTCTATGCATGACGTTTCCGTCATAAACATGCGGCGCTCTTGGAACCCCCCGCGCCGCCCGCCCCGTACGCATTCAATCGCTCCTTGCTTAGAGGCCGTGCGATGAATTGAGGATGGCCAGCTAAAGCTTTTCGCCTGGCCACGCTTCACCGCAGCATCAGTCTGGCCTCAATTATTGCGTCGCACGCACCGCTGTAGATTAGCGAGGAAGTGCGTGGATGTTTGCTGGGTGGTGCAGTGGGGGTTCGAAAAGCCGACGCTAGAGATTGAAGAGGTCTCTCAATCGCTTAGTCTGCGCGCGGCTTACGGGAATTTCCGTTTGCTTCTTGTCATTCATG
This sequence comes from Acidobacteriaceae bacterium, assembly GCA_025350325.1. Lineage (GTDB taxonomy): Bacteria > Acidobacteriota > Terriglobia > Terriglobales > Acidobacteriaceae > Telmatobacter. Next base: position 38,563 of record JANXYB010000078.1, read on the forward strand.
CGCAACTGGTAGCTCGACTTAAACCACGGCACAACCTCGCGAATGTGGTTGATGTTCACCACAAATCCACGATGCGCGCGCCAAAAAAGTGCCGGGTCGAGTAGTTCGAGCAATTCTTCCAGAGTGCGGCATTTCGAGTGGCCCTCGAAGCTCTGCGTCACCACGCTAATCACACCCTGATCAATCGCCGCGAAGCAAATGTCTGCCTGATCGACAAGCAATAGGCGACTCTGGGCCTGCACGATGAGCCGGGCCGGCTGGGTGCCCCGCGCAGTGCCCTGCGGTTGCTTAAGCAGTTGCAGTAGAGCGCCTAGCTGCGACTCTATTGGCGAATCAGCCATCCCTCCTGCACCACCATTACCCCCGTTCATACGTCCCCGCACGCGTTCCAACGCCTGCTGAACGCGTATGTGGTCGAACGGCTTCAGCAGGTAATCGACGGCATTCACATCAAAGGCGCGCACCGCGTACTGGTCGTAAGCTGTAGCGAAGACGAATTGGGGCAGCGTCCACGGTTCTGTTTCCTGCTGCGCGCGATGGCGATCCATCAATCGCTGAATCACCGCAAACCCGTCGAGGCCCGGCATCTGCACATCGAGAAACACTAGGTCGGGATGGTGCTCCTCGATCAAGTCCACGGCTTCAATACCATTCGCGCCCTGTGCCACTACGTCGACGTCGCCCACCGATTCGAGCAGAAACAGCAGTTCCTCGCGGGCCAGTTGTTCGTCATCGATGATGAGGGCAGAAATGTTCATGGGCCGGAAGACTGATTGTAGGAAGGGGAAGCGAGCCCGGTCAATGTGTGCTGCTTTCGCCAGTCCAACTGGCGACCGGCGAGAGCACCGCCGGATCTCTGACTATTCGCCGAGCACGCGCAGCCGCGTCGGCATTTGATCTCGCGATAATTCGTGCCCACAGCGGGTGCAGAATTGATCTGACGCGCGCACCGTGCTGAAGCAGTTGCCGCAGCTAGCACTCAGTTGATAAGCGCACTGCGGGCAAAAATGGAAATCGCTTTGTACATGTGTGGCGCAGGCAGGGCAGCGCGAAACCAATGGCGCCCGCAGCAGGAAATAGAGAACTGCTCCAATCCCTCCTGGCATGACTAAACAGATCAACATCCAGAACCGCGAACTCATGGCTCTGCGCGGTGCGTCCTTGCTGACGAAGCCCACCATTAGAAAATAGAGAGCCGCCACCAGGCCCCACGAAAGGTTTAAGTAGATGCGCAGCCCCAGCGGCGGTATATGGTGCTGCGTCTGCGGAAAGACCAGCCAGAAATAGTATTCAACCAACACGAATACCGCGGCGGCAGCCATGATCGACCACACCGGTATCAGCCGTGTGTCTTCATTGGCATCGATGGATTCTGGATCGCGCATTATGCATTCCCTCCCTCGGAGGGCTCCTAAAAATAGCGGAACTTATTCACTATTGAGAGGACGGAATGCTGGATGAGGAAGTTGCGTGTAGTGGTGACTCTTTGCGATTTTGCTAAAAAGACGCGTCAAGCAATGCCGCTCAGGTCATCAGCCTAGGAGCGTCGTCGCAACCAGCCGGCCAGCAGCGCCGACGCCAACAGCGCGGTACTGAAAAAGAAACTCCATACGCTCAGTTGGCTGACGAGGCTGGTCAGGTGCTCCTCTTCGATCAAGCTATCGGCCACCCACCACACTGGCGGCCCGACTACGAAAAACACCAGCAACGTTGCAGCCAGAGCCATTGCACGAATTCTTTTGCGGCCAGCCCGCTGCTCCTGCATCACGCCCAGCGAAGCCATTATGACGCGGCGCGTGCGATGGGCTACGGCGCGCTCGCGGTCGGCACCACACTCTTTATCATCGGAAAAGCAAGAGGAATTCGTGGCTGGGTCTTGCTCGCGGACCTTGCTGGAGGCAGGCCCTGGACTCTTCACACCGTCTCCCGGCGGATCTGCGACTGCTCGAGACGCGGCTTGATCGCAGCCATCCCGCGGTAGAGTCTTGATTTGACGGTAGACAGTGGAGCCCGCGTCACCTTGGCAATTTCGTCCAGAGATAACTCTTCGTGAAAGCGCAACACCAACACTTCGCGGTACAAAGTATCAAGCGACAGTAACGCCTGCGAAATCCGTTCCCGGTCCTCGACATTAGAGAATCGATCGAACGGTGTTGGGTCGTCATCGGCAACCTCAAACGTCATCGCCCGGTCTTCGTCGTTGCCTACCTCAAACAGTTCATCGAGGCTCGACATGGTGCGCTTGCGCCGCTGATCGATTACGAGGTTGCGAGCGATCGTGAACAGCCACGTCTCAAACCGGGCCTTGCCGTTGAATTGGCCACCTCGGGTGAGGACACGCATCCAGACTTCCTGGAACATGTCTTCGGCCATTTCGCGGTTGCCGCTCAAAAACAGTAGATAACGCAATAGGCGGTGCTGGTAGCGCACAATCAACTGATCCAAAAGCCCTGCGTCCTGCCGCTTGAGACCCTCCGAAATAGCAAGGCTCTCCTGCCGAACCTGTTCCTCGGCTTGCGTGGCGGAGTTAGGAGCGAAAAGCGAGCGAATGGCCGCAACAGTACTCATCTTGCTTAATTAGACGACAAAAGTGCATGTGAAGCCTCAAAACCTTCGTCTTTCGTTTGAAATACATCAATTTTCCGGATAAAAGATAGTATCCGACGCAAAATCTTGCCGGAGAACAGCCGCTACGCCTTCCGGGCTCGCCCACGCGGCGGTAGATGGATGAGCAGAGACCTACGCGCTCCGACGACGGTCTTAAACTCGGCGCGCGATCAATCGTGCATGGCCCCGCATCTAACACCCGACCTGCCGCCGGCTGCGAAAAATGATACCAATGCGATCAATCTAGTCACTGTGCACTGACTAGAACTAAAATCGCTTCTGCATGCACCGGAACAATTTTGATCGCTTCTTTTTAGTGGTGATGCTCTCGCTGATCGCTTGCCTTGTCGCGTCTTCACAGCAGGCCGCTCCCGGCATCTCCGTGCCTGACTATGGAACCGTGTGGCTCCTTAACTCGCCCTCCGATAGCAAGAATTTAATCCAATTGAAGGACGTGGCTACCAAACTGAACGTCCATCGCGGCGCGAACTTCGGTCGCCAAATGACTTGGCCCATCACTACCAAAGCAAAACAGACCGTCGAAATCCCCGGCACCGCCGCAACCGTTCGCATCTCTGAAACCACCGCACCTGTCCTGCTGGTACGCGACATCATGCGGGAAAATGACGCAGCAACTCTGGCCGTGGCTACTCCCGCATCTGATCAGGGATGGAAGCCGGCCATCCTTCACTTGAAGGCCGGCAAAGGCGTGCGCCTGGTTGACACGCTGTCCCTCTCACTGTTCACCGGTCACCACAGCCGCGAATCCAACACCATCGAGTTCAACTCGGAACGCATCAACGGAACTCCCTGGGTTCGAATCACAGTGGCCCGGACGCTCGAACCCGGCGAATACGCATTTACTTGGATTCCAGAGGCGGCTAACGCCTCAGCAACCGTGGTTTACGACTTCGGCGTCGGCCCCGCGCCCGATGTAAAGAAGTAGCACAGCCACGGGACACAACACGACGATCTTGGCTCCATTCTCTTCATTTCCGCCCCACCGTCTAAACTACCCAGATGGAAGTTCTCTATGGCGTGCATCCGGTCGAAGAGGCACTCAAGGCCGGCCGCAGGCGTTTCGACCACGTGATAGTAGCCAGCGAGCGAGACGACGACCGCCTCTCCCGCCTCGTCTCCGCATGCCGCCTGGCCGGTGTCCGCGTACGACAGGAAGCCCGCGAGCAACTCACGCAGGTCGCCGGAACTGCGGCCCACCAGGGTGTGGTCGCTTTCGTACACGGCCAGCCGTCTCTCTCCATTGAAGATTTGTTCACCGCGCCCATATCCCAGTCGGCCCAGCCTGAGGCACGTCTCGTCCTCGCCCTCGATGGCGTAGAGGATCCGCAAAATCTAGGCGCCCTGCTGCGCGTAGCCGACGGAGCGGGCGTGGACGGCATCGTGCTTACCGAGCGCCGTGCGGCCCCCCTGAGCCCGGTTGCGGTTAAAGCCAGCGCCGGCGCCTCAGAGCACCTCCGCATCGCCCGCGTCGTCAACCTAGTACGCGCCCTTGAAGACCTCAAGCGCCACAATCTATGGATCATCGGCCTCGACGAACGCGGAACCTCCGACTATGACCAGTTCGACTTCACCGGCGACTGCGTGCTTGTGCTCGGCCGCGAAGGAGCGGGCCTCCACGACCTGGTCAGCCGCACCTGCGATCACCTGCTGCGTATTCCCATGGCAGGCGGCGTGAGTTCCCTCAACGTTTCCGCAGCCGGGGCGGTCGTGCTCTACGAAGCCTTCCGCCAACGGCGCCTCAAGGCAGGCCGGGCAGTCGGTTCGGGAAGCATCGGAGCCGCAAAAGCGTCTAAACCCAAGGCACAGAAAGGCCTTGGTTCATGACGTTTTCGCTCTCCCGGCTTCTACCCGCAGCGGCCCTGCTGGCCGCGCTCTCCGCATCTTTTTGGGCAGCGGCCCAGACTAACCCCGCGCCGCCGCAATCCTCTAACCAGACGGCGCCAACCGCCCAGCCCGCACCGGCCGCCCAGCCGGCAATTATGCCTACCGGCAAAGTCATCTTCTCCCGCTCTTACGACGACAACGGCAAAACCACAACTACCGCTCCTCCCGCAATCCAAATGGCCGCTGCCCCTTCCGTTGCGGACGCCGATCGCCAGGCCATAACCTTCACCGACTTCGACATGGACGTGCGCCTGCGCACTGGCGACCACCAGATAGCCGTGCGCGCACTCATCACCGTCCGTAACACCGGCAAGATCGCGCTGCCCAAAATTCCCTTACAAATATCGTCCACTTTGAATTGGGATCGCATTCGCGCCGCCGGCCGCGACATGTCGTTTGTCGTCGCCACTCTCAATTCCGATGCCGATCACACCGGGCAGCTCCACGAGGCAGCTGTTTCGCTCAACGAGCCTCTGGCTCCCGGCGCTACCGTTCAGTTCGACGTCACCTACTCCGGCACCATTCCCGTCTCTTCACAGCGTCTGCTCATGCTTGGAACCCCCTCCGAAGCTGCCCTGCACTCTGACTGGGACCAGATCAGCCCTGAGTTCACCGGTCTGCGCGGTTTCGGCAACGTAGTCTGGTATCCCGCCTCGAGCGTTCCCGTCGTCCTCGGCGACGGTGCGCGCCTGTTCGATGAGATCGGCACCCACAAACTCCACCTTTCCGGCGCGACCTTCCGCCTGCGCCTCACCGTGGAATTCCCGCACGGCCAACCGCCGACCATCACCCTCATCAATGGCCAGCCCTGCCCGCTCACCGTCACCGACGCGGCAGCCCTCAACGCCGATGTGCCCGGCGTTGCGACATGCGCCTCTGCACCCTTGCCGCTCAGCTTTGACGCGCCGAGCCTTTTCGTGGCCGTGCGCAAGGCTCATTCCGGTGCCAACATAACCGGCTTCACCACGCCTGAGAACGAAGTGGCCGTCCAGAGTTGGCTCGCCTCCGCTGCCGCTGTCACGCCGTTCATCGACCGTTGGCTTGGCCCCCACCCCAGCGCCCAACTCACGCTTCTCGACCTCTCCGATCCCGACGATGCTCCCTTTGAAACCGGCGCAATGATGGCGATCAGCCTGCGCGAGTCCACCCCGCAACAGCAGCAAAACGTGCTCGCTCACGCCCTTACCCACGCCTTTCTGACTGCACCTTCTATTCACGCTCCCCCGTGGCTTAACGAGGGCGTGGCCTTCTTCATTGGCACGCTCTGGGCAGAGAAGCAGCAGGGCAGGCCCCAGGCTCTCGCCATGCTTGAGGGCGGCCGTTCGGCTCTCGCATTCGCCGAGCCCGCGAGCCCCGGAGAGAGCGCGGGCCAACCGCTCGACGCCGCTATCTCACCTTCCTATTACCGCGCAAAGGCGGCCTATATTTTCTGGATGCTCCGCGACCTTGCCGGCGACGAAGCTCTCTCCGCCGCCCTCCGCGCCGACCCATCCAGCGCCACAGGGGCGGACACTTCAGCTTCCGCGCGCTTCAGCAACCTGCTGCGCAAGGGAGATGGCCACCGCGACCTATCCTGGTTTTTTTCCGATTGGATCGATGCCGACAAGGGCCTGCCCGATCTCACCATCGACAAGGTATTTCCCAACGCGGTTCAGTCCGGCAACTGGCTCGTCTCCGTCACGGTTTCAAATGCCGGATACGCCGCTGCCGAAGTTCCCGTGTCGGTGCGGTCGGCCACAAACACTACCAGCGAACGCATTCTCATCCCTGCGCGCGGCACCATCACTCACCGACTCTTGGTCCAAGGCAAACCTACCGAGGTGCAGCTCAACGACGGCATCGTCCCCGAAACGCAGGCCAGCGTCCACATCACCCACCTCGACCAGCCTGCCGACCAGCCGCCTCCGCAGTAATACTTGCTCGCGTGGAAAGTCTCAATCATCCCCTCAACCCAAAGTCTGATGCGCATCTTCCTCTTCCCTGCGACGATTGCCGGACGATGCACAGCGAACGGCAATCCGGGCGGCAAATGGGCGTGTGGGCCGCCACCGCGGTCGTCACCGGTGAAGCCATTTCGCTCGGCATCTTCCTCACCCCCGCAGCTATGGCGCGCTCTCTTGGTTCGCCCGCCCTGCTCGCGGCTGTCTGGTGCGGCATGGCGGTCATCACGCTCGCCGGAGCCCTGTGCTTTACCGAACTCGCCATCCGCAATCCCCAAGACGGCGGCGAGTACCTGTATCTCCGTCGCGGATTCGGCCCGCGCGTGGCCTTTCTTTATGGATGGATGGCCGCAATCGTCATGTATCCCGGTGTGGCCGCGGCCCTCTGCGTCGGCATTGTCCCCTATGTTCAATCGCTGATGAGAGTTTCTCCAGCCATCGCCGCAACGCTGCCTGCCGCCATCCTGATCGGCCTCGGCGCGCTCAACTATTGCGGCACGCGTCTATCGAGCGGAGGGATGACCACGCTCAACTGGCTCAAGATTCCCGTACTCGTATCACTCGTAGGATGGGCTCTCCTTTCAGGCCACGCCACACTGGCAAATCTCGCACCGCTCACAGTCCGTCGCACCGGATCTGGCCCGCTCATCGCAGCCGTCGCGGGAGCCGCAATCAGCGCCTTCTTCTGCTTCGGAGGCTGGTGGGAAGCAGGAAAAATTGCCGGCCAGGTGCGCAATCCTCAGCGCAACCTTCCGGTTGCGTTTTCAGGGGGCGTCCTCATCGTCACCGCGCTCTACCTGCTGGTCAGCTTCGCCTTCGTTGCCGTCGTTCCCATGCAGCAGATCCAATCGAACACCGCGTTCGTCGCGCAATTTGGGCAGGCGCTTTTTGGATCGGCAGGGGTCCGAGTCCTTTCTGCCTGCGTGGTGTTGAGCGTGCTTGGCGGACTGATGGTCATCAGCATGGCCGTGCCGCGTGTCACCTACGCCTTGGCTCGAAGTGAATCCGAAAGTGAATTGCCACGCGAATCCGCAACCATATCCAGACGTGCATCGAACGGCAAAGAACCGACCCCGACGCGTGTGCTCGCCGCCTTCGGCCGTCTCCATCCCCGGTTTCAAACCCCAGCCAACGCCGTACTTCTTCAAACCGGCATGGCATTGCTTGTCCTTAGCCTCGGCGCCTTCGATCGCATTCTCGCATTCATCATCTTTTCTGCCGTGGTGTTTTTAGCCCTGACCGTTGCCACACTCTTCCGCGTCATCCCGCCGGTCCGTCGCTGGTGGTTTCCGATCGCGCCCATCGTCTTTCTATGCGGCAGCGGAATCCTTGCCGCCATGCTCCTCATGCACAGCCCCGGCCCTTCACTCGTGGGCGCCGTGATTGTCCTGCTTGGACTCCCCGCCCGCTGGCTGCTGGTCCGCGCCAACGGCCCAGCGGGAACGACCGTTCGCGAGTCCTCTACCGAACCTATCTCGCCATGACCAATCACTCTGCCGTCGTCCCGGTCCTTAGTCCCTAGTCTTTAGTGCCTAACCCCTGACTCTTGGTCCCCTGGTCCCTGCCCTGCTCACTGGAGAAAACCCAATGCCCCATATCGCCCTTCCCCCCGGCCACATCGGTATTCGCGGTCCCATGGCTTTCCGCCCCGAAACGGCGCGCCCGCTCAACGATCTTGTCGAAATTCTGCTCACCGGCCCCAGCACTCTTAGCAAAGGGGAACGCGAACTCATCGCTGCCTACGTCTCCAGCCGCAACTGCACGCACTTTTGCGCCAGCATTCACGGCGCTATCGCCGCAGCGCATCTGGGCGGCGACGAAGCCCTGGTCAAGCAGGTCAAGACCGACTTCACCCATGCCGACATCAGCCCCAAGCTCAAAACCCTGCTCGCCATCGCCGGTAAGGTTCAACAGGATGGCAAACTTGTGACCACCTCCGATGTTGAAGCCGCGCGCAAGCACGGCGCGACCGATCTTGAAATTCACGACACCGTGCTGATCGCCGCCGCCTTCTGCATGTACAACCGCTATGTCGACGGCCTCGATACCGATCAGCCCGACGATGAAGCGCTCTACCGCGAACGCGGCCGCAACGTAGCCCGCAATGGCTATGTAACTACGAGCAAAGAATACTTAGGCGAAAACGCCAGCGCCACTGCCCATTTAAGTGCGTGAAACAATGACCAACGCGAGTGCCGCACCCTTTCCGCATTGCGCAAAGGGTGGGAAAGCACAAGCTTCAATCGACCCATAACTTCCTGGTCCCTAGCCTCTATCGTTGAGGAGTTCCCCATGCCGCACATCAATCTTCCCGAAGGCATACCCGGCATCAGCGCCGCATTCGCCTTTCGCCCCGAGACCGCCAAGCCTATGCGCGCATTGGCGCACATCCTTCTTCACGAACCCAACACCCTCACCCCCGGCGAGCGCGAACTCATCGCGACCTACGTCTCCTCGCGCAACTGCACCACGTTTTGCGCACTGAGCCACGGAGCCGCCGCAGCCAATCATCTTGGCGATGCCACAATTGTTGAAAAGGTGAAGGCCGACTTCCTTACCGCGCCGGTCAGTCCCAAGCTCAAATCACTCTTGGTCATTGCAGGAAAAGTGCAGCAGGACGGCAAGCTAGTCACCAAGAGCGACGTAGCAGCCGCGCGGCAGCAGGGCGCCACCGACCGCGAAATTCACGATACGGTGCTGATCGCTGCCGCCTTCTCGATGTACAACCGCTACGTCGACGGCCTCGGCACCTGGCAGCCCAGTGACCCGGCGATGTACGAGCAAATGGGCAAGCATCTCGCTGAAGAGGGCTACAACCCTCCGTCGATGCGCTCGCCCACAAACGCCTAAACCGCCCCAATGATGCGCAAAGAGTCGCCGCGGCTATTCGTCCTTCTTTGCGTTGCGCGCCTTCACTTTGAACCAGATGGGTGTCCCCTGAAATCCGAAAGCCCCGCGTATCTGGTTTTCCAAAAACCGCTCAAACGAGAAATGCAGCTTGATGTCGCGGTCTGTGAACAGCACAAAGGTAGGCGGCGCCACCGCAGCCTGCGTCATGTAGAAGATGCGTATCCGCTTGGCCATCGGCACCGGTGCGCGCTGAAAGTCGATCTTGTCGAGGAAGCGATTCATCTGCCCCGTCGTCACGCGCTTGCGCCGCTCTGCAGCCACTGCCTTGACCTCGTTGAGTACACGGCCTAGTCCGGTTCCTTCCAATGCCGAAAGAAAAATCACCGGCGCATAATGCAGGTACTTCAACACCGTGCGCAATTGTTTCTCAAAAATTTCCCGGTCCGCTGCGGGCTTGCCGTCGGTGCGCCCCGTGGTGACCGCATCCCACTTGTTCACCAGGATGATCACACTGCGTCCGCTCTCGTGCGCATAGCCACCAATGGTGGCATCTGCCGCCGTCACGCCCTCGGCCGCATCTATTACGAGCAATGCCACGTCGGCTGCTTCAAGGTGCCGCCGGGCCATCACCACGCTCATCTTTTCAGCCATCAAGTGCGTCTTGCCCTTGCGTCGAATGCCGGCCGTATCGACAAACCGAAACTGCTGCCCTTCGAATTCAACTACTTCGTCAACCGCGTCGCGCGTGGTGCCCGGTACCGGCGAAACGATGGCTCGCGAGGTCCCCGTCAATGCATTCAGCAGAGTGGACTTGCCAACATTAGGCCGTCCGATAATCGCTACCGATGTCTCATGCTGTTCAAACTCGCCGTGGGTACGATGCAGCGGACGACCTTCTTCGCCCACCTCGTCGTAAGTCGCTCCCGGAGCCACCGGGCCGCCCTCCGAGATCTCGTCTTCTTCTGCCTGTTCGTCCTCAGATTCCTGGGCTTCGTCGGCCTCTTCGTCCGGCAGCGGAGCCGGTATCGCGTCTGCAATCCCATCCAGAAGCTCGCCGATGCCCAGCCCGTGTTCCGAGCTGATCGGGAACACGTTCTTGAGCCCTAGCTGGCGAAAATTCTCCGCGGCGTAGGCCATCGCCTCGCCCTCAACCTTGTTCACCGCCAGGAAAACCGGTTTGTGCCCGTGCAGCAGCAAGCGCACCAAGTCGTAGTCGGGGCTGGCCAACTCTGTCCGCGCATCGACGACTAGAATCAGGGCCTCTGCCTCTTCGAGCGCGACCTTGGCCTGGGCGTAAATCTCCGTTGGAATCAGCTCCGGATCATCGGGAACAATGCCCCCCGTATCTACCAGCCGGTAGCGCCGGCCGAGCCACTCAAATTCACCGTAAATGCGGTCGCGGGTTATGCCTGGCTCGTCGCCGACAATGGAGCGGCGGCTTTTGGTAAGCCGGTTAAACAACGTAGATTTGCCCACGTTAGGACGACCCACAATCGCTACCAGCGGCAGCGTTTCCGCACCAGGTTGAGAGGGTATAACCGATCTGCGATACGTAGGCAAAGTACTCTCCAAACTGTAGAACGCGCCGCTCCCATCAGCGATTCAAGCTTCAGAGCGGCTCTCTCAGTCTACCTTCCCCCGGGTTTAGCCGTTTCGTCACTATGATGGAAGCAGTACTTCGGCCCTCATGCCTCCCACTGAAACCACAACCCGCACCCTGCCTAGCCTGCACGAGTTCTTTGCCCCCGGCGGCATCCTGGCGCGTTCGTCGCTGCCGTACGAATACCGCCCCGGCCAGCTTGAAATGGCCAAGGCCGTCGAGCGTGCCCTCAGCGAGCGCCGCCATCTCATCGTCGAAGCCGGCACCGGCACCGGCAAGACCCTGGCCTACCTGCTGCCCGCCCTGCGCACCGGCCAGCGCGTCATCGTCTCCACGGGAACCAAGGCGCTTCAAGACCAACTCTACTTTCGCGATATCCCCTTTCTAGAAACGCTGCTCGGCAGCCTGCGCGTCTGCTATATGAAAGGTCGCGCCAACTATCTTTGCCGCCACAAGCTGGCCGCTCTAAGCACGCAACCGATCCTGTCTGGCCTCGAAGAAATCGATCAGTACCACCAGATTGCCGAGTGGGAAAAGATCACCGAGACCGGCGACCGTTCCGAGCTATCCGGCATGCCGGAGTCGAGCGCGCTGTGGCACAAGCTCGACGCGCGCAGTGAGAATTGCCTGGGCTCGACCTGCCCCGACTACCGCCGCTGCTTCATCACCGAGATGCGGCGCAATGCCCTCGAATCAGACATCATCATCGTCAACCACCACCTCTTTTTTGCCGACCTCTCCGTCAAGCAGGAGGCGGCAGGCGCGCCCGATGTTGGCATCCTTCCTGAGGCTGCGGCCGTTATCTTCGACGAGGCCCACGAATTGGAGGACGTAGCCTCAAGCTACTTCGGGCTCTCTGTCTCGAACATCCGCTTTGAAGAGCTGGCGCGCGACACCGACACGCTTTTGCGCGGTAAAGAGGGAGCCCACAAGCTGCCCGCCGCCACTCAACAACTCCGCGACCGTGCGCGCATGTTTTTTGCCGGCCTGCCCATGGCGGGTGATGGCCGCCAGCCTTTTCTAGATCGCGAAGAATTCCTCGAAAGCTCGGGCGATTTATACATGGCCGTCCGCGCCACCCTTCGCCTGCTTGAGGCGGAGATGGATCAGCTCACCGGCGTCGACGAAGCCCAGGGCCTGCGCAAACGCACCACCCGCCTGCGTACCGAGCTTGAATTTCTGCTTGAATCAAACGCCAGCAACATGGTCTATTGGCTTGAGCGCCGCATGTCCGGCGTGCCGCAGGATCGGTCCGCAACCACCCGCGGCGTAAGCCTCCGGTCGCAATCCCGCACCACGTTCCTGCAGGCCACGCCCATCGACGTCTCCCAATTGCTGTCGGAAATGGTCTTTGAAACCATCCCCACCGTTGTGCTCACCTCCGCTACGCTGACCGTGCAAGGCGGGTTTGAACACATGCGCAAGCGCGTTGGCCTTACTGAAGCCCGCGAACTCGTCGTCCCATCCCATTTCCGCTATGGCGAACAGGCCTTGCTCTACCTGCCGCCCAACATGCCCGACCCGCGCGAACCCGATTTCCCCGAAGCCGCCGCGACCTGTATTCGCCGCGTACTTGAGATCACTCGGGGCCGCGCCTTTTGCCTCTTCACCAGCTACGCGCAGATGCGCGATCTCTACGAACGCCTGTTACCGGTGCTCGACTATCCCATCCTGCTGCACGGCACCGCGCCCCGCAAGGCTCTGCTTGAACAGTTCCGCAGCACCCCCAACGCCGTGCTCTTTGGTACCGCCAGTTTCTGGCAAGGGGTCGACGTGCAAGGCGAAGCGCTGAGTTGCGTCATCATCGATCGCCTGCCCTTTGCCGTGCCCAGCGACCCCGTCGTGCAAGCCCGCATGAAGGCCATTGAAGAAGCCGGCGGCAAACCCTTCTTCGACTACCAGGTGCCCGCCGCCGTGCTCACTCTCAAGCAAGGATTTGGCCGCCTCATCCGATCCCTCGAAGACCGCGGCGTACTGGTCCTGCTCGACAACCGCATCCGCACCAAGAGATACGGCCAGACATTCCTGGCCAGCCTCCCGCCCTACCGCATGACGACGACCATCACAGATGTTGAAGCGTTCTTTGAAACGACGGTTACATAGCCAGTCGAAAGGCTATGGTTTTTCATCCTCAGCGAAACACTTTCAGCGCACTTAATCCGCCGTAAGGTGAGCTTTGAGATGGCAAAAAATGCACGCGTCCATTAAGAACGTGTGGATTAACCTCAATGAGTGACTCGGCCCTGGATTCGCCAATCGACATTCCTGCCATGCTAACCTGAACGCGCACTTTTTCGGAGACGACCCATGCGCTACAACCGTTCTGTTCCCCCTTGCCAGGTGATTCCCGTCCTCCGTTATCCCGACCCCGGCGTAGCGGCGGAATGGCTCGGAAAGGCCTTCGGCTTCACTGTGCGGTTGCGGATTGCGAATCACCGGATTCAAATGCGCGCCGGCGAGGGTTGCTTTACCATCGGCGAGGGCAACATAGTTCCGAACCATTCGAGTGCCGTGCAGGTACGCATCGAGAATGCGCTGAGTCACTGTGAGCGCGCGCGAATTGCGGGCGCCAAAATCCTGACCGAGCCGAAGGATCAGATGTACGGCGAGCGCCAATACGAAGCCGAGGATTTTTACGGTCATAGGTGGAATTTCACTGAGACTATCGCTGATGTGGAACCTGAGAGTTATGGCGGCACCTCCGTGAACATCTGAGGTTCATTTGTAGCAAGCAACGACTCATTCCTGGGGATCGCGAGATGCTGTCATTTAGCGGATAAGGCCGAGGCACTCAGCGAGAACTTTGGCTAGAAGACCTCGGTCTTCTCCGTCCGAACGCATCACCGTAAGCACCGGGCAAAAAACTCAAATAACCTCTCCGTCCTGTCCCCATAAACTAAGACTGGCACCCGCCCGACCATTCCTCTTTCGCCTCAGCCCACTCCGGCAAGCAGCCCTTCGAAATGATCGACCTTGCCTACGATCCGCAGACCTGCGGCCCGATCATGCGTTTGCAGCAAACTCATGGCGCAGACTTTCACCCGGACGTACGCCTCCCGCAACCGTAATCGTGGTCCCCAGGGTCGAGAGGAAGACAATCGATTCAGTCTCCTGCACATTGGCCTAAATTCAGGGTATTGCCAGAGTCAAAAAGCACAAATTGCGAGCCTTTTCGAGCGCAGCCAGAATCCTTGAGCCGCCGCAAACATCTGAGAGAATGAAGGTAGTGAGACAAGTGATACATGTTGGGTTGCAGGGGTTGAAGACGCCGGCGGGGTTCGCGATGTGCATATTAGTGAGCGCGGCCTCGGTACTCGGTGCCCAGACGATCAACCCATCTTCGTCCGCGGCCAACCCGTCTTCGGCCGCCAATCCTTTTTATGGCAGCGTTACTTCTCATCCAGCAAGCGCCGAAGCGTTGCGCCTCTCGCTCGACGATGCAGTGCGGCGCGGCCTTGAAAACAACCTTGGCCTTAAGGAAGCCGAGAGCGGCGAAAAGCTTTATCAGGGGGAAAAGAACGAGGCACTGCAGCAGTTTTTGCCCACGATCAACCTGAGTGGCGGGACGGGGGTTTTTGAGCACAACCTCGCAGCGCAGGGATTTGGTCCCGGCGTTTTTAAAAAGTTTGGTGCAATTTTCCCCGGAGGTATCCCGTCGGGCCTTTCTCTGATAACAAAAGACGACCTGACACAAGGACAGCTTTCATTCAATCAGACGCTCTTCTCCGGGCCCGTGATCGCTGGATGGAGGGCTGCCGGCGCCGCGCAGCGCTCTGCTCATTTCGCAAAGATGTCGGCGCGCGGAGAGGTAGTTCAGCAGGTGGCGACGGCCTATCTGCATGCGATCGCAGCCGCGAGTGAAGTGGACAATGCCGCAGCGCAGGAAGCGGCAGACCGCCTGCTGTTAGAGCATGCCCATGCCGCACACGAGGCAGGCACCGTTTCTAATCTCGATGAGCTGAGAGCGCGCGTACAACTGCAGGCACAACAGCAAGCCCTGATCGCCGCTCAGAATGCGCTCGAGAAGGATTTGATTCTGCTTAAGCGGGAAATAGGTCTGGACTCCGGGCAGAAAATAATACTCAGCGATCCCGCGCCTTACAGCGATCTTGCCACCCAAACACCGGAAGAAGTTAGAGCCGTGGCTTACAAGAACCGCCAGGATTACCAGAATCTTCAAAACCAGGTGGTCGAGTTGCAAGCGGTGCACTCGGCCTATCGCAGCCAGCGTTTGCCTAGCCTGCGCTTCAGCGGCTATTACGGAGTAGATCAAGTAAACGGCGCAGGCAGCCACGGGGTTTTCGCGGCCGTGGGCACGTTGAATGTACCGATCTTTCGCGAGGCCGGTTTGCGTGGGGCCTCAAATGCGGCTGCCGCGCAATTGAGTGCCGCAGGTTCGCAGCTCGAAGATCTTCGCGGACGCATTGATCAGCAAGTACGATCCTCGATTCTCGATGTCGATGCATCGGCCAGATTGATTGAGGTGGCGCGGTCTAATGTTGAACTGGCGACGCGTGCTCTGAGCGATGAAACGGATCGCGTGAACGCCGGCGTTGATGACAATCTACCGCTAGTCACTGCGCAAGCAACGCTTGCATCCGCCCAGAGTAACCTGGTTGAAAGTCTTTACCGATACAACCTCGCGAAATTAGCACTGGCTCGCTCGGCGGGAATCATCGAGCAGCAATACCGCGTGTACCTCGGTCGCTGATCGCTCAATTCACCAGTCGTCGCAACCCCTACGACGGGGTCTCCGCGGGGCATTGCTCGGCACCCTCACCTAGTTGGCGGACGCCAAGCTGCCGGCCAGGGTGAGATCCAAATCTACTTCCTTGGCAACCTTAGCAATGAAGATGCTCGGATCCTTTAATCCCCACTGAACGTAGGGTACGGTGAAGTGCGTCTTGGCTCGCAGAGCGCTTCCCTCAATGTGAATCTGCATTGGGACGGTAAGATCATGGGGAGTGCCGTGCAGCGTGAATACTCCTGAAACCTGGATCGTTGAATCCCCTATGGCCGTGATGGTTCCCTGATAGCTCTTCGGCACGAAAGATATGTCGGTATAGTGCGCCACGTCGAGCACGTCGTTGTGCATCTTTTTATCGCGGTTCTTGTCACCGCTGTCTCCGCTGACGGCAGACACAACCACAGAACCGGAAATTGTTTGTGCAGTGCGATCGAAGTTGATCGTTCCACTCTGCACGTGAAACGTTCCATCTACGTGATGCATGTTCCCCCCCAGTGCAAACGCTATCTGGCTCGTATTAGGGTTCACGGTGAAGGTCTGATGCTGGGCAGATGCGCCCAAAATTAAGACGAACGATAAAGCAGCTACGGCAAAGGGAACGAAGCGTTTCATAGTTTCTCCTAAAATTATTTGCTCGCTACGGATTGCGCATGAGGCGCATTAGGTTTCTGCAAAATATAGAGGCTAATGGAAGCCAAATCCTGGTCGCTTAGATATTCGTGGCCGGCCATGTCAGTACCGGGCATACCGAATTTCGAAATTTGAGCCAACCGATCCATTCGTGCCGAAGCGGATATCGCTGGCAGAGAATCCTGATACGGGCCGGCGGTCAAATCGGAGGGTAGCTTCTTAAAATCCGCCTGCCAGGCAGAGCGCGTGCGTCCTTCACTGCTGTGGCACGTAGTGCAATAGCGAGTGTACAGTCGTTCCCCGTTTGTCGCGTTGGCATTGGCTATCGCGTTAGAAGAGAGATGCCACTGCTGCTCGGCGGCAACGTGCTGCGCAATGCCTGGACCATGCAAGCTCGATAGATATGCAACCAGATCGTTGCCTCTTTGATCTCGAAACAGAAACGCGAACGACGGCATGACCGATGCCCCGCTGACCTCAGCTGGGTTATAGAAATGCGCCTTCAGCCATAACGGAGAGCGACGTCCACCAACCTGCGCCAAATCTGGCCCCTGGCGGCGATTACCTATAAGAGGTGGGCGTTGACGATGTAGATCATCAAGGCTCTCGACCGGTCCCCACATCAATACATCGGCTGTGTTGGGGCGAACATATTGCGAGTGACAATTGATGCAGCCCTCGGAGATGTACACCAACCTGCCGCGCTCGACCGCGTAGGGCAATGCAGCGACCGGCCTGCCGGGCTGAAGGCGATAAACGAGTAGCGCAATCAGCAGCACGGCTGCTGCCAGGACTAGTTCGCGAGCTCGGGTGCGAAACATGGTGATCAGCGCAGGCAGCAAGACAACTGCTCCGGCGCCAACGACGAAGGTCGGAGGAACATGACCAAGATTCTGTCCCATGCCGATGCCTAGCGCAGAACCGCCCCACCCCGCGACGGCATAGATCCAACCTGCCCGGCGGCCGCGCTCATCGAGCGATGATGAGGGCGATAGCAATGAGGGATACGCAACCAGCGCGACCGAGTAGAGAGACACGCCGATTGGATAAAGTACCGACGCGGGTAATGCGCGCGCCGGATCGAGCAATAACAGACATGCAAACCCCAGCGCGAGAAACGCCAGCGAAAGTACGAACTTGAGACCGCGACGACTCAGCAGCCACACGCTGGTCAGCGCCGCGCCCAGGTGCAGTAATCCATTCGCCCAAAGATGCAGGGCACCCTGCCACGTTCCTGCTTTTAGAATGGCAGTGTTTTGGATGATAAAAAATGCGGCAGAGTCGAGCCAGACGAGCGCAGCAAAACAAGCGACGACGAGTACAAAGGAAACCTCAGTTTGAGGAACAATTGCCTTGACGGCGGGTTGTGCATCCAAACGAAAGAATGTGATGGCGATGGCCGCGCAGCAGAGCAACCCGGCGCATGCTGCCTGCACCTGCGGAGACGCCGCAAATATTGAAGGTACATTGCACAACAGATAGCCGAGTCCGGTGCCGAGGCCCACTTTAAAGAGTGCGTGCTGTTCGCCGGTCCAAGTCGTGAGATGAGTCACCAGCGTGACGGTAAGCAGACCTAATCCCCCGCCAATCAGAAGCGCGACCGCAAGGCTTGCGATAACGTTCAGAGGTAGCAACGACAGAAATGCGGCGATGCCGCCTGCAGCGAAACCAAGACGCAGGCGCAGCGATGGCGAGAAACAAAACTTCACGCGGGGAGTGAGAAGGCTCAGTAATATTCCGCCCGCAGCCATCGCGCCCATCACGGCTTTGAGGTGCCCGCCTGCGATTCCCAGTGCACCTAGCCTGTTGATAAAAGCAAACTGCGCGAAAATCAAGAAGAAGACATAAGTGATCGCCACAAGGCATGTGCCTTGCCATCCCGAGTGGCGCAATCTACCGTGCCGCATCGGTCAACCAGCCTTTGCGCAATCCTATGGCTTGAATCAGCGTGAAAGCTCCATCGAACGCTGCGACACCGAGCCAGCCAAAGTCAAGCGTTGCGGCGATCACTGCAGAGACAACAAAGATGGCCACCGCGCTGCGTGTAATCGCGGTGAGCAACCACACGGTTTGAAGCTTGGATATTTGACTGCCGCAGTAGACGAGCCACGCACCATACAAGCAGGCCAGGCCGACAGAGAGTACAAACGCGCCGATGAATGACAAGTACGGGCTGGCAGCGGCGGGCGCATGAATACGCATCATGCGCAAAGTCAATTCCGGCGCAACAATGAGCAAAGCTCCGGTCGAAGCGTCAGACAAGCCCGTCAGTAATTGATAGCCAAACAGCACGGGATGTCTCACGCTCTCACCTCGCCAACGACTTCTGTGCGAAGTACGGTGAATGCGCGCAGCGATTGCGAGGCGGCGACAAGCCACTCAAGCGACGCGGCCAGCATGAGCAAGCCAGTAAGCAAGCGCAGTACGTAAATCACATTTCGCGCAAGGCTTGGCACGATGGTGAAGGCAGGCTCAGACCCTTCAATCCACCCTGCGCCGAACATCAGCACAACGTATGCGAGCACGCTCCAGTTCCACACATGAAATGACCAGCGTCGAGTGAAAATCCATCCGTGCTCTCCCAGCAACTGCACCATAAACACAATCAGCAAAGCGGTCACGAATCCCGCGACAGCCACCAGCGAATGTCCAACTAACCCGTCTGTGAACTTAAAGTGGTCGAGGACCCCGGGAAGAAACATTATCCAGCCAGACACGACAAGGAAACCCCACCACCACAGCAGCGCCGTGCGCCAACTACGCGTGTTGGCGTGCCACTCAAATGAGTTGTAGTAAGCCGGTATCAAAACAAGCCAGATCAACAGGCTACCGAGGCTGAGATACTGCGAAGGCCTGTGGTGGCTCACCTCCGCACTACCAAGAACCACGCACAGCATAGCTTCGGCGACAAACACGGTGAGTGAAGCGGCGAGGGGCCAAGAGTGATGCAATTTGCGGCGTGCGATTCCAAATGGGACGACCAGCAGGATCGCCACCACCGCAAGAGACGATTCAAGTTGGCTCTCGCCAGTCGGGCCGCCCGAGTCTGGATTAATGGCTGGATAAATTCCTGGGCTAGACGCGATATAAAGAGCAAACGGGACCAGCAAAAGAAGTAACAAACCAACGACCTTTGCCGCGCGTGTGCTCCAACCGGCATGGATGTCGGACGTCCATGTGCGAACTAGAGAATGCGCGAGCAAGAACCATAGCGCGATCATGGCGAGCGGAAAGGCGACGCGCGCGTAACCAGACCAATCGAGAAACAACTTTCCGCTTGAATTACCCCCGAGCCAAGTGAGCGAGCCCGCAAAGAGCGCCGCCGACCAGGTCCATAAGACTGGTCGACACCAAGCGGTTGTCGCGCCTCGATCAGCCCCATAAATATGAAACAGAAACGCGACCATCGGCAGGCTGCACCATCCATACAGCAGGATGTTGATGTGCACCATAATCCAGCGACCGTAGGTCCATTCGCTGAGCCACGGATTGAGACCTGGCAACAACAGCAGAGTGGCAATCATGACACCGATCGCGTTACCAATCACCAGCCATAGCAGCGCGTGCCATGCTGCACTCAAAAGAGCGCTCGGGCGCGGTTCGGAATCGATGAGCACCTCAGACGGGCGCAGGCTCATAGATCCTCCCGTCATGCATTTCGAGCAGCCGGTCGCATCGATCGGCTAATCCGCGATCATGCGTGGCCATCAACAAAGTTACGCCTTCAGTAGCGGCTACATCGAGCAAAAGTTGAAAAACGATGGCGCTAGTCCCTTCGTCCAGCGATCCCGTGGGCTCATCGGCAAGCAGAATTTTCGGCCGGTTCATCAGGGCACGACAGAGCGCCGTGCGTTGCCGTTCGCCTCCAGACAATTTTTGAATGCGCTGCCCGAGACGATGAGTCAATCCGGTGCGCTCGGTCAGCTCATGCAGGCGCCTGCGAGCAACGCGCCTATCTGTCCCGGCGGCTACTGAAGGAATCAGGCAATTCTCTTCTAGAGTGAGATCGGGAATCAGGTTATGAAGTTGAAAGACGAAACCGACTTCATGGCGCAGCAAGCGCAACAAATCACGCTGCCGATTGACTTCAATATTGTTTACAAAAATGCGGCCCCGCTCAGGCTCGTCTAACCCGCCAAACAGATGCAGCAACGTACTCTTGCCACAGCCGGAAGGGCCGCAGAGCGCAACGGTTTCACCTGCGGTCGCGGTGAAATCAATTCCTTTTAAAACTGCGATGGCACCGTCATCGTAGCTCTTCCACACGTCTTCAGCGCGAAGAACGATGGGACCGTGCGTACTGGGTGGGGGCGTAAGCGTGCTCATTCGAAGCGGAGCGCCTCCACCGCACGAACGCGCACCGCATACATCGCCGGATAGAGCGCGCCGGCAACGCCGGTAAGCAGAGCGAGTATCGCAACAAGGAACATCACCGCTGGATGGATTGTCGCATCAACGTACCCATCGAGCGCGGGAACCAATTTGAGCGCGAACAAAGCCACGGTGCCGATAAGCAACCCCGCAATTGCGCCGAACGCTGAGACAAGCGAAGATTCGCCAAAAATCATTCCGGCAACCTGCATGTTTGAGAACCCGTTGACGCGCAGGATTGCGATTTCTCGGATACGCGTGAATACCGACATGATCATCGTATTGGCGACGCCAAGTCCGCCCAAGATCAACCCGCAGCCACCCACAGCCCACGCCGTGGCTTTCAATATTTTGAATTGCGAATAGGAGCGGGAGAATTCCGCATTTTCTAGGCCGATCAGGTTTGGATAAGCCTGTTTGACCCTTGCTTTGAAGGCCGCCGCATCTTCTTTGTGGCGCAGCTTGATGGTGATAACCGAGGATCCCTCTTTGTGGAAAAATTTTTGCGCTGCGCCGAGCGGCATGAAGACACCGCCATCTTCAAATCCGTTGGCGGTCTTGAGAATGCCGATGACGTGAAACGTTCCGTGACCGATAGGCACATAACTGTCGACTTTCGCACTCAGAAATTCAGCGGCGCGGGAGCCGAGAACTACATCGTCGCTGTTGCGAGCGAAGCGAGTGCGATCGCCAGAGATCCACGTAGCGTTGCGGATGCGTGCATCTTCCGGCGTAACCCCGAAGCAAGTGATGATGGGGTGGTCGGCACTCGAAACGATTCCAAAAAGGACGGGGTCAGCGTGAGAAACCATTGCCCACCCAGCGACCTCAGACGCTACCGATGGGGGAACATTGCTGAAGAAAAGATCAGATACGTTTCGCTCGAAGACGATAATTTCGCTGTCGCTAGAAAGTATTCCTGAGAACATGCCAATGGCGCCCTGCAGAATCGTAACGACAGTGAGCATTGCGGCCACACTGAATGCAATACCTGCGATGCTGATGAACGATCGAATCCGGTGGCGGCGCAGATTGGTGAGGATCAACTTAAAAAAGATCATGACCGCTCTCGAGTGCACAACTCCGCCGTCAATTCGCAGGCATTTTCAGTTACCTGGCTCAGCTCGCCTTGCAAATCGCTCCGTAGTTTTAAAAGAAATGACAATGCCGGCCTCTTAATGAGCAGCCCCCGCAGAGTTCTGTCGCCAAGACGCATCAGGCGTTCGAGCCGCACCACAGCCCCATTGATTCCAATGGCGGCGGCAATGTTGGGGCGGTCGAGCTCAAGATCGCGCGAGGCTGTCTTTCCCGTTTCAGTGGCGCTCTGCAGAATGTCTTTGAGGTCGTCGACGATTTGATAGCCAAGACCCCAGCAAGCAGCGATGCGCTCAAGCAGTTGCTGCTCCCGTGGCGCAGCGTCGCTAAGCAGCGCGGGCAATACCAGTGTGAGGCGAATCAGCGAAACGGTCTTGCCTTGCGCAATGCGCTCTGTCGATTCAAGACTGTGCGGCAATTGCGAATAGTGAAGGTCGAGGCTCTGTCCGTTCAGTAGTCCGCCCACGCCAAGACGCTGTTCTAGATAGGCCATCCCTTGCAGCTGCGCCTCTTTACTGCATCCCATGAGAGCTTGCCACGTGAGCGCGTAAGCGCGATTTACAAGCGCTAGGGCGGCTAAAATCGCCGATGCTTCTCCGTGCTCGACGTGGACGCATGTCTTGCCACGACGTTCAACTGCATCATCCATGCATGGCAGATCATCGAAGATGAGCGAAGCCGTATGAAAATATTCGAGAGCGATGGCGAGATTATAAGCGTGCTCTGTCGCAAGCCCATATGCTGCTGCCACACGCACCACCATGCGGGGTCGCACCATGCTTCCAGGATTGTCCAGCACATGCCGCAAAGCTTCTTCAAAGCCGGGGTCGATACGCGCCGGCAATGGCAACGTGCTGCGAAAGGCCTCTTCTAACGCAACCGTATTCAACTCGTTCAAGTCGGGATCCGTTTGCACTCTTGCCCTCGTGGCGCGCAGGTCCTCAATTGAGATTGGTGCGAGGAACGTCATATTGGTAGGGCTAACTCGCTGCCCCGCATATAGGTAAGACGCGCCGCCTATCCCGTTTGGGAGCACTCAACTTAGTTAAACTGAATGACGTTTCGTTCATCTTTGGAGATAAATTGAATGTCGGCAAAGCTAGTAAATATACATTAATATCAGTGTATTAGATGGGGAGCAGAGAAAGCCCCTCTTAGTATGACGATAAGTTGTCAGCCCTTCGTGTCATTACTTTTGCGTTTTCGAAATGATGCCGAATTGATGTTACAAAGCATTCCCGGTCGGATGCACTAATATTCCACTCATGCGAGTACTCCTGGTCGAAGACGAACACGATATTCAAGCCTTTTTGCGCCGCTCGCTTGAGGAAGCGGGATACCAGGTTGACATCGCATCCGATGGCAAGACTGCCGAGCGCTTGGCTGTCGAAACAACCCACGATATTTTGATCGTCGACCTGGGGCTGCCCGATCAGGACGGCATCAGCTTGATTTTGAAACTGAGAAAGATAGGCATCGACGCCCCCGTGCTTATCCTGTCGGCGCGGCGCTCAGTTGACGATCGTGTACGCGGCCTTGAGCAAGGCGGCGATGACTACCTGACCAAGCCATTCGCTTTGGCAGAGTTATTAGCGCGGTTGCGCAATCTGCTCAAGCGAAACAGCCCTCAAAGCAACGAGACAACCAAAATAAAAGTGCTCGACCTTGAATTGGATTTGTTACGGCGTGAGGCGATTCGCTCCGGCGAGCCTTTGCAACTGACACCCCAGGAGTTTGTGCTTTTGGAATACCTGTGCAGAAATGCAGGACGCGTCGTAACCCGTTCGATGATTCTCGAGCAGGTATGGGGCATGCGCATCCAGCCAGATACCAACGTGGTAGATGTACACATTTACCGGCTGCGCGGAAAGGTGGACGGCAAAGGCCAGCATCCAATGATTCGAACGCTGCGTGGAGTGGGCTATGTCCTCAAAGACCGCTAAGCCGGTGATGCACAGCGCCGCATGGCGCATTTCGCTCTGGGCGACGCTGGCTTACGCCTGCGGCACAATGCTGGTCTTCCTTTCTCTTCATCAATTTGTCGAGAACGATATCCAGCGCCGAAGCGATGCCTGGCTCGCCGGCGAGGTCGAAGTGCTCGGCGACGTAGCCGCACGCACGCCCAAAGATGCGCTCTACGGCACAGTGGTTGGTGAAGTTGCGGAGCTGGCCAGCAAGGAAGTCCCCAACAAAATGCGGTCGGAGAGCAGCGCTAACGATTCGGTCTTCTTTTTGCAGGTTGGCAGCGACGGTGGTACGCGGCTCTGGGCCGGTCGGGGCAGGGTCGAGCCATATTTAGCCGCTATCCGAAAGATCGTGATCATCCCCGACCACCCCTCCGATCTACAGGTGGAAGGCTTGCAAATTCCGTTCCGCGTAGCCGCATTGAGAATGGGGGATGGCAGCCGCATTTACCTCGGGCTTTCTGAACGCGATCAATTGCGCGTGCTTCGGAATCTGAATCTGCGTTTCTTTTTCGTTTGGGCGCTGCTGGTCCTGCTCGGTTTTGCAATTGTCTTCTATACAACGAAGCGCATGCTGAGTTATGTTCGCGAGATCAGTGAAGCGGCTTCGAGGATTGGGCACTCCGAAATGAATGCCAGAGTACCTACCAACGTACGCAATGACGAAGTGGGTCATCTTGCGCGCACCCTTAATGGCATGCTCGATCGCATTGAGAATTCCATGCATCAACTGCACACCATCACCGACGCCCTGGCACATGATTTGCGCAGTCCGCTTACGGCGATTCGGGGCAAGCTTGAGATGTCGTTATCGGCCGCAACCCATGGGGAGCAAGCCGAACCCATCGTGTCCGCAATCGACGAGCTTGATCGGCTGACGGAATTTCTTAACGCCTCATTGGACGTGGCAGAGGCCAGGGCGGACGCACTGCGCCTCTCGCGCAGCGAAATCGATCTCGATGAATTGCTGCGGGTGATGATCGATCTCTATGAGCCGTCGATGTCAGAAAAAGGCTTGCAGGTTCGTCTGCATAGCGGTGGGGATATATCCATAGATGCCGACGCAGCGCTGATTCACCGTATGATTGCGAACCTTTTTGACAATGAACTCAAGCATCTGCCTGCCTCATGCACCGTGACGCTGCACCTTGAGTCGCGGGATGGCGTCGCTGTGCTTTCACTTGAAGATGACGGCCCGGGATTTGCACCCGAGGTCAGTGCCAGCCTTTTTGAACGGCGCGTCAAGGGAAAAGATTCGAGTGGACACGGGCTGGGTCTCGCCTTTGTCGATGCGGTGGTGCGCGCTCATGGGGGGACGGTAACGGCTACGAATCGCGAAGCCCGCGGCGCGCGCATTGAACTCACCCTTCCCTTAGTGCCGGCGCGTGTAATGTAATAGTTAGGGGCGTAACGGATGGCTGGCAAGCTCAGCATTAAGTACTACGTAGAACCGGATGCTGCGGCGTTGGCCCGCCGGACAGCAAACTATTTTGTCGAGATGATTCAAGAGGCGGTCGCGCGCAACGGTCAGGCGCGCATCGCGATCAGCGGCGGGTCGACGCCCAAGGCGGCTTTTCAATTGCTGGCCGATCCTAATCAGCCGTGGCGCTCGCGCATGCCTTGGGACAAATTGGACATTTACTGGGTCGACGAACGCTGCGTTCCGCCGGACGATGCCGACAGCAATTACCGCATGACGCGCGAAACTCTACTTAATAGTGTGCCGTTGCGGTCAGATCAGGTGCATCGCATGGAAGGCGAGTTGGAACCCCAAGTCGCGGCCGCGCATTACGAGTCTCTGCTACGCAATAATTTTCGCCTTGAGGGCGCCGAAATGCCGCGCTTCGACCTGGTTGCGCTGGGCATGGGCGATGATGGCCACACCGCTTCACTGTTCCCGCATACCGACGCGATTCATGCACTCAATCAGCTGGTTATAGCCAATCATGTTCCGCAAAAAGACACCTGGCGCATCACTCTCACCTGGCCCGTAATCAACCATGCCAGCTCAGTCTTCTTCGTCATCGGCGGTAAAGATAAGTCACAGGTTCTAAAAGACGTTCTGACGGGACCGCGGGACATGGAGCGGTTGCCCAGTCAACTGATCCGGCCGGCAAGCGGTATACTCACTCTGATCCTCGATAAGGACGCGGCCGCACTGTTGCCCGCAACGGACGGGGAAGGCTGCGGCGTTTTGGAGAGAGAAAGATGATTCTGGCTGGGGATGTAGGCGGCACCAAGGTCCATCTGGCGCTGTATGACTTTATTGATGGAAAGCTGAAGCACACACAAGACAAGCAATACCCGGCAAAGGATTATTCCGGGCTCGAAGAAATCGTAAAAGAGTTTCTCGGTACGGCTAAAGCGACTGCAGCCTGTTTTGGTGTTCCCGGCCCGGTGCGCGATGGTCGCCTGCGCCTCACTAATTTGCCGTGGACGCTGGACAGCCGTGAGCTTTCCTCTGGGCTCGGTATCGAGCACGTCTTTCTCATCAATGATTTAGAGGCAAATGGATACGGCGTTGCCGAGCTTTCACCCGAGCAGATTTACACGTTGGCTGAAGGAGACGCGAGCCAGACCGGCAACCGCGCCCTGATCGCGGCAGGGACTGGATTGGGCGAAGGCCTGCTGGCTTGGAATGGCCGCATCCACGTTCCTTACCCGTCTGAAGGCGGCCACGTGGACTATGCGCCGCGTAACGAAGATGAGATCGATCTACTCCGCTTTTTGAAGCAGAAATACAATGGCCGCGTTAGCTATGAGCGCGTGATCAGCGGGATGGGCCTCACCAATATTTATGAATTTCTGCTCGAGGTGCGGGGCATGGAAGAGCCGAAGTGGCTCTCCGATAAGCTCGCCGAGGTATCCGACCCCAATGGGGTAATCACCGAGATGGCGTTGTCCGCAAAGAGCGAAATCTGTGAGAAGGCTCTAGATATGTTCGTCTCCGCCTACGGCGCGGAGGCCGGCAACCTGGCGCTTAAGGTGCTTTCGGTTGGAGGACTGTATGTAGGCGGAGGCATCGCGCCCAAGGTTCTCGAAAAACTCAAAGACGGCACGTTCATGAAGTCGTTTGTGGACAAAGGCCGGCTCAGCCAGCTGCTCATTAACATGCCGGTGCGCATCATTCTGGATAGTGGGGCCGCGCTATTGGGCGCTGCGGCGTATGCTGAATCGCGCGCGGCTGAAATCAGCGGCATCTCACCGCGCGCCGCGTCGCGGGTTTGATTTAACCAAGCCCGACGAATACCGGAAAACAAGGCCAGCCGAATCGATCCGGCTGGTTTTTTGTGTCTATCTGCACATTCAACGCGTGCTCACGAGGTTCTGCCGCACCTTTTGCTCCCCAGAACAAGTCGCCGACGACAGTTGTGCGCTTGTGCCTAGGGGATAAGGCACGACAATCCGTGGTTCCCAGCCGGCCATTCCGCCCTAAACCGTCTCCTGGCGGTTTAGTGACACACTTCCGTCACTATCGTCTGTTCAGACATCGTGGTACATTTTGGCCATGAAGAAATTTATCGCCACGGCCTTGCTGCTGGTGATGTGTGCCAGTCCAGCGTTGGCCTGGAGACATCATCAAACCAAAGATCCGCGCGTCACTCCGCATCCGCGCGCCGTGCATCCAGAAAATCCTCATTTCAAACACCGCACCAAACATGTGGTCAACAAACATCATGCCTAGTATTGGCTGACGCGCCAAGCACCGCCAATGTTGGCCTTTGAGTACTTCGGAATAAAGAGATTTCCATGAACGACCCGCTAGACCTGCGCTACCCCATCGGGCACTTCGTTCCCCCCGTGAGCAACGTGGCTGGGGTTCGCAATACACACATCGAGACCCTGCGTGTTTTGCCGGAACGCCTGCATGCCGCGGTCAGCGGGCTGCACGACGAACAACTCGACACTCCCTATCGTGAAAACGGCTGGACGCTGCGTCAAGTTGTGCATCATGTCGCCGACAGTCACGCCAATGCGTACGTGCGATTTAAGCTGGCCCTCACTGAAGACTGGCCAACCATCAAGCCTTACGATGAGGCATCGTGGGCCAACCTGCCGGACTCGAGAAAGTTGCCGGTGCAAGTCTCCCTAAGTTTAATTTCGGCGCTGCACCAGCGCTGGGTCTTTCTGCTCGGGGCGATGTCCGAGGCTGAATTCCTACGGGGCTATAACCATCCCGAGTCGGGCCGGCAACATCTAGCGAGTGTGCTGGCGCTTTATGACTGGCATTCGCGCCATCACACCGCGCACATCACCGGTTTGCGTTCGCGTCAAGGCTGGTAGACGGCGCATGCCCGTAACTGAAGCGCCTCCCTCCGCGGGCCAACTAGTCAAATGCATTGAAGAATATCTGACCGATTACCCTGCCGCGGCACTGCTCGAGGATGGGCGCATTCTCTTTGACATGCGCATTGCACGCTACGCTGTAACCGAATCGCACGGGCGCTGTCTGCTGCAATTGTGGAGCGACGAGCGCAACCTCGTTCGTACCGTACTCGAGACCCAGCACCGGGCACAGTGTCTGCGGCTCATGACGCGGCGCATGGGCGTTGCCAAACCGCAGGCCCTGGAACTGGTGCCCAATAGCGACCGCCGCACTCCAACGGCTCGCGATGCGGCGCGACGCAATTACAAAAAGCTTCTTGAGCGCGTGCTGACCCGGGCCTTCATAGGTGCGAAAGTGGACGGGCTACGTTCCGCGATGGACCTGGAGCATAGCTTCGGACCGGCCTATGTACGCGGGCAACTGCTGCGCGGCACTGCCGCCGAAGCAGTGATCGGCGTTGGCGACGCTGAGTCCAGCGTGACCGTGGACGGCATTCTCACGCTAGGCGTTTTATGGCTCGACTATTGTCGTAAGCACAGCGACGGACGACGCCATTTTGGCGGCCTCATCGTCATCGTCCCCATAGGCATGGACCGCACGACCGCAGAGCGAATGGCGTGGCTCAATCATGCTGCCGCCGACTTTCAGCTCTTCACGCTCGATGAGCGCAGTGAAGAATTGGTGGCGGTTGACGTCAAGGACAGCGGCAATCAGGAGCCGCGGCTCGTGCACGCATTTTCTGCGAGTGCGGCGATCGAGCGCTGTCAGCCGGCAATCGATCGGCTCATGGCGCTTGTTCCGCCGACTGCAAAACAACGCGTCGAGGTGCGTCCGCATTCGGCGACCCACGTCGGGCTGCTGCTGCACGGCCTTGAGTTTGCCCGTGTGCGCCACGGCGTGGCGGCCCACTCATTCGCCCATCAGGATGAAATCACGTTCGGCGCGGGTCCCAACGAAACGCCGTTGACTGAAGAAAGTGAGGCACTCTGCCGCGAACTGTTCGCACGTCTGTTTCTCAGCCGTTATCCCGGCGGAGCGCACAACGATGCGCTGTTTCGACTGCAGCCTGAACGCTGGCTTGAGGCACAGTTTCGAACGGGCCTTGCTGAATTGTTGCCGGGCTTGCGCGGCGACTTGCTCTATTCGCAAGTGCCGGCACTGTCAGCGGGCGACCGGGGCATGCTCGATCTGCTCACCCTCGATCGCACCGGACGGCTGGTCGTGATCGAACTCAAGGCCGACGACGATTTGCATCTGCCCATGCAAGCGTTGGATTACTGGATTCGAGTGCGCGCTCTAAACGCAGATCGTCAGAAAGGTGTCGGCGGCGACAGGCCACTCTCAGCGTTCGAACGGCAGGGATACTTTTCTGGCGCGGAGGTTTCGCCGCTTCCGCCCCGCTTGCTGTTCGCGGCTCCGGCGCTGCGCATTCACCCAGCCAACGAAACGGTGCTGCGCTACTTCTCTCCCGAGGTGGATTGGGAACTGATCGCGGTGAGTGAGCATTGGCGGCACGAACTCAAAGTGATTTTCCGCAAGCGCAGCGGAGACCCGCGCAACTAACCTTTATTGCACAGAGGATGCAACGGCTGGGCCGACGACGCCCGTGTGTGAGCTAGCGCAGTCTTCGAGGTCGCTCAACAGCGCGTCGACGCGCCTCAAGTCCGTATCCCATGCGAACATCATGCGCGCCGCCCCGCCAATGAAGGTGTAGAACCTCCATCCGCGAGCCCGCAGTTGTTCGAGCACTTCGTCCGGCGCGGCAAGAAATACGCTGTTGGCATCGACCGGCGAAACCACCTTCACGTTGGGAATGCCGGCGACTCGTTTCGCAAAATATTGCGCGCACTCATTGGCGTGCACTGCGTTACTCAACCACGCGCCGCTCTCGAGCATCCCCACCCATGGGGCGGCGAGGAAACGCATCTTCGATGCTAGCTGCCCGGCTTGCTTGCAGCGATAGTCGAAGTCGGTCGCCAGGGCGCGATCAAAGAACAGAACAGCTTCACCGACCGCCATTCCATTTTTCGTGCCGCCAAAACAGAGTACGTCTACACCGCTTTTCCACGTCAGTTCAGCGGCCGTGGCCCCGACACTCGCGCAGGCATTCGCAAAGCGTGCTCCATCCATATGCAGCAGCAAACCGTGCGCCTTGCATGCCGCAGAAATTGCTTTCACTTCATCTAGCGTATAAACCCTGCCGGTCTCGGTTGGCTGCGTGATGGTTACCACGCGCGGCTTGGGAAAATGAATGTCCTGCCGTTTAGTGGCGAGCTCATGAATGGCGCCAGGCCTCAGCTTGCCATCGACGCCTTGCGCGACCAGCAGCTTCGATCCGTTGGAGAAAAATTCCGGCGCGCCGCACTCATCTGTTTCCACATGCGATGAATCGCAGCAGATCACGCCATGGTACGACTGGCACAGCGACGCCAGCGCTAGCGAATTGGCTGCCGTTCCGTTGAAAACAAAGAACAGTTCGCAGTCAGTTTCAAACAGATCGCGAAATGCGCTGGCGGCGCGCGCAGTCCACGCATCGTCGCCATATGCTGTGGCGTGTCCGCGATTGGCGCTCTCCATCGCAGCCCACGCCTCTGGACAGATTCCCGCATAGTTGTCACTGGCAAACTGCTGCAGTAATTCTTCAGGATTTATATCCATGTGAATTCACCCACGGTCGACCGTCGCACCTTCACTTACCATCCGCCCGGGCTGCGTTGAGGCCGTTGAAGACTGCATCGTAGTGCCCGCTTTCTGCCGCAAACCGTAGCCCTTTGACATTCTCGACTAGAATCTCGGTGGGCGTTGGTTGAGTCTTCAGTATGCTCATGACCTCGGCAATGTACTTATCGAGCGGCATGGCGCGCGGGTCCGATGCACCGTCCATCAGGTCCGTCGCAACATAGGGCGGCGCTAACTCCAACACTTCAATTTTGGTCGACTTCAACTGGTAACGCAGCGACTGCGTGTAGGAGTGAATAGCGGCCTTGGTAGCGCAGTAGGTGGGCGTCAGCGAAAGCGGTACAAAGGCCAATCCCGACGACACGTTAATGATGGTCGCGCTGGGCTGCTTTTTAAGCAGCGGCAACAAGGCCGCCGTCAGGCGAATTGGACCTAGCAGGTTAGTCGTGACGATGGCTTCAGCGTCGCCCAAGTCCGCCTGCTGCTCAAGTAAGTTCTCGGCGCGCATGATTCCTGCGTTGTTGATCAGCACATTGAGTGAGGGAAAATCGGAGCCCACCTGCTCGGCGAAGGCGCGAATGCTGACGGGGTTTTCAATGTCGAGCACGAGCGACTTGATGCCAGGATTGGCAGCGGTCGTTTCATCGAGGGCAGCTTTGCGCCGACCCGCGATAACGACTGTGTTGCCCGCTGCCTGCAGAGCCTCCGCCAGACCCCGCCCGATCCCTGAGCCGCCGCCCGTAATCAAAATCGTGTTGCCGCTGAAATTCATGGAAAGTTTCCTCTTCGAGAATGATAAGGTGTGCGCCGCCCGATGGGCACCCTTCGCTTCCTGAAGTCCCAAAAGTAACGTGATACTAGGTACCCGACCGGTGCCCATCGTAATAGCTGCATTACACGCCGTTGCCCCGATGCGCACTGCGGGCCCGGATGTAAAAGCTTGGCTTCAAGGTCGAAAAAGTTGATGGATCAAAATTCGAACTGGTTGAGCGGCCAGACTGCTCAAGCTGCTTTAGCGGTAAACCATAGTTAGATATGATAGTTAAAAAAAGTCATTCCTTTTCGACCAGCCAGGAAGCGATGTTGCAAGATTTTGTTCGTGCCACCAATACTGTTTGTTTGAATACAACCTAAGTAACCATCTATTCGCATAAAAATAATGCTATGTCAGTAACGACGATGATATACATCACTTACTTCCTTCCTTGAGGGGCGAGACAATCGACCGTTCGTTGGATAGTGAATAGCCATTCCAAGGGCGCAAACAGTTTTTCAGAAGCCCCGCAACGGGGCAGGAGTACACGAGCATGATCGCAACGGTTCCTGGAGCTCACACCTCAGCAATCCACACCTTTTCCCACGCGCAATCCTGCCTGGTATCCGGCAGCGCGGTGCGTGTATCGCCGGTTTACTCTCGGCATGGCGATAGCGTGACCGACCACTATGCTGATCAGCTAGGTTGCGCACGGGGTCTGCGGGCTGCCTTCATTCTCGAAGCGGCGGCAGCATTTTGCATCTACGGTGTCTGGCACTTGCTGCACGTCGTTCATTAGACTGGCAAACTCTTGGGCACGTCGCTTGGGAGCATCTCTTTCTACCGATCGGCAGCGCGTCATCTCTTATCGATAACGGGCCATTGACCCCGCCGCGGCTAGGGCGTCGAGTCTGGTCCGAATCATTTCTTTAGCGGCTTACGCGCAAAGTAATACAGAGAGAACGCTAGCATTCCAAAGGCCAGCACTGAAATCCACGTGTGATCTAAGAATGTGTGCGGCATGTTGAGAATGTCGCGGTTGTCTAGATACGTGGCTTCTATCGCTTTGAGCGCCACGCCGATAAGGCCTACGATGCCGCCCGCGGCAATCAATCCTGAAGCAAAAAGTGAACCGGAAGAAATTTCGCTGTCGGCATCGACGGTGTCGCCACCGGCTTTTTTCATTGCCTGGTCGACAAGCCACCGGACCACGCCGCCGACGAAGATGGGCAGAGTGGTGCCAATCGGTAAGTAAGCGCCCACGGCGAAAGTCAGCGAGCGGATACCCAATAATTCAATAGCAATCACCAGAGCCACGCCGAGCAGCACCAGCCCCCACGGCAACTTGCGGCTCAGGATGCCGTTGATGACGGTGGCCATCAGCTTGGCCTGCGGCGCGGGCGCATTTGCGCTCCCGATTCCCTGAATCCAGTGAACCTCTATCTGCCCGGTGGTCGGGGAGTATAGATATTTACCGTCCTGCAGCTCGGTCGAACCGATGGCATTGAGGATGGTGTACTCCGACCTTGAATGAAGAGTCGTTGTCTTGTCTGCCGCGACTACGCGAATCTGCGTGGGAAGTTTCTGTAAATCCGCTTGAACGGCGACGCCCGTATGGGCCGCATTGATGTCCCAGGGCTGCGATGCGCTGTGGAATTCCTGAAGCCCCGTATTCATCAAATTGAGGGTCGATCCGATGACGAAGGTGGACACGACGACGCCGATCATGAGCGCAATCTGCTGCAGGCGCGGCGTTGCGCCGATCAGGTAGCCGGTTTTCAAGTCTTGCGAAGTGTCGCCGGAGTTGGATGCGGCAATGCACACAACGCCGCCGATGGTGATCGCGAGGGCTCCGAAGGCCGGGCTAGTCCAGCCTTTGACGAGGAAGATTGCGGAGGTTGCCATGAGCGTGGCGATGGTCATGCCCGAGACGGGACTGGCCGATGAACCGACGAGACCAACAATGCGCGAACTGACCGTGACAAACAGAAATCCAAACACGACCACAAGCAGCGATGCTGCCAGGTTAGCCGGCCAGCCTACAAACGCGCCGGGCACCGGCTTGAACTCAAGAAAAAGAAACATGCACACAACGATAAGCAGTGAACCGACAAGCACCACCCCCATCGAGAGGTCATCTTCGGTACGGATCGGCTTGGCCCTGGCTGTTCCTGCTCCGGGACGCATATTCCTGAATCCCGACCCGAGAGCGCTCAAGATCGTAGGCAGCGTCTTGAGCAGGGTGATTAGACCGGCGGCGGCAACAGCGCCCGCGCCCATGGGCTTGATATAGGTCGCCCACAAATCGCTTGGGCTCATCTGGGAGATGAGCACTTGGCCGGGATAGACGGGGTGACCAAGTTCTTTACCGAAGAAATAAATCAGCGGCATAATCACGAGCCATGAAAACACGCCGCCGGCAAAGATGACGCCGGCCACCTTGGGGCCGATGATGTAGCCCACGCCCAGGTATTCCGATGTTGCATCCGCGTTGATCGATGAGCCTTTCAGTACATGTTGCGGACCAAAGTCGGGTTGAAACTCCGGTGCGCCGGGCCACGCCTGAAATAGGTTCTTGTTCTGAAATAGCGTGTAAACACCGCCTAGTCCGAGACCGAGGAAGACGCGACTGGCAAGCGAGCCGCCTCTTTCGCCGGCGATCAGCACGTCGGCGCATGCAGTGCCCTCGGGATAGGGCAGGGCTTCGTGCTCCTGCACAATAAGTTGCCGGCGTAGAGGAATCATGAACAGCACACCCAGCCATCCGCCGATCAAAGCCAGCATGAAGATGCGGGAATATTCAAGTTCGAAACCAAGAAATACCAAGGCCGGCAGGGTGAAGATCACGCCCGAAGCGATCGACTGTCCCGCATTGCCTGTGGTCTGAACGATGTTGTTCTCAAGAATGGATGCCCGTCCGAAAGCGCGCAAAATGCTGATCGAAAGCACTGCGATCGGGATTGACGCGGCTACCGTGAGGCCGGCGCGCAAGCCAACGTACACGGTGACGGCGCCAAAGATGATGCCGAAGATCGAACCGAGCAGGATTGCGCGAAAAGTGAATTCAGGCGGATGTTCGTTCGGAGAAACAAAGGGCTGAAAGTCCGGCATGGAGCGTCTCCAAGTATTGCGCGTGGATAAAGTCGTATCCCTGAAAGAGGGAGTTTAGCAGCCGCAGGCGCCTAGTTCACAGTGAGCAGGGCACGCGCACGGTGAATGGACGCGGCCAGGCCTGAATTGGCAGATGTGTCGGCTACGCTTTCGCACAGCGAACACAAGTCCGTTGAGGGCAGACCAAAGGTTGTCAATTTTTTGGAATGCTCAGGGAAAAGGATCCATCACTCGCCGGATTTCAATCGACAAAAGTGTCTCGGCCTTTCGATGTCCGCCCTTTCCCTTCGCTACCGACCGCCGGGCGACACAGCGTGCCTCACTTGGCTAAGGGCCGCCTCAGCGCGTAGGGTAGACGCAATCCCGTCGTACGGAGAACGCAATCGCAATGACGAACCCGGCATTCGCGCATAACCCGGTTCAAAGAATGCTCTCGCTGGATGTGGTGCGAGGCATCACCATCGCTTTTATGATCATGGTGAATAACAACGGCGGCCCCGGCTCCTGGCACTTCATGAATCACGCCGCGTGGAATGGCCTTACCCCGACAGACCTGGTGTTCCCCACATTCGTTTTCGTCGTAGGCATCTCCGTGGTCTTTTCGACGGATGCACGACTGGCCAAGGGAGTGGCCCGGTCAAGGCTGGCTTGGCATACGCTGCAGCGGGCCGTCATCCTCTTCCTGTTTGGCATCGTGGTCAACAATTTTCCGTTTTTTGAGTTGCCGCACATGCGGTTCTACGGCGTGTTACAGCGCATCGCCGTCTGCTACCTGGTGGTAAGTCTCTTCTACTTGTGGGACAAGCGTGCGTGGACGAAAGCCGTTGCGCTGTTTGGCGCGCTGGTCGGTTACTGGGTGCTATTGCGCTGGGTTCCCGTACCGGGCGCGGGCATGCCAGGGCGCGATATTCCTTTCATGGATCAAACCTTGAACCTGGTTTCATGGATTGATCGCCATGTCTGTCCCTACCACCTATATTTGTTCGCGCCCGATCACAACGTACGCGATCCTGAAGGCCTGTTAAGCGATCTGCCTGCTATTGGCACGGCGTTGATGGGGGTACTGACGGGACTGTGGCTGCGAGCGGCGAAGGCAGTATCGACCAAAGCCGTTGGCTTGGCCGCAGCTTCCGCGACGAGCCTGGCTATTGGGTATGTGTGGTCGCTTTCGTTTCCGCTGAATAAAAATATGTGGACCAGTTCTTTCGTACTTGTGGCTGCCGGCTACTCGCTAGCGTTGCTCACGCTGGCCTACTGGGCCATCGAAGTCAAAGGCTGGCGCAAAGGATGGACCTGGGTTTGGCTGGTCTTCGGCTCGAATGCGATTGCGGCCTACATGTTCAGTGAATTGATGCCAGGCATCCTTTCGCACATCGCAATTCCCGCCGGCCCTGGCAGGCGCGCGGATTTGTTTGCCTGGCTCTTCACGCACGTCTTCGCGCACATCCCCGATCCGGGCTGGGCTGCGTTCGCATTCTCGGTTTCGTTTACAGCGTTTTGTTTTATCCCGGTATGGGTTATGTATCGCAAGAAAATATTTTTGAAAGTATAGAGCGACCTTCTAGATGCATTTGCGGTCTATCGGTGAACGGGGTTGTAGTGCAGCGACGACCGCTGCTTCGCACCGCGCCCTTTTACCGCGGAAGCATTTGAGCACGGGCGACTGGCGCATACCCGAATGTGCGGTGGATCAGGGAACCCGATGCAAGACGCCAGGATGTTGCCTTCGACAGCCGGACTAGTCACAAATCGAAGACGTTGGGACTTACTAGAAATATTCGGCTGCTACAGCCTGATCCTGCTTGTTCTATGGACCCCCAAGCCTTACCAGCAGTCGTTCTATTTCATCGCGATGGCATGGGTGATCCTTTCTACCTGCATTTCATTTGAGGGATGGAGGCCGCTAGGGCTCGGTATCTCGGACTGCCACCGTTCTTTTTGGATTGTGGGGGTAGCGATAATCTCGGCGGGTGTTGCGATGTTTATCGCAGCGCAACTGCACACTCTGCACCAGCCCAACGGACTTTGGCAGTCGCTCAGAGAGTATGGCGGCTACGCAGCTTTTTCCTTTACCCAGGAATTCTTGCTACAGGCATATTTGCTGCTTCGCCTTATGCGCCTACTGCCCAGTAAGCCCTGGGCCTCGTTTACGGCTGCGAGTTTTTTTGCCATCGCCCATTTGCCCAACCCTATACTCACGGTTGTGACGCTCGTGTGGGGGCTGGTTGCGTGCTTTGTTTTCATGAGATTTCGCAGTCTCTATCCGCTGGCCGTCGCACATGCAATTTTCGGCATCGCCATCGCCACCACGGTGCCGGAACCGGTCGTACACAGCATGCGAGTAGGCAGAGGCTACCTCAACTATCACGCGCCGCACAAAGACTACCTGAACCATAGTGACCGTGTATCGACCGCTACATGGGTTATGGCTGACGCTCCTAAACGGCGTTGACCATGGCCGCCCCTGCTAACTCTGCGATGGCAGTTTCAAGGGACGGAAAAGCCACAGCAGCAAGAGCGAAAAAAGCAGACCGCCAACGGTGAACTTGAGCCACACCGCGGCATGCGACGGCGAGAAGAAGCCTTCGAGGCAGCCCGCGATCACCAACATGGGGATGACCCCGGCAATGAGCCGCGTAGCTTCCAATCCGCCGCGCGCCACCGACTGCTTCCAGGGGTAGGCACCTGGAAACAGCATTGAATGGCCAAGCCGGAAACCCGCACCCCCGGCGATCAGAATGGCTGGCAATTCCAGCGATCCGTGCGGTGCAACGAAACTCCACAGCGCAATGGACATACCATATTGATGGCACGCCGCCCCGATTACTCCAAGCATCATGCCATTCACATAGAGAGAAACGAATGTACCCAGCCCGAACAGAATGCCGCTGGCAAAGGTGACGAAACTGACCGTCAAGTTGTTCGTCATGATGTAGCTTGAGGCCATTGGCGCAACACTCACCACCGACTTGGTCCACATTTCATGGCGCTCCATCGTGGAAATCATCGCCGGCCCCACAAAATGGCGCATGAACTCAGGGCGTGCGTTGGTCAAAACCGCGCCCAGCATGCCCCAGGCCACTGAGACGAACAGCGAAGTCAATACATACGGCAACTGGCGCTGAAAGATGGCGGGGTATTCATCCTTGAGGAAGTGGAAAAGTGTACGCCAAGTCGTCTTGCGCCCGGAATAGATGATATGGTGAGCCCGAGCCAGCAATTGATTGACGTGGTCTGTGTATGTGTGTGCTGTGTTGTCTTGGCGCAGCACCGAGAGGTCTGATGCAACCTGGCGATAGAGCAGCGCCAACTCCTGCAACTCCGCGCGCGAGAGCCGCCCGAGCCCGCTTTGATCGGATTGGGCGAGCAGCGTGGCCAACCGGTCCCAGTGGGGCCGCCGCTTGCCAATCCACTGGTTGGATAGAATGTGCGCCATGGATCAGAATTTAGACCAGCTTAGCATTGACACCCCGGAACTAGTGGCAATCGAGATGCCATTGGCAGGCATTGGGAGCCGCTTCATTGCCGTTCTGATTGACACCTTGATCTGGGGGGCGGGACTGCTGATTCTTTGGTTGGTGCTTTGGATTCTGCTTCCCAACGTTGTGGCGTTTTCAGCGCAATCGGCACAGTGGGCAGTGGCTCTCTACGTCTTTCTGCTTTTCGTTTTCAATTGGGGCTATTTCACGCTATTTGAGGCCTTTGGGAACGGCCGCACTCCGGGCAAACGTGTGGCAAGAATCCGCGTCATCCAACGCTCCGGCCGGGCTATCGGTCTGTTTGAATCGATGGCGCGCAACTTTATACGGTATGTAGACCAGTTTCCCGGATGTTATATCGTCGGCATCATCGTGATGTTCCTGACCGACCAGCATCAGCGGCTGGGCGATCTGGCCGCGGGCACCCTGGTGATTCGCGACCGTGTGCAGGAAGCTCCCGTGTGGAGTGACGCAGCAGCGCGGACTTTTACCGCCCATGTGCCTCGCTTTGAAACTCCCGCCAAAGAGCCCCATGCCGCCTTTTCCTTGCCTGACAACGGTATCGCCAAGCTGTCGGCCAAGGATCTTGCAGTGCTCGAGGGCTTCTTCGCACGACGCCTCGATATGCCACTTTCGACACGCGCCGCCTTGGCGCAACGGATCGCGGATGCCATTCAGGCCAAATCTGGCTTGGAACGGCCCGCCGGAGCGAGCGTAGAGACCTTTCTCGAAATCACATCTCGTCAACTGCGCGACGTAGCCCGCATGCAGTAGATCGCAGTTAGTGGTTTCGGTCGATGCGCCTCATCGCAGGGGATTTCTAGAACTCAAATTGGTCTAAAAAGCCTGAATCAGCCCCCCGATGGTTAGTTTGCAATGCGCCTTAGGAGGCCAAATGGCAGTGTGTCAGAGGTCACAGACACTGCTTCCAGCTAAAGCTTTGAATAGCTTCGAATTCCAAAAGGGAATAGTTCGCTCAATCTACTTAAACGTTTGAGTGAATGGATACCAGAACGCCGACGCCTTGGAGCACTCTTTACGTTCCATCAGGCGCTTGGCAGGAGCGTGAAGGTTGCGCCGATTCAGCAGTCGATCCGTGCCCAAAGATAGGGGACGATCGAACAAAAAGAAGCACCAACTTGAGAAGGAAGGTCATATGAGACATTGGGGATATAAATTCTTACTGTTGCCCCTGTTTTTTGTCTTGGCCTGCGCAGGAGCGTTTGCGCAAGCCAATTCAACGATCACGGGCATCGTCACAGACCAAACTGGAGCGGTCGTCGCAGGGGCCAACATTACCCTGACCGATCCAGCCACCGGCGCAACCAAAGCCACTGTGAGCGGCGGAACGGGTCTGTATGAGTTCTCTGGCTTGAATCCCAGCGACTACAACTTGACTGTATCTGCAAAGGGATTCCAAACATCTGCCCAGAGCGGGATCGTAGTCAACATTTCTGCGACGTTCCGCGTCGATATCAAGCTGAACGTGGGATCTGAAGCAACCACCGTCACCGTGGTAGCCGACGCTCTCGCGGTTCAAAGCGATTCAAACGTTGTGAGCACGTTGATCAACGAACAACAGATTACCGAGTTGGCAACCAACGGCCGCAACGTAGTGGCGTTGGCTGCCCTCGGTCTTGGCGTCAGCGGAAACCTGCCGGACATGAATATGCCGACGTCGGTAGGTTCCAGTTTTGCAATCAGCTTCAATGGATTAAATCAGGCTCACAACATCTGGCTGGTTGACGGCGGCGAAGCCTATGATCGTGGCAGCGGCGGCAAATCTTCCATGATGCCCTCGCAGGATGCCCTTGGAGAGTTCCAGGTTCTGGCAAGCAATTATCCCCCCGACTACGGCATCTCTTCGGGCGGCACGGTTTCAATGTCCCTTAAAAGTGGCACCAAAATGTTTCATGGTGAACTTTGGGAATTTGACCGCAACGACGCGCTGCAGTCTCACAACTATTTCGACAAGCCCGGCGCCACCAAGCCTGAACTCCGCCTCAACATCTTCGGCGGCAACATGGGCGGACCGTTGTTCATTCCTCACCTTTACAACACCAACAAGCAAAGAACGTTCTTCTTCTACAACGAAGAGTGGCGAAAAATCGTTCAGGGTAGCGCGCCAGCCGGAATCCACACTATTCCAGCCGCCAACTTCATCACATCGGCGCAAAACCTGACATATGTCGCACCTGCATTCAACGCCGGCAAATCGATTGTCGTTCCCAACCCGGCCCAAAGTACGCAACTGGCGACTAACATTGCTGCCGATGGATTGACACCCGGACAACCGTTCCCCGGCAACGTCATTCCTGCGAATCTGTTCCTCGATACCGCCGCCCTCCAGTTGATGTCGGTTGGGGCAATTCCCAAGGCAAACGTGGCAGGCGACCTGATCTCAATCTCGAGCAAGCAGCCCACCAATGTGCGCGAAGATCTATTCCGCATCGACCACAATATCAATGACAAATGGCAACTGTTTGGCCATTACATCGGCGACTCAGTGAGTCAGACATACGCCACCTCGATGTGGAGCGGCGATAACTATCCGACAGTCGGCTCCAATTTCAGCAATCCATCCTGGAGCTCTGTGATCAAGTTGACTGGCACGCTGACACCTAACGTGCTGCTCGAGGCCGCGTTCAATTTTGA
This sequence comes from Acidobacteriaceae bacterium, assembly GCA_025350325.1. Classification (GTDB taxonomy): domain Bacteria; phylum Acidobacteriota; class Terriglobia; order Terriglobales; family Acidobacteriaceae; genus Telmatobacter. The sequence continues at coordinate 79,277 of JANXYB010000078.1, forward strand.
CGGCAACAAGATCGTCATCGCTCCCTCCGGCACCGCTTACACCAAGCCTTCGGGCTGGACGGGATCATCCTTCTTCCCGCAGTCGGCAGATGCGCTTAACCGCTTGCCCAGCGTGAACCTCGGCTCCTATGGAACAGCATTCGATCCGTGGTCTCAGCCGTGGAAAAACGCCGCGTTCGATTACGCCGAGGTCTTCGGACTTTCCGTGACGCACGGTCGCCATGCCATGAAATTTGGTGGCGGATACAACCGTTACATCAAGAACCAGCAGCTGTTTGGCAATACCAACGGCTATTTCAACTTCAACGACAACTGGAGCAACGGTGCACCCACCACCGCTGGGCTTACGGGCGATTCTTACATCGACTTTCTGTTTGGCCTCAGCACCAGCTACTCGCAACTCCAAACGCAGGACATTCGTCACTACGTCAACCAGACCGTCTCTGCCTATGCCGAGGACAACTGGCACGTCAATCCGCGTCTCAGCCTTCAGTACGGCATCCGCTACGACGCGCTGCCGCATGCATGGGAACGGAACAACAGGCTAGCAAGTTTCGATCCGAAACAATATCAGGCCGCACTGGCCCCGACGATCGATTCAGATACGGGCGCGTTCTGCACCGCAGTAATCGGTAAATGCCTTAACGTGAGTCAGGGTCTCCAGACTTTCCAGGGTGCGCAGTTCTATATGAACGGCGTGACCATTGCAGGCCAGAACGGCACGCCACGGGGCATGACGGCAAACTTCTTTAAAACCTACATGCCACGGTTGGGTTTCTCTTATGACCTCACTGGAAATGGCAAGACCGTCCTGCGCGGCGGCTTCGGCACTTTCTTTGAGCGCATGCAGGGCAACGATGTTTACAACATTGCGACCGCGGCTCCGTTCTCGAATACGCCGGGCGTCAGCAATACCACCTTCAGCAACCCCTTTGCCAGCTGGCAGACGGGCAGCTCACTCTCCACCACCAGTCTGCCTACAGTACCGCAGGGCATGACAACGATCGATACGCGCTATCCTGCTCCTGGCGTAGCGCAATTCAGCGTCGGTATTCAACGCGAAGTTCTTCCCTCGTTAATCGCTGTGACACAATACGTGGGCAACCTCGGGTGGCATCAGAACGTTATTCTCCCGATCAACCCATTGCCGCTTAGCACTTCGATGGCGACTCGCGCAGTGGCCGGCGCCGGTAAACTCACCAGCGCGCAGAATGCATTGCTTAGAACGTATCCAGGCTTCACCGGCATCAACCAGGAAACCAACATCGCCACAACCAGCTACAACAGTTTGCAGGTTGGGTTGCGGCAACAGAGTCGGCATAACCTGAGCTTCGAAATCGATTACACGTATTCGCATCAGATCGATGACGAAGTAGGCAGCGCCGATCTCAACACCGCATCGAACCCATTCAATCTGAAGTACGACAAGGGTTCCGGTTCTCTCGATCGCCGCCACATCCTCAACATGAATTATGTGTACAAGCTACCCATATTCAATCATTCCAATGGCGTGACACACAGCATTCTTGGCGGATGGGAAGTTTCCGGTACCGTCATCTCCGAGACCGGTATGCCGTGGGCGGGCGGCAATGCGCCCGGCGACGGCGGCTCTGACACTGTTGGACTTGGTGGAAATTACACCATCCGGCCCAACTTCACAGGCAAGGTCAAGTATCCCAAAGCGAGGGATTCCAAAGGCGTCTATCAGTGGGTTTCCAAAGATGGATTCTCACAGCCAGTCGCGGCTTGGAACGGCGGTCCCAACCTCGGCTTCGGCAATGCCGGCAGGGACATCGTCGTAGGCCCCGGCCGCACTAACTTTGGCACCAACCTTTACAAGTCGTTTGCCTTCGGCGAACGTGCTCACTTCGAGTTCCGCGCCGAAACGTACAACACTTTCAACCACACCCAGTTCAATGGCTTCCACAACAACGTAAACGGAGCCGACTTTGGCGAAGTGAGCGGTGTGCAAGACCCGAGAACCTTTGAACTAGCAGGAAAGTTCATTTTCTAACGCAACACTTAACCAAGGCGCGGCGGGTCAAACTGCCGCGCCTTTTTTTGCGCCCAATTGCCTCAAGCAGGCGCGTCGCGCGAAAATCAACTTAGCAGTTTCGGAATTGGTGTAGACCGGAAGCACGCACTCGGGTGGCTCATCAATCAAAAACGCCACCTCTACCAATTTCAAAATGTCTACGTGTATTTCGAAACTGCTCTAAGGTGCGGCGAATCAGAGCAGACACTCAAGGATGCGCGTGAAGAAAACTTTGCATTTGGCGAGCAGCTTGGCTGTGGCAATGACAGCTTCGATTTGCCTCGCCCAGGCCAATTCTGCCGCACCCAACCAGCGTCAAAACGCTCTCGCGTTTGAGCAGCAAAGCAACAACACCGCTGCTGAGAATGCGTGGCGAAGCGTACTCAAATCGCATCCCGCAGACGCCGAGTCCTACGCCCATTTGGGCCTCATTGCAGCACGTCAGGAGCATTACAAAGAAGCCATCGACTTTTATCGCAAGGCCCTGGCGCTCAAGCCCGCATTTCCCGGTTTGCGTCTTAACCTTGGGCTGGCACTGTTCAAGGGGGGCGACCTCAAAGAGGCGATCGCGGAATTCAAGCCGTTGCTCAAGATCCAGGCCGCCGAATCCCCCGAGGCGCACCGCATAACCATACTCGTGGGAATGGCTTACTACGGTTTGGGTCAGTTCGTTGAGGCCGCACCCTACCTGAAAAAGGCAGCCGCGCACGATCCACAAAATCTGCAACTGCGCCTTGCTCTGGCCCACAGTTGCCTTTGGTCAAAGCAATATCAATGTGTTTTCGACGTCTATCACGAGATGCTGACGTTGAACGCGGATTCTGCCGAGGCCGATATGCTCGCCGGCGAAGCTGAAGACGAAATGAAGGATTACGACGCTGCCATTGCGCAATTTCGCGCTGCGGTCAAAGCCAATCCAAATCAGCCGGACGCACATTTCGGCCTGGGCTACCTGTTGTGGACGCAGAAGCAGTATGTGGAAGCAGTTAAGGAGTTTCAGGCTGAGTTAGCCAACAATCCAGATCACACCCAATCGCAGGCGTATCTTGGCGATACGCAGATGCAATTAAACAATCCTGAAGCGGCGCGGCGTCTGCTGGAAAATGTAGTGCGCGTTGCTCCCAACTTATCCCTCCCTCATCTCGATCTAGGCATTTTGTATGCCGATGCGGGTCGCCAAGACGACGCATTGCGAGAAATGAAGCGGGCTGCCCAAATCGCCCCCGAAGAGGTCGATGTGCATTGGCGGCTGGCTCGTCTTTATAAAGTCATGGGGAAAACAGACGAAGCCAAGGCTGAGTTTGAAAAGGCGAGCAACCTGCATAAGTCTGAAAATGCCGACCTGTTGCACAAAATGAGCCCGCACCCCGACGCTCCGCCAATACCGGCCGAGAAGTAGTTCCTATACCTGCTGGAGAACTATATCTGGGTATTCTGATTCGAATTGCGACGCAGATACCAGCAGGGGCTTTCGCTGCCTTGTGGGAATAAGGAAACAGAGCAAGGGACGTCCACCATCCCAAGAGAATCAAATTCCTGTTTGTTGCCTTTCAGCGGAATAGTAAGTGTACGGTTGACCGAAACTTTCAACTGCGGTGAACCGCGCAGTTGATAGATGGCCCAGTCGCCGCCATAAACCGCAACGAAAGCCGCCACCGCCACTAGCACCGCGCGCCGCAAACCTCGCTTCATTTTATTGAGACCGTTCGCGGCCCGCCAAGTCTAGAAGTCTGCCAGGTAGCGGTTTCAAGGCTCAAGCCGGTGCGACCCAGCCCAACACGCGCCGGGGTTAAGGGCGCACAACTGCTCGCACTGCGACGGCCATCGCTGAGATTTCCGATGGGCGCCGACTTATGCGGGCCCGCAACAGCTATGCCTTCTGGTGGTGATGATGGTGGTGGCGATGGTGATGATGTGTAGCGGCGAACGTCGGAGCTGCAAACACTATCAACAAAAGGGCGGCGGCAATCATCTTCTTCATGGCCCGAATGTAGCACGATCAAGCCTGTAATAATCATCCGAACGCAACACGGAATCAAGAAAGGAAACCGCCGTAACGCGGCTGCACTGCAGCGCCGCGTGACGTAAACTGAAGACACGATGGCTACTCCCGCTGCTTCCCCGCAACCGAGTCATAAGCGATATTTCTTTGAAAAATTTGGTATCACCGAGCGCATCCTCGAACGTTGTCTCGGCGAAGCACTGTCTGCCGGCGGCGATTATGCCGACCTATACTTCGAGTCGGTAATTTCTACCGCGCTTGGGGTGGACGAGCAGATCGTGAAGTCAGCCAGCCAGGGCACCAGCGCCGGCTGCGGCATCCGCGTGCTCTCAGGGGAACGCACTGGCTACGCCTACACCGACAACCTCAGCCCCGAACGTCTGCTGCACGCCGCGCGTACCGCCGCCCTGATCGCTTCAGGCCCCGCTAAACAACTGGTGCAGGGCTTTACTGAGGCCGCCGCAGCCGACCTCTATCCCGTTCCCCTGGGTGGATTCGATCTTGATCTAGCGGCCCGTCTCGAACTCATCCTGAGAGCCGATCGAGCTGCTCGCGCCGCAGATGCGCGGATCGTGCAAGTGCGTGCCAGCTACAGCGAGGAGTTGCGCCGCATTCTCATCGCTGCCTCCGACGGCGCCTTTGCCAGCGATACCCAGCCGCTCTGCCGTCTCAATGTTTTCGTGATTGCCAAAGCGGGGGCGATCACGACCAAGGGCTCTACGGGCGCTGGCGGACGTGCCGGGCTCGACCAGTTTGTCGGGTCCAAAAGTCCCGAGCATCTGGCCAGCGAAGCAGTACGAGGTGCAATTTTGCAGCTCGGCGCAGTCGCTGCACCGGCCGGCGAAATGCAGGTAGTTTTAGGGCCCGGATGGCCGGGAATCCTGCTGCACGAAGCGGTAGGACACGGTCTCGAGGCGGACTTCAACCGCAAAAAGACTTCGGCATTTGCCGGTCTCATCGGCCAGCAGGTAGCCAATTCCAAGGTCACCGTGGTCGATAACGGAACCATGGCGGGGCGGCGCGGTTCACTCAACGTTGACGACGAAGGATCGCCCACACAGGAAACCGTGCTGATCGAGAATGGCATACTCAAGGGCTACCTGACCGACAAGCTTTCGTCCCGGCTGACGGGCGCTGCAAATACCGGTTCCGGGCGGCGCGAGAGCTACCACTGCATCCCCATGCCCCGCATGACCAACACCTACATGCTGGCTGGCGAAGACTCGCCCGAAGACATTCTAAAATCGGTGAAGCGCGGTCTGTATGCGGTCAACTTCGGCGGCGGCCAGGTGGATATCACCAACGGCAAATTCGTGTTTTCAGCCTCAGAGGCCTACCTCATTGAAGACGGCAAGATCACCGCGCCGGTGCGCGATGCGACCCTGATCGGCAACGGCCCCGAAGCGCTCAAATACGTCTCGATGGTAGGGCACGACTTGAAGCTGGATGAAGGCATCGGTACCTGCGGCAAAGACGGCCAGAGCGTGCCTGTAGGCGTCGGCATGCCGACCATCAAGCTCGACAAGATGACGGTCGGAGGCACGGGACGGTAGTTTGTTACTGTTGACCCATGGCGCAAACTGCATCCGCTCCCGATTTGACTGGCATCGATCTCGAATCCCTGACTGCTGACGTGGTCAAGCTCGCAATGAAGGCAGGCGCAAGCGATGCTGAGGCCGTGGCGCGCGAAGGCGACGAGTTCAGCGTCAACGTACGCATGGGCGAGGTTGAAACTCTGAAGGAATCGGGCTCGCGCGCTCTCGGTCTCCGGTTATTCCTGGGGCGACGCTCTGCCTCCACCTCGACCAGCGACTTGACCCCTGAAGGGATCCGACTGCTGGTTGACGGTGCGCTGGCATTGGCCAAAGTAACTGAGGAAGACGACTTTACCGGTCTGCCCGATGCCAGCGAGTTCGGGTCAATCGACAGCGACTTGCACCTCTACTACGAAGACGTATATTCGCTCGCCGGGCCTGCGCGGATTGATTTGGCGCGACGCGCTGAGGCGGCGGCCCTCGAGACCGATCCGCGCATCACTAATTCCGACGGCGGCAGCTTCGACGCGGCAACAGGACGCAAGGTGCTCGCCAACTCCCGGGGATTTGCGGGCGGCTATCGCAGCAGCTATGCCGGAGTTTCCGCAGCGCCTATCGCCGTCGATGCCAACGGTCACAAGCAGCGCGATGGCTGGTGGACGGGCGCCCGTCGCCTGTTGGATCTCGAATCGCCCGAGTCGATCGGCAAAGAGGCGGCGCGGCGCACGTTGCGACGATTAGGAGCGCGGCGCGTTCCTACGCAGTCGGTGCCGATCGTGTTTGCGCCCGAGGTGGCCCGTTCACTCATAGGCTCGATCTTCGAGGCGGCTTCAGGCGACGCGATCTGGCGCAGTGCATCCTTTCTCGCGGGCAAGCTGGGCGAACAAATCGCCGCTTCAACATTGACAATCATCGACGACCACACCATGCTGCTACCGTCGGGCGTGGGCGGCTTTGGCACCTCGCCTTTCGACGGTGAAGGACTGCCCTCGCGGCGTACCGTAGTGGTGGAGAATGGCGTGTTGCGCAACTACATGCTGAATACATACACGGCGCGCAAGCTGGGGATGAAGTCGACCCACAATGGCTCGCGCGGCCTCGCCGGCACGCCCGGGATTGGCTGCGGCAATCTTTATCTGCAGCCTGGTCAGCTCACACCCGATGACATCATTGGCGGCGTTTCCGCTGGGCTTTACGTAACCAGCCTGATGGGCTTCGGCGTCAACGTGGTGACGGGCGATTATTCGCAGGGAGCTACCGGGCAGTGGATCGAAAATGGCCAATTCACCCACGCGGTTGAAGAGGTGACGGTCGCAGGCAACCTTGCCGAAATGCTCAATAACGTGACGGCGATCGGCAACGACCTGGTGTTTCGCGGATCGGTAGCATCGCCCACGCTGCGTATCGACGGCATGACCATCGCGGGTGCTTGAGTAGGAGTGGTTGTGCCTATAGACTTGCAAAGCCTTCCATTCGATCCAGCCGATGCCAAAGCGGCGCTGGCGCAGTTGCCGGCTAAACCAGCTGTCTTTGCCCTGTACGGAGCGGAAGCGCGCGACGAGCCCTACATCGGCCGCACACCCAACCTGCAAGCCCGGCTCGAACGCCTGCTGCAACCCTCTCCCCGCCATCCGCGCCGCCTCCAGTTGGCAGGCCGCGTGCGACGCATTGCCTGGCGCCTGACCGGTTCAGACTTTGAATCGCTCCTAGCCCAGTTCTCTCTCCTTGAACGAATCTACGGCCCCAGGGCTCTCGAGCGCATGCACCTGCGCAGTCCCGCGTTTGTGCGCTTTCTCGGCGGCAATCCCTACCCACGCATCACCGTGACGCATCGCCCCAGCCTTCGCGAAGCCGACTGGAGCTACGGGCCTTTCCCGTCGCGGACTGCGGCCGAACGATTTGGCGAAGAGGCTCTAAAGCTGTTTCTGCTTCGCCGCTGCACTGAAGATCTCGCCCCTGATCCCAGCCATCCAGGCTGCATTTATTCCGAAATGAAAATGTGCCTCGCCCCCTGCTACAAGGGCTGCAGCGATGAACGCTATGCCGAAGAGGCAGCAGCGGTCCAAAGCTTCCTGGCGACGCGCGGTGAAAGTCGACTCGTGGTCTTGCGTGCCGAACGAGACCAGGCTTCCGCCAATCTCGAATTCGAATCTGCCGCCGCGCTGCACGCGCAGGTGCAGCGCGCCGAGAGCGTTCACGCCCTGGCGTCGGAACTGGTGCGGCCACTGAGCCAATTGCGCGCGGTCATTCTGCAGGCTGCCGCCAACATCGAGGAGGTAGCCGTCTTTGTTTTTGAAAACGGCATGCTGCGCGGGCCGGTTCCCTTCTCAACGTTGGGAATGCGGATTCAGAATGAGCAGTCGGGCTCGAGTTCCCTCTTCGCCCACCCGATGGCTCTTGAACCAATTCTAGAAGTGCCGATCGCTGCGGCCGCAGGCCCTGAGGCGCAGATTCCTGAAGCCCAAATCCCAGTTTCCGAACCGGCAGACGCCGCAACGGGCCCAGCCCCCGCTACCGCCGCCAAGCCCGCTCGCAGAGTGCTCGAAGCCCGCATGGAAGCAGCCCTGGCCGCCCTTGCAACCGACCAGGCACCGAACGCGACCGTTCGCCAGGCGCACCTGGCTCTGCTCAAGCGCTGGTACTACCGCCCCGAAGGGCGACGCAGCGGGGAAATCTTCTTCCCCGACGCCGAGGGCCGTTGGCCTGTCAAAGCGATGCTGCGGGGTGTAGGGCGCGTGGCGGGCAAGATGCTCGCAGCGGCGGATCACCAGTAGCATAAGGTACTTGAGACAGCACATGACCAAAGCAGGGCCCATACGATCGTTGCTGGCGTTGGGCAATCGGCTCTCCGTCGGCCGTGCCCGCGAAGTGGCGACGCTGGTGCGCCAACAACCGCGAAAAATCTTTCAGTTGACCGAATGCCTTTGGGATGAAGATCCCGGGATCGCTAATCGCGCAGCCGACGCATTGGAGAAAGCTACATACACGCATCCTGAATTGCTGCGCCCTTGGAAAGGGGCCATCCTCGGCCTGATGGCCGAGGCCACTGAAAACAAGCTGCGCTGGAACCTTGCCCTCATCGCCCCGAGGCTGGAGTTGACGATCCCTGAAACGAAGCGCGCCGCCGCCCACTTGCGGGCATGGCTCGACGACCGCAGTTCCATTGTGAAGACCTGCGCAATGCAAGGGCTCGCGGGTCTCACCGTGCACAATCCCGCGATGTTGCCTGAGGTCCTGGACTTGCTCCGCATTCTCACCCGCAGCGGCACTCCGGCGATGCGCGCCCGGGGACGCATCTTGCTGCAGGACCTCGAACCTGCGGCCTCGCGGTCGCCCCGCATCCGCAAGTGGCCGATCGCCGGGCGCGACAAGTTCGCCCCGCGCCCCTAGGTGCATGCGGCTGGTACACTGAGCGGGCCAAAGGAGTCTTTGAAACATCCATGGTTGAGCTACTTCCATCGATATTGTCGGCGGATTTTGCGCGGCTGGCCGACGAAGTAGCCGCGGCTGAGCGCGGCGGCGGCACTGCCATCCACGTCGACATCATGGACGGCCACTTCGTGCCCAACATTACCATCGGCCCGCCGGTCGTCAAAAGCCTGCGCAAAGTTACCAAGCTCCCGCTCGATTGCCACCTCATGATCGAGAATGCTGACGAATTCATACCCGCTTTTGCCGACGCGGGCGCCAACTGGGTCAGCGTGCACTACGAGGCCTGCCGCCACCTGCACAGGTCACTGGAGCTCATCGCACACCATGGCATGCAACCTGGGGTGGTGATCAACCCCGCGACCCGGGTCAATCTGCTCGTCGACATTCTGCCCATGGTGCACCATGTTCTGATCATGAGCGTCAATCCAGGCTTTGGCGGACAGAGTTTTATCCCCTTTGCGCTGGACAAAATTCGCCACCTTGCCGAATTGCGCCGCGAGATGGGGCTTGCATTTAGAATTGAGGTAGACGGCGGGGTGGCTCACGACACGGTCGCTCAAGTCGTCAAAGCAGGAGCAGACCTGCTGGTAGCCGGGAATGCGGTTTTTGGCGGTGGCCAGCCGGAGCAGGATGCACGTGCTCTTTTAAAAGCGGCTCGAGACGCCGCCGGCGAGTAAGACTCTCAAGAATCTGTAAGACGAGGCGAATGCCCCTGACAGGGTCATCGCCGCAATGAGGTGGTATGAATCGGTTGCAAAAAAGTCTGACCGCGATCGCGCTGGCGGTATTCGTGTTGTCTGGCGGCTCGGCCTACGCCAAAGAGAAGAAGCCGAAGCACAAAAAGAATGTGGATTTGAGCGCCAACCCCCTGGCCAACGTGGCCTCGAAGCAGCCCGACAAGGCACTGTTTGACAAGGCTATGGTCGCGCTCAAGAAGGGCCGGTTTGACGTGGCCCGGCTTGACCTGCAGACCATGCTCAATACCTATCCCGACTCCGAATACCGCATGCGAGCGAAGCTGGCGGTCGGCGATACCTGGTTCAAAGAGGGCGGCGCTGCTGCACTGACCCAGGCCGAGGCTGAATACAAAGACTTCATCACCTTCTTCCCCCAGGCCCCTGAAGCGGCCGAGGCGCAGATGAAGGTGGGCGACATTTACTACCAGCAGATGGAGAAGCCTGACCGGGACTTTAACAATGCACAGAATGCGGAGAAGGAATATCGGACCATGCTCAACATGTTCCCTGATTCGCCGCTGATTCCGCGTGCCAAGCAGAAGCTGCGCGACGTGCAGGAGGTTTTAGGCGAGCGTGAAACGCAGATCGGTTTGTACTATGCAAGCCGGGAAAATTTCTCCGCGTCGATTGCTCGTCTTGAAACCGTCATCGACACCTATCCGCTTTATTCCAAGAGCGATCAGGCCCTCCTGGCCATCGGCGATTCGTATGCCGGCGAGGCGCACATGGTGCAGCTTTCGGTCGGTCTTCCTGGCGCAGTCCGCGAACGCATGCACTCGTTTTACGAGGATCGCGCAGCCGCCGCTTACTCTAAGTTGATCAGCCGCTATCCCATGGCAACGCACGTCGAGGAGGCGCGTGACCGCCTGGTGGCGATGAACCGCCCCGTTCCTGAGCCAACCCAGGCCGCGATTGCCGAGAACGACGCAGAGGAACGCAGCCGCCAGCCCATTCGGTTCATCGACCGGTCGATGGGCATGGTAAAACATGGTCCTACCGTGGTTGAGGCAGTCCACGTGGGCGAGCCGTCGCTTAACGATCCGAAGCGTACCCTGGCGCCTGAAATCACCAAGCAGAACATCGCGCTCTATAACGATGCCGTGTTAGCAGGTAAACCGCCTGCGGACGCCGCCGTTACACCCACCGGACCTAACGAGCCGCCGCGCAGCGATCAGCCCTCTACGGCCCCCCTGCAACTTACCGCTCCCGAAGGTGGCACCGGCGTCGGCGTAACGATTGTGAACGCGCCCTCGGGCACGCCGCCAGCCGATCCCAACGCACTGGTGAAGCCCGTCGGCCCCGCGAACACCGAACTTCCAGCCGCTGAAAAGCCAGCCGAAGCTCCCGACCAGGTCAACGACATCAAGCCCGGTTCGACGCCCCCAGCGACGGCGACCGACGCCAAAACCAAGAAGCCCAAGGCAGACTTGAACGACGAATCTTCAAGCAAGAAGAAAAAGAAGAAAGGCCTGTCGAAGCTGAAACCGTTCTGAGTCCTTCAACTTCGCAAGCAAAAGCCGCAGCCTCTTATGACTGCGGCTTTTGCTTTGGCCAGCTCGTGGCGCAAGTGGTTTTCGGGCTGCCTGCATCTGCTAGAGTGAGGATTGTCCCCTCGCTAGCATCCTCTTCACCATCGGGTTCAGCGCAGACCTCGGGGGCTCGTTCAAAAAACTCCCATGCCCCACGACTTGCCTAAAGCGTACGACCCCACCGCCATCGAAGATCACTGGGCCGAATACTGGGTGCGCGAGAAGCTCTTTGCACAGCCCGCTCCGCCAGCCAACGCGGAACCATCATACCCCTCAAAACCCACGGCTTTCACGGTCCTGCTGCCTCCTCCTAACGTGACCGGCAATCTGCACATGGGCCACATGTTCGAGCACACCGAGAGTGACATCCTGGTGCGCTGGCGGCGCATGTGCGGCAGCCCGGTGCTTTGGGTTCCAGGCACCGATCATGCCGGCATCGCCACGCAGATGCTGGTTGAGCGGCAGATCACCAGCGAAGGCACCTCGCGCAAGCAGATGGGCCGCGAAGCCTTTGTCAAGCGCGTGTGGGAATGGCGTCAGCACTATGGCGGCGCAATCCTTGGCCAGATGAAAAGGCTCGGCGCCTCGGTCGATTGGCAGCGCGAATACTTCACTATGGATGAGCGCCTCTCGGTCGCAGTGCGCGAGGCCTTCGTTCGCCTTTACGACCAGGGGCTTATCTATCGCGGCGCATACATTGTGAACTGGTGTCCCCGCTGCCAGACCGCAATCAGCGACCTTGAGGTCGTCCACGAGGAGCAGACGGGCCACCTGTGGGAGATTCGCTATCCCGTCCTCGACGGCGCCGGCAAAGACACCGGCGAGTTTCTCACCGTTGCCACCACGCGGCCTGAGACCATGCTGGGCGATGTGGCCGTGGCGGTACACCCCGAAGACGAACGCTACCTGCATCTGCACGGAAAAAACCTGCGCTTGCCGCTGGTCGGCCGAGAAATTCCCATCATTCTCGACGAGTGGGTCAGCCGCGACTTTGGCACCGGCGCTGTGAAGGTGACGCCCGCCCACGACCCTAACGATTTCGCTCTCGGGCAGCGTCACAATCTGCCCTCGATCAACGTGATGGACGAGACAGCGCACATCAACGCCGACGGTGGCGCTTATGCAGGACTCGACCGCTTTGAGGCCCGCAACAACATCGTCGCCGACCTTGAAGCACAGGGCCTGCTTGCCGGCATAAAGGACCACACAAACAACATTGGGCACTGCGACCGCTGCAAGACCGTCGTTGAACCGCGCCTGTCGCTGCAGTGGTTCGTCAAGATCCAGCCTCTCGCAGATCGCGCCATTGACGCCGTCGAGAAAGGCTACATCCGCATCTCGCCGGAGCAGTATTCAAAAACCTACTTCGAGTGGATGCGCAATATCCGAGACTGGTGTATCTCGCGGCAATTGTGGTGGGGGCATCGCATTCCCGCATGGCATTGCAGGGCGTGCCACAAGATTACCGTCGCGCGCGAAGATCCCGCGGCGTGCGCGCACTGCGGGTCAACACAGATCACACAGGAAACCGACGTGCTCGACACGTGGTTCTCTTCAGGATTGCTGCCGGTTTCAATTTTTGGCTGGCCGCGCGTTACCGACCAAAACCGGGGCGACTTCGACGCTTTCTATCCCACCAGCCTGTTGATCAATGGATTCGACATCCTTTTCTTCTGGGTGGCGCGCATGATCATGCTGGGCTGCTGGTTCGCGGGCGACGTTCCCATGCCAGATGGATCACCGCGCACGCTGAAGGATGCTGTGCCCTTCCGCGAGGTGTACATTCACGCGCTGGTTCGCGACGCCAACCGCGAGAAGATGTCGAAAACCAAAGGCAACGTCGTCGATCCCATCGAGATCGTGAAGCAGTACGGTACCGATGCGGTGCGGTTCACGCTGGCGTCGATGGCCTCGCCTGGCACTGACATTGCCTTCAACGTCGCGCGGACTGAGGGCTATCGCGCCTTCGCTAACAAGATATGGAATGCTGCGCGCTTCCTCTTCATGAATGTCGATCGTGCGGCGGAAATTGGTATCACCGTCGACCCAGCCGCGCTCGGTTCGATGCCGGCTGCCGAAGCCAACGCTCCGCTCGAATCGCGATGGATTGTGGCGGAACTCCATTCCACTACGGCTAAGGTCAACCAGTCGCTCGAAAATTATCGCTTCGACGAAGCCGCGAATACGATCTACCAATTCTTCTGGGGCAGCTTCTGCGACTGGTATTTAGAGATCGTAAAGCTCAGCCTCGACTTCAGCGAGAGTGCGGATAAGGCAGGAATCAAATCAGCACTCGGCACGCTGGTCAACGTGTTCGAGGCGTCGTTGCGCCTGCTCTCGCCCTTGATGCCGTTCATCACCGAAGAGATCTGGCAAGCGCTCTACGACGGTCATCCACCCGTAAAGTCGATCGCCCTCACGCGCTACCCACAGGCTGGCGACAACCCCCTATACGCCGAGGCGCAGCGTCTGATGAGAGTCGTACAAAGTCTCATCGTGGAGGTTCGCGCTTTGCGCAAGGAGTCCGGCGTCGAAGAGAAAGCGCGCGTGCCAATTGAGGTGCGCATTTCCACCGATTTGCAGGCGACGGTTCGCGACAACGCCGCCATCGTGGAACGGTTAGGGCGGGTCAGTGAAGTGCGGTTTGTACAGCAGATTACTGCCGGCCTGCCGAGCCATTCGACGGCTGATTTCGATGTGGCTGTTATCTATGAGCGCACCATCGATGTTGTCGCCGAGCGTGAACGATTGACAAAGGACATCGCGAGGTACGAGAAAGGGCTAGTGTCCGCGGATCGGCAATTAGGCAACGACGGATTTCTTGCGAAAGCGCCGGCGCACGTGGTCGAAGGGCTCAAGAAACAGCAAGCTGAAACCCAGTCGTTGCTTGACAAGGCTCTTGCCGCTTTGAACGCCCTTCCCCCTGCGTAAAAGGAAATGCCTTGTGCCTGTAAAAAATGCCTGCAGCACGCGTGGACTCTTGGTCTCCCGTCCAAGCCCCCATCGAAGACCGCTATTCGCAAGGCGTTCAAGGCTGCGGCGAAACTTTGGCATCCCGATCGATTTGAGAACGAACCGATCAAACGCGCAGAAGCAGAAGAGCGTTTCAAAAAGATTCAAGTTGCGTACAGGGAACTCTGGGAGCATAGCGAAAACCCTGAACTGTCGCCCGCTGACACACCGTTCGCGCGAGCGAGTGTCAAGGCAGCCGCGCCAATCATTGAAGAAGATTTGTCCGTCATGTCCTTCGGGGGCGCACCAGGTTGTTTTGCTCCACCGTATCTTCCTGCGCGCGCAGCAGAAATTATCATTGCTCACCTCGAAACCAAAGAAAGAGTGCTCGGTATCGTGGACTTGTCGGGTGCCGGATTGCGGACACGAACATTTGCTCAGTACATTCTTTTTACCAGCAACAGAATTTTCGTTCGCAATCACCTCAGCATCGTCTCGCTGCTCTGGTATACGGATCTGGGCGAAATCAATCTGGTGGACCTCGGGAAGCAAGCAAAGCCCAGTGTCTGGCAAAGAACAGTCGCAAGGCTCAATGGAGCAAGGCAGAGACTTTCCCTTCAGATCTATCGGGCAAACGGAACGCCCTTTTTCTCAATTACCGATCAGGCGGATGACAACGTGAAGAAAGTCATCTATAACTTTCTTCTACAAAAGAAGGCTCAGACCTTTTCTTAAAACGTCGAAAGAAGAAGCATGGACTGGAAGAGCAGCCGTATCGATGCATTACTTGAGCAGGCCCTGGTTGAAGATCAGGCCGCCGGGGACGCCACGACCAATCTCACCATCGACCCTAATCTGCGTGCCGCGGCATCCATCGTCGCTCGGCAAGAGATGGTGCTGGCCGGTCTCGGCGCAGTGCCCCGTCTCCTTGAAATTTTTGCCCGCCTCGATCCGCGGCCCCAGGCACAAACCCGCTTCGATGTGATAAGCCATCCTGAGATTTTCGACGGCGTGCGTGCGCACAATGGCCAGGTGCTGGCTGTCATTCGCCATAACGCACGTGTCCTCCTGAGTTGCGAACGCGTGATCCTCAACCTGCTGCAGCATCTCAGCGGCATTGCCACGCTGACGCGCACCTATGTCGACGCAATTCAAGGCACCAAGGCGCGCATACTCGACACGCGCAAGACTGTACCCGGCTTGCGCGCCCTTGAGAAGTACGCGGTGCTTTGCGGTGGCGGCACCAATCATCGCCTCGATCTTGCTTCGGGAATCATGATCAAGAACAATCACATCTCGCTTGGTGGCGGACTGCGCTCTGCACTCACCAATGCTCTCGAGCGGCGCCAAAAAGGTCAGCGCGTGCAGATTGAAGTGCGCAACCAGAACGAATTGACCGAAGCCCTCGATGGTGGCGCAGAAGCCATCCTGCTCGACAACATGACCCCGGCGCAGGTAAAAGAAGCGGTCGAACGCATTCGCAGCGAGGCGCGCTGGATTCCCATCGAAGCCTCAGGCGGCATCGTGCTCGAGAACGTACGCGCCTATGCAGAAGCGGGTGTGGACTTCGTCAGCGTGGGCGCATTGACGCACTCCGCCAAGGCTGCCGACATCTCCATGCGCATCGTGGCAGAATAAACCTATGTTCGATCTTGTTGCGCTCGAGGCCGAGCTGGCTGGGAGCGCATTCGCAAACAAACTTCACTTTTCGGCAGTCACAGACTCGACCAATTCGGATGCACTCAGAGCCGCGCAGGCGGGAGCCCCGCATGGCTCCGTGTTCTTTGCCGATGAGCAGCGCGCCGGCCGTGGACGCGGCAACCACACCTGGCAATCCGCAGCAACTGAGGGCCTGTATGTAAGTGTTCTGCTGCGCCCAGCGCTCAAGGCTGTGTCGCTGCCGCTGTTGCCGCTAGCCGTTGGTTTAGCCGCCGCCGATGCCATTGGCTCGACGGCCTCACTTAAGATCGACCTGCGCTGGCCAAATGATCTTCTAATCGACACTCGCAAAACCGGCGGCATCCTGGTCGAATCGAAGACCGCCGCAGACACGGTAGCTTTCGCGATCATAGGTGTCGGGATCAACGTTCATCAACTTGCCTTTGATCCCGGCTTGGCCACGCCCGCGACCTCTCTCGATCTTGAAGCAGGCATTCTCATAAGCCGTCAGCGATTGCTTTTGTCCCTGCTAAAATCGCTGGAGCGTGAGATGTCGGCTCTGCTTGATCCCGACGCAAGAAACTCAATTCCGAAACGGATTGAGCGGGCATCTACTTGGGTCCGAGGACGCAGGGTTGAGGTCCACGGCCCCCAGGCGTGCACCGGCATGACTGCTGGCCTCGATGAGCATGGCTTTCTGCTGGTGCGCACGGCAGATGGAGTGGTAACGGTGCAGACCGGCGGCATTCGCGCCGCGGAAACAGGTTAGAGACGCATGCTGCTTGCTGTGGACGTAGGCAACACCAATACGGTGCTCGGCCTCTACCGCCTGGAGAATGAATCCGACGCCATTGCCCCGCCCGCACCAACAAGCCCATCGGACGCGCCGCAACTGGCAGCGCACTGGCGCATCTCCACCCACCGCACCCAGACCGTGGATGAGTATGGCGTGCTCTTTGTGAATCTTTTCAACATGCACGGCATGGCGCCGAACCAGGTGACCCACATCATCGTTTCGTCTGTTGTGCCCCCCGTCGACTCGACGTTGCGGCAGGTGTGCGAGAGCTATTTCCATGTCCAGCCCCTCTTTGTCGAGCCAGGAATCAAGACGGGCATGCCGGTGCTGGTCGATAACCCCAGCGAACTCGGCGCGGATCGTTTGGTCAACGCCATCGCTGCGTTTGAGCGCTATGGCGGCCCCTGCGTGGTGGTCGACTTCGGCACCGCCACAACCTTCGACGTCATTTCTGCCAAGGGGGAATACCTGGGCGGAGCCATCGCCCCCGGGCTTGGCATCAGCGCGGATGCTCTCTTTTCGCGTGCCGCACGACTCGGGCGCGTAGACATCAAGCGACCCGCGAAAGTCATTGGCACCAACACGGTGACCCATCTGCAGAGCGGCCTCTACTACGGCTACATCGGCCTCGTCGATGGCATTCTTGAGCGTATGATTGCGGAACTCGGCCAGCCCGCGCGCGTGATCGCTACCGGCGGCCTGGCGCGACAAATCTCGTCCGACTCGCGCTTCATTGCGGAGATCGATGACATGCTCACGCTCGACGGCCTGCTAATTTTGTTTGAACGCAATCGCACGGCACGTCCGCGCACGCGCCCGCACTAAATGACTGTGTTTAATTACTTCAACTATTTCACCGAGATTGAAGATCGCTTTCAGCAGCGCCGGGGAACGCTGCTGCTGCTCTCAACCCTTGACTGGGCGTTGATTGAGACATGGCGCGACGCGGGCATTCCCCTCGAAGCGGCCCTGCGCGGGATCGATACGGCCTTTGAGAGATATGAATCGAAACAAAAGCGCGGAAGAGCGAGACGCATTAATGGGCTTGCCTGGTGCGCGCAGGCAGTGATGGAAGCAGCCGAAGAACTGCGCGAGGCCTGTGCCGGCACTGCCGCGCCCGCCTCTGCCGACTGCGAATCGGGCTTTGAACAGGAACGCGTCGCAGCGCATCTTGAAGCAGCCGCGACCGCGCTCGACGGCGCGTCCATAGCGCCCGAGGCCTGCGCGTTAACTGCCGCGCGGCTCCGCGACTTGGCGACTGAATGCCGTTTGCTAACTTCAGCCACCGCCCCCCGTGATATGGAAGCCTTCGAACGCATCCTCACCGTACTCGAAGAAAAGTTATTCGCCGCACTCACAGCGGCTGCGCCTGAGTCCCTGCTGGTCGCGCTCAAGGAACATGCCGCACGCGAACTCGCCCCGTACCGCAGTCGCATGGGTGCCGTACAACTGCGTCAGGTGGAGCATCAATTCGTACAGAAGCAGCTTTTGGTGCACTACAACCTGCCCCGCCTCAGCTTGTTCTACATGAGTCAGCAATGAAGCCGACGCAGCCTCAACCATCGCAATTCAATTCCTCGCAACGCGTGCAGATTGAAAAGCCAATTTATGGTGGCGCATTTCTAGCGCGCGTCGAAGGCAAGGCCGTCTTTGTGCCGCTCACGCTGCCCGGTGAACAAGCTCTCGTCCGCATCGTCCAAGACAAGCGCGGCTACGCGACTGCCGAAGTGGATCAACTCATCGGCACCGCGCCGCAGCGTGTTTCTCCGGGTTGTCGCCACTTTGACGCTTGCGGTGGGTGTCACTATCAGCACGCCAATTACGCGACACAACTCGAAATCAAGCACTTAATTCTGCGTGAAACGCTGGAGCGCGGCGGCGTAAAAGCACCTGAGACTATAGACATACAATCCGGCGAACCGTGGGGTTATCGAAATCGCGTCCGCATGGCGTTTGATGTCGCCGGCAACGTTGGCTACCGCGCGCGTCGCTCCCACAGTGTGATCCCCATTTCTGAGTGTCCGATTGCTGCGCCGTTGCTGGTACGGGCGGCGCGCGCTGCAGCCGAGCTTTGGCGGGCATTAGCGCCCGCATTACGGCCAACTGAAATCGCGTTGTTTTGCAACGCAGATGAATCGGCATTACTGGTTAGCGTTTTTATTCCCCATCACCCGGCCAATCTGCGCTTCGACGAGTTCGCGCATGCTCTCGCTGAACAGGTGCCGGCATTGCGAGGCGCGGAGCTCGTTGTTGATTACCTAGCCGAAAAGCGAAGGCCGCAGTCTCTGCGCACGATTGCGCGGTGGGGCGCAAATTCGCTCACATACAGCGCCTCTGGATTTGACTTTCGCGTGGATCACGGAGCGTTTTTCCAAGTGAACCGTTGGCTTGTAGATTCTCTGGTCGAACGCGTCGCGGCGGCATCGAGCGGCGAGTTGGCCTGGGACTTGTTCGCGGGCGTCGGTCTATTTGCCCGTGCGCTGTCATCCCGCTTCACCAAGGTTGTGGCCGTCGAATCCGCACCTGCGGCGACGGCTGCGCTTGAGCATAATTTGCACGGAACCACCGGTACTGGAGTGAGCGCTGAAACACTCGCATTTCTGCGGCATAACAAGACCCAACGGCCTGACCTGATTGTGGTCGACCCGCCACGCACAGGCCTGGGTGCCGAGATCACGTCGTTGCTTTCGACCATTGCAGCGCCTTCCCTTACGTACGTTTCGTGTGATCCCGCAACGCTGGCTCGAGACTTGCGCGCTCTCATCGGTTCGGGATACGCGATTGGATCGCTCGCTCTCACAGATCTCTTTCCGCAAACCTTTCATCTTGAAACAGTAGTGCACTTGCATCGATCCTGATAGGCTTGACGGCCATAGATGCTTTTCCAAATTCAGGTGCGATGCACGCGGAACTGACCAATTCCGGGCCTTCGAGTCACGTCGCGACGGCACTGACGGCGGTGCCGCTGTTGCACGCAGCGTGGCTCTTCGCAATTGGCATTGCATTCGCGCATACTGTTTGGCTGCGCCCCAGTTTTGTACTCGTTGCTCTTGGGCCAGTCTCTTTGCTTTGCGGCATTGCTGCGTTGCGCGCACAACGCATTGTCTGGCTACCCCTCGCAGTGCTGTGGTGCCTGCTGGGCGTCTGGTGCGCAGAGATGGAGCCGCGTCCTGCACCCTCGCACGGCGTCGTCGCACTCTCCGACGGATTGCTGCGCACCGTAGAGGGCACCATCGCAGACGCTGAACCCGTGCGCGGAGAGTTAGAACAAAACGTCGATGAGCTTTCACAAATCGCACCCACGCAACGTATCGATCTGCACATAACGAATATTGAGCTAGTCACCGATGAAGCGGATACGCCGTCCCCGATGACGGGCGGTGTGCGCTTCACGGTGAAGTGGCCGCAGCAACCTTATGGTGCCGCGGTACCACCAGCTTTGCGATGTGGCGAGCAAATTCGTGCAACCGTTCGGTTGCTCACGCCGGAGATATACCGTGACCCCGGCGTCTTTAGTCGAACCGATTATCTGCTTGAGCAAGGCATTTCATCGACGGCATCGGTCAAGATTGATCGCGTAGAGAGTCTAGACAGGCCGACCGTCGCATCTTTCGCGTGCCGTCTCGCCGGTTGGCAGCATGCGTCGAGCGCTCGCCTGCTGGCACTGCCCGCCGCGATGCGCGGGCTGCCTGCGCCGCTTCGTCTCACTGAGGACGACGCCATCATGCTCGCGGCCATGGCGACGGGGGATCGCACGTACCTGACGCGCTCATTGCGCATTGGATTTGAACGTACGGGATCGTTCCACATGCTGGTCGTTTCCGGTTTTCATCTCGCTATTCTCGCCGGATGTTTTTTCTGGATCGCGCGCCGTTTGCACTTGCCACGTGTACCCGCAACCATCGCCACCATCATCGCGTCGGCCGCATACGCGTTGTTCACCGGCTTCGCAACGCCAGTACAGCGCTCCCTGCTGATGATTACGCTCTATCTGCTCGGAACCCTCTTCTATCGCCGGCGCAATGCGCTCAACACGATTGGATTTGCCTCGCTCTGCCTGCTGGCGATGAGCCCGCGCAGCCTCTTTGAGTCAAGCCTGCAGATGACTTTGCTTGCCGTTGTAGCAATCGGAGGCATCGCCGCTCCGCTGCTTCAGAAAACTGTACACCCCTACGTGAACGCTACGCGCGACCTTCGTCTCACTGCGATAGACATCAAGCTGACGCCGCAATTAGCCGAGTTCAGAATCGTACTGCGCATGGTCGCATCTGCCTTGCATAAGGCTCTATCGGCGCGCATGGCCTGGAGTATTTTTCCGTGGCTTGTGAAGTCAACCCTGCGCCTGGTTGAAGTGCTGGTCGTCTCAATCGTGGTGGAGTTGGCGATGACGCTGCCCATGGCACTCTACTTTCATCGCATCACGCTTCTGGCGCTGCCCGTCAATATCTTCATCCTCCCGCTGCTCTTAGTTCTCATGCCCGCGGCGCTGCTTACGCTGGTGATGTTGTTCGTGTGGCCCGCAGCGGCCACTGCTCCTGCAATGCTGGCCGCGCTGCTTCTTCACATCGGCGTAGGACTAGTGCATCACTTCAGTTCGCTCGCACTGGGGGATCTGCGCCTTCCCGCTCCACTCTTAATCCAATCGTTGACATTTTGTGCACTGCTGGCCGCTGCCATCGTGCTCGCCAGGCGCGCCAATGTTAGGGAACAGCGATGGCTTCTCCTCGCCGCGTGCAGTGCTTTAGTGCTTGCGGCTCTTGCTGTCGTCGTGCCCCGGCCGCTACAGCATCCAAAAAATGCATTGCTGGTCGAAGCCATCGACGTCGGCCAGGGCGATGCTCTGCTGCTCATCACGCCCGACGGCAAGACCCTGCTCGTCGACGGCGGGGGCTTTGGCGGAGGGCCGCGCCAGGCACCGCAGGAATTCGACATTGGAGAAGAAGTCGTTTCGCAGGCGCTCTGGGCGCGGGGCATTCGCCATCTCGATGCAGTGGCCTTGAGCCATGCGCATTCCGACCACATGGGCGGCCTTCCTGCAGTGTTGCGCAATTTCAAACCGGCTGAATTGTGGGTCGGAAATAATCCGTCCGTGGCGCCATACACCGCATTACTCGACGAGGCTGCAAACCTAAATGTGCGCCTGCGTACACTCAGTGCAGGCGACGACTTTGCGCTGGGCAATGCGAGGGTCGATGTTCTGGCTCCGTTCCGCGATTACCAGCCCGGCGCGGAGCCGGCCAACAACGACTCGCTGGTGCTACATGTCGCCTATGGTAAGACTTCGGTCTTGCTGGAAGGCGATGCAGAGGCGCCGATCGAGCAGGCCATGCTCTCTGAGGCCTATCTACAAAGTACGCTGCTCAAAGTTGCTCATCACGGCAGTGCCTCATCGACGAAGCCTGAATTTTTAGCTCGCGTTGCGCCGCAGTTTGCTGTCATCTCTTGCGGTCTTCATAATCGCTACGGACATCCGCGTCAGGAGATCCTCACCGCGCTCGAAGCAGCGAGAACCCGCACCTACGTCACGGATATAAACGGCGCCGTCTGCTTTTCGCTCGATGGTAAAAACGTTGTTCCCGATCCGTTCTGCGGTCAGGATACTGCGCGCTAGAACCTGAAGCGCGTGCCAAATTGAAATTGCCGCTCGCGATAAGAATCGACGGCGTTAATGCTCAAAGGCTGGCCGAATTCTGTTTTTCCCTTTTTGAGCCCGGTCATGAAGTTGAGCGTAGGCAGGCCTCCGTGCACGCTGCCCGATTCAATTGAGTAGCCGGTTGTTTCGATCGCCGTTACATTCTGGTGATTGAAAAAGTTGAAGCTTTCCGCCAGCAACTCAAGCTGCCGCATATGGCCCAGATTGAACTTTTTGCTGAGTCGAAGGTCGGCCTTCCATGTCGCTGGATAGCGATATGTATTACGTCCCACGCCATAAACCCGATTATCGCCGCCGTAGCCGTTCATGCCGCTTCCAAGCGCCACGATCGGCGCACCATCCCCACCGAATTCCTTGGCCAGAGAACCGCCGGCACGCATCGAGTAAGGCAGGCCACTGTGAAATCGCCCGATCCCTGAAATCATCCACCCGTTGCTCAATCGCCCCAACGGATTGGCTAACTTCCACTGCGGCGCTAAAATCATGGCGCCGGAAAGTGAATGGCGAATATCGAGGTTGCTGGTGCCGTACTCCTGCGCAAAATTTCCGGGGTCAAGCATGCTGCCGCCACTAGCCTGCGCGCTTTCGTTGGGATTCCAGTCCATGGCATGCGCATACGTATATTTCACGTGGAACGCGAGCCCTCGAGCCGAGCGCGAAAGATGCACCGTTGCAGCCTCGTATGTAGAATTGGCGCGGCTCGAAATTTCGGTAACCTGCTGATAGTCGGGATTCAGACGTCCTCCGTAACCAGTCGGCGAACTTGGCGATGGCCACGAGGCGTAGAACGGCACTGTGATTTTCGACGTATTGATTGGTCCCGACCGGTTGCCGTCCACAATTGCATAGGTTATAGTTTGCGGGTTCAGCGTGGGATCTATGTTGGCGTCAACCGTAACCGGCAAACGGCGACCAAGACTCACTGCCGTACTCGCAATCAGCCTCACGTGGCCCGGCAGGGTCTCTTCCACCGCGGCCTCTGCCTGGTGTATCTCGCCGTTGCGAAAACCCGGGGCAAATTCCACCACGCCCGGCTTCACTACACTCGAGGGCTCTCCGGCCAGCACATAAGGGAACGGCGGAGCACCGCCGCCGCGCAGATTGTCCGTAGGCCGCATGAAGAACCGCAGATCTCCTTTGAACGAACCGGTCTGAGTTAGCGCCGTCTCTACGAGCATGTTAGGAGTGCGGCCGAAATACATGCCGTAGCCCACGCGCAACAAAGGCCAATGGCTCTCCCCCGAGCCCCACGCAAAACTGGCACGCGGCCCCCAGTTATTTCCCAGGCTCGGCAGTTGCTGCGTAAGCGGCAATTTGGGATTATTGAGCGCGGCGATCGACCGAGGCAACTGCTCGCGATCCCAGCGCATGGCGAGAGAGAGCACTAACCGCTTTTTAGGCTGCCATTGCGACGTGCCATAAGCGGCCCAATCATTGGTATTGAGCCACCAGTTGCTTGGCCCCATGGTCTGTGTGTAATACGAGTAGCAAGGCAAGTATCCAAGGCCGTGCAGCACCTGCGTCGAATCGCGCCACACCCTTCCGGTCTCGTCACAGTTATGTTGTTGCATTGGATTCAACTGGCCATTGAAGCCAAAACTTTCGAAAGCCAATGCATCCGACACAAAATTTTCTACGCTGGAGTAGTGATACGTCCCCGTCTGATTGAGCAACCGGCTGGTTGCATCTGTATTGTGATTGATTTCAATTCCCGCGTTGAGCAGCAGGGCGCTGTGCACCCAACTCAGTTGCTCTTGCCCCTTAAAGAGACGCTCATCGGGATAGCTGCCGGTGCCGAAGCGCGCTGGATTGCCGATACTGAATCCGTAGCGGGAATCGACAACGATTTGCGGCAACTGTCCCCACCCGTTCACGTTGAGCGTTTGTTCGTAAGTTGAAGGGCTCGCCGCATCAGCATTTGTGATCTGCCGCCCAAACGAAGCCTGCGTAACAGCCAACAGGTTCGATGTGAGAAATGCTTCCCAACGCCCCAACACCCATTCTTCGCGGGCACGGCTCGATCCGAAGCTGTGCGTCCCGTAATTCTCAGAGGCGGCGGTAAGCCCACCGCCGGGTGCGTCGAGGCGCGCACCCGTTCCTTCCAGCGTGAAACGGTGTCGCTCAGCGGCTGTCCAATCAATGCGCGCGAACCCACTCCATTGCGATGACGTGCGAGTCGCTGGGCCGAGCAGTCCCGACAAAGTCTCAAGCATCTTGGAGTAGGCTCCAATCCCTTCACTTACGGGATCGACGCTGCTCAGACCCAACCGCGCGCTCAGCACCTGCATCTGATCGTTCGACGGCTGCGCGAAAAAACTCTCAGGGTGCTTGACCGAAGAAACGCCGGGATGGTCGCGCTCATCGCTGTCGAGTGAGGCAAACCAAAACAGCTTGTCACGCCGAAGCGCGCCCCCGATCCCGGCACCCAGTGTCGCTTCACGATTACTCGGCGAATAGGGCTGCCCCACAAACGTAGGCGTGGTGTCGGGTGTGGCGGGCGCAGACTCTTTGACCCATTGCGTGAATGGATTCTTGGCGCCCCATACATTCTGCTTTTCAAAAATAAACACCTGACCGTGCAGTACGTCCGCGCCATGCTGCGTTGAAATATCTGTATGGCTAAGCGTCGCCCGGATCGCAGAGGAACCACCAACTATACCCTGCGACCTAACCTCGCGGATGCCCGATTCACTCGCCGCCGGTCCGATGAGCGAAGCGGCCCGACCTGCGCCACGGCCGACACCGGTGCCGCCAAACGCTAAGCCAATGCTCGAGCCGTCGACGGTCGTCGCCTGGTCCACACGGCCCGACCCTCGCCCTTCGTCTGCGTCAGCTAATACTGCACCGGGCGGCGTATCGAGCACGAAAGTCTGCCAGTTGCGTCCGCTCACCGGAAGCGCTTGCAATTCGCTCGCGGTGAGCGTCTCCGGCGCCGATGCGCTTGTCTCAAAGCGGACAGCAGACAGTTGTGCGGGGTGGCGCGCCTTAACGAGCCTCAGGTTCGCCTCAATCAGGCCAAGTTCAACGAGAGCAGACCCCAAAGAATTAGAGACGATCTTCACGTGCGCGCGTGGGAGAGCGCCGCCTGCAACGAGGCTGGGCGCGAGAATCACCGTGGCCGGATGAGGTCCGCCAGAGGCCGCAGCGATCAGTTGATTAGCAATCGCACGTTCAGCAATTGGGCGAACGGTGGCACGCCGCTGTTCGGCGTCTGCCACTGCCGATGGCCTATCTGCCGAAGCGATTTCCAATGTGCGCTGATCTACATCTGTCACCTTTGCGACTGCCGGCTGCAAACTCGGCGTCTCACTGAGGACGAGATTTACCAACGGCTCCGAGGCAAGTTCAAGGTTCACAATTGAAATCGCAGGCTGCGTAATCTCCAGGCGCACAGCGATACCTCTGAGGCGAGCCGGCAATTGGGTCGCGGTGAGTTCAATGACCGCTCGCGAGATCGTCGGCGCAGTCAAGCTAACTGCGGCACTAGCCGTCGGTACCTCGTCATGGATCCTCTCAGGGCCAGCACCAACCGCCAGTAACGGCTCAGGCGGGCGCTTTAGCTCGATTGCGGTCTGGACCCGCGCCTCATGGCCGAGCGATACCACGATGCCGTCCACCTGACCGGCCCCCTCGGCGCTCTCGGCCCGCAGCCTGTATTCGCCTGGGCCCAGTCCGGTAAACCGGTACATCCCACCCTTGGCCGTTCGGGTCGCCGCCTCAACACCGGTGACCGCATTGCGCACCGTCACAGTGACATTTTCGAGAGGCTTGGAATACGTGTCCGTGAGTTTTCCAGACAACGAGCCGACACCCTTTAATTGCGCAAGCCCCGTCCCAGCATTGCCGATCAGCATCAGCAGCGCGACTATCGTAAGCGCCTTTGTCCAGAATCGCGCTGCCATTGCAACCAGCCTGCGGGTGGTCTTCGAGAGCAATAATTCACCACATGAGTCGCCCGTGGCTGACCCAAAACCGGCGATGGCTTTGCTGAAGACGAAAGCGGGAAGGTTCCCGTTTTGCGCCATTCATTTCCCCTGCGGTGTAGTTGCAATCGATTTTAGCGCTTATTCAGGAAAGATCAGGTGATATTTAGCACATCTGACAAGGGGTTGCGCAGCTCCGGTCGCGATTGCCTCGATGCGTCCAGCCCGGTTCGATAGACTGAGAAGACGGCTTGTCGGATTCGATCCGGCCCGTACGGCATTTTGCACCTGCCCATCCCTCCTGATCTGGTTATGTCATGTTTATCGATGAAGCAAGAATTCGCGTAAAAGCCGGCGATGGCGGCAATGGCTGTATGGCCTTTCGGCGCGAGAAGTTTGTTCCCCGGGGCGGCCCCTCGGGCGGCGACGGCGGGCGAGGCGGAGACGTCATCATGGTCTCGTCGCAGCGCCACAATACCCTGATTCATTTCCGCTATAACCCTGAACATAAGGGGCAGCGCGGCCAGCACGGCATGGGCTCCAATTGCAGTGGACTCGATGGCGAGTCGACCATCCTGCAAGTGCCCGTCGGCACCGCGCTTTACGACCAGGTCACGGGCGAGTTGGTGCACGACTTCGCTGAGCCGGACGAGCGTTTGATCGTCGCCAAAGGCGGCCGGGGAGGCCGCGGCAACCAGCACTTTGCCACCAGCACCCACCAGGCGCCACGCGAACACGAACTAGGGCGAGCCGGCGAGGAACGCGCCTACCGTCTGGAACTCAAACTGCTCGCCGATGTCGGCTTGGTCGGGTATCCCAATGCTGGAAAATCTACCCTCATCGCGCGCATCTCCGCCGCCAAGCCCAAGATTGCCGACTACCCATTTACAACGCTTGAGCCCAACCTCGGCGTCGTCACGGTCGGCGAAGAACCAAACTTGGAGTCTTTCGTTGTGGCCGACATGCCGGGCCTCATTGAGGGCGCGCACCTCGGATCGGGGCTTGGCACACAGTTTTTGCGCCACATCGAGCGTACCCGGCTGCTGGTTCACCTGGTTGACGTTTCCGACGCCTCCGGTCGGCCCGATCCCATAGAAGACTTCAAAGTGATCAACAAGGAACTTGAAAGCTTTGGCAATGGTCTGGATCAGAAGCCGATGATCGTGGCCGCCACCAAGATCGATTCTGCCAACCCTGAAAAGCTTAAAAAGCTGGCCGCGCACGTCAAGCGCCGCAAGCTGGAATTCCACGCCATCTCCGCCGTTACGGGTCAAGGAATCGACGAATTGAAATGGGCCCTGGCCAAGCGTTTGCGTCGCTTTGAGCAGGAAGATTAGCTCAATCGCGAACTGTCGTTCCAATAGCAGTGTTGGAATTGGTGTAAATCCAAAGCACCCCTCAAGTGGCTTCAATCAATAAAAGCGCGCAATGGCAGATGTTAAATCGGTAAGAATATCTTGCGATTTTGACAGCTTCTCACCGGCTCAAGACGTCACACTTTCCTCATACTCCATGGGGTCGACGCCGCCTTCCGGTTGCCCGCCGAGTTAGCGTAGTGCGTCCGAGGCCATCAATCGACGATGCGCGTTGAATGCCCGCATATGGGCGGGCGACACCGCCGTATGTGAAAGTCTCCGCATCGCAATGTTACAGATTATTCATCGCATCGTTAACAAACCTTTAAGAAAGGCTCCTAACCTACGAGGCAGAGTAGTTCGGCCAATGGGTTTCAATTTTGTTTGGTTGCCGGCGCAACGCCGGGATTAGGAGAGCCATGCGTAAATACCTGCTTTCGATTTCAATTTTTCTTCTCGGTTTAACGGCTTCGGTTGCAGGCGTTGGCCAAGCGGGCAAGGGCATCATGGGCGGCACAGTTAGGGATTCCGCAGGCGCTGTTCTGCAGGGTGCCAAGGTTGAAATGCATCCCCAACTCAGGCGGGTGACGACCAGCGGCCAAGGAGACTTCAACATCACCGACGTGGTTCCGGGTACATACTCCGTGACCATCTCTTACGTCGGTTTCGCTCCTTTCAATAGCACCGTGACGGTTGTCGCCGGCCAGACCGCTCGTGTTGACGCCGTCCTCAAAGTTGAAAGTGCAAGCGACGAGGTCATCGTAAGTGCCGATCGCCCATTTGGCGAGGCTGAAGCAATCAACCGCACGCTTGCGGCTGAGAATATACTGCAGGTCCTGCCTGCCGAAGTGATTGTTTCCTTACCCAACGCCAACATCGCTGATGCGCTTGGCCGTATGGCCTCGGTCACCATTGAACGAGACGAGGGCGAAGGAAAGTACGTGCAGATTCGCGGCACCGAACCTCGCTTGAGCAATACTATGGTGGACGGTGTGACCATCCCGTCTCCTGAATCCGGGGTACGTCAGATCAAGCTCGACACCATCGCATCCGATCTTGTCGATTCGGTTGAGATTAACAAGACCCTGCAGGCCAACATCGACGCCGACGGCATCGGCGGCTCAGTCAACCTGGTCACCAAGACTGCGGCGGATCAACCGACGCTGATCCTATACGGTGTGGGCGGATATACGCCCATTGACAATGGCCGCCAGGCAGACCAAATGGGCGGCACGATCGGACAGCGGTTCGGGGCCAACAAGAAGCTGGGCGTCTTGATCGGCGGCAGCTACGACTACAACGGTCGCGGCATCGACGACATGGAGCCCACTCCGACCGCGGGCAGCGCCACCCCCCATTACGACTCTCAGGATCTTAGAAATTACGTGTACGACCGCACGCGTTGGGGCGCGACCGGCAGCATCGATTACAACTTGGGACAAGGTTCGAGCGTTTCTCTTCGCGGTCTCTACAGCAACTTTCGCAATTGGGGCGACGATCAGATACACACCCTGGTTGACGGCGGCCTTCCTCGAACGGGACAGTCTCGCCGCCGTCCTAATATGGTGATCGCGAGCCTGGCCCTCGAAGGCAAGCACATGTTCAGCTCCTCATGGCTCACCTGGACCGTTGCCGTTTCGCGTGCTCGCTCAAAGGGCGGCTATGGGGGTGCAAACTATGCGTGGACAGGTGATCCCAACATCAACTGCGTAAACAACCAATCCCTCGCAACGAGCGTATATCGGCCAGGCTGGAGCGGCTGCTTCGGCACCGGGGCCGACAATGTGACCGACCGCAACAACTACGGCTTGACCGGGCTCCACCTACCTACATTCGGTCAGAGCGTACAACTCAATCTGCAAGGCGCGGCCTCCTTTGGCAAGCAATACCATCTCGGCACGCGCTACGGCACGTTTGAATTCGGCGGCAAGATTCGCAACGCACACAAATTCGACAACACCTACAGCAAATTCTGGACCACGCCGACCGACACAAATGGAGATCCGATTCCGATACCCGATGCGGCGCATCCAGAGTGGAACAGTAATTTCACTAACCCTAACTACTACGACAAGACCTATCCCGCAGGCACTTATACCGACTGGGCCAAGGTGTACGAGTGGGTTTTAAAAAATCAGGGTCAACTTACGCTGAATACAGACTCGAGGCCCAACTCCAACAACTACGACCTTATTGAGCGCATCCCCGCCGGGTATCTGATGAATACGATCGAACTGGCAAGTCGCGTTCGTTTAGTGACCGGAGTTCGATTTGAAGCAACGCATGTTGACACCCTCAGCTTCGACTCGACGCTGAACACAGAGTCCTACCACGCCGGGGGAGACTATGTGAACGTGTTGCCCAGCGCTTCGCTCCGGTTCGCGCTCGACAAAAACTCCGACCTGCGCCTGGTTTATGGGCGCGGTCTCTCGCGGCCTAACCCGCAGGATCTATCCGCGGCCGTCAGCCAGCCGACTCTGAACCAGACACCGATTACGATCAGCCTCGGCAACCCAAACCTCAAGGCTGAGATGGCCAACAATTACGACTTACTTTATGAACGCACTTTCAGTCACACAGGCCTGTTGCAGGCGGGCTACTTTTACAAAGACCTCACCAACCCCATCGCCTTTGAGCAGTTTTATTCCACCCAGACATTTCCTCACGTCCCAGCCGGCACAAAGGTGCTTGTAAGCCAACCTGTGAATGCCGGCAGCGCCTATGTGCAAGGGTTCGAGATTGGGTTTCAGCAGCGGATGTCCTACTTGCCCGGTCCATTGGGCGGGATGGGCCTGTCGGCGAATTACAGTCGCACGGCGTCAAAGGCGCGCGATCTTCCTGGCCGTTCAGATCAGCCCGCGCTGCTGCGCGACGCGCCGAATGCCTGGAACATCAGTCCCACCTTCGATGCCAGACGCTTCTCGATGCGCGTTGGAATGAGCTATGACGACGCCATGATTTATGCGTACCAATGGCAAGATGGTGCAGATGCGGTTGGCCTCAACGGACCACTAGGCGATAACTATTTGTACGGACATTATCAGTTCGACACGCAAGCCAGTTACTCGCTACCTTTCGGCTTGCAGGTCTATGCATATGGACTGAACCTGAACAATGAAGTCTTCGGCTTCTATAACGGCAGCCCTAAGTATGTTGTTCAACGCGAGTACTACCATCCGACATACGCCGGCGGAGTTCGCTGGACTTCCCATCGCGAATAACAGTCATGGCAACCTTGCCTGGCCTAAGTGACGGATAGAGGTGGTCCCAGAAGCTCCATGCCGTAGGCGTGCAACGTCTTGGCGTCCTTCACAACGGAGCGCCCGCCCGCTTTGTCCTGGGAGTCAAAGAATTCCTCCATCTTTCCAGCGGGTGCGTAGGTGATTAAAAAGCGGCCAGTAGTTTCTCCTACGAAGGCGAAGGCATGGGAAACCTCGCGAGGACCGAGGATCGAGTCGCCTGCCTTGAGGCGGTGAATCTGGGTTCCCACCTCCACGATGTACTCGCCTTCGATGACGTAAAACCATTCGTCCTGGTTGTGGTGGAGATGGCGTGGAGGGCCGCCCTTTGCGGTGTGATGATGTTCCATAGCGAAAAAATCGCCTCGACAATCTTTTGAGGAGACTTTGAAGGTTGAGGTACCGTTCGGAATGACTCGCTTGAAGGCATACCGATCTTCGCCCGCGCCAACCGTAGTGGCGACTGGAGCATCCGGGCCGTGGGTTGAAGTCGGAGACTGTGTAGAAGTCGTCGCGGCAAAAAGACTTGAAGGAAGTGCGGCGGCGACCAGTTGAAGAAAGGAACGCCGTTTGAGTAAGGTCATAGTCTCTCCTCTGTTGCGCTGACATTGAAAGTAACGGGTTGGAGACGTTGGTCGGTGACGATTCGTTTCTTCTTCGCTGCTAGCAATGTGTCTCGCAAATGTTTTCGAGATGTCGCTTCATGCCTCATTTGACATCAAGCGCCGACGCGCTCATCAGGACTCAGATATTTATACGTTGCTTCTGTGAAATCATGCCAGACTTCCGGTGACGGGGCACATAGGGTATTTCGAGAGTAGCTTTTACCGTTCTGAAAAGGCTCCATGAGAAGAGCTAGGTCGTTATTAAGTGGTCGTTCTCTGATTGAGGAATAAACAGGAGTGGGCCTTGAGCTATGTACAAAAAATTGTTCAAGGTCACCTTGCGCTCGCGCCACAGCTAGATTCCAGAATCGCTCCAACAAAAATACTAAATTCTTGAAATCCATTTCGTGACGGAATCCGTTCCCACATCAGCCCGTTGTATGCAACTGGGCTGAAGCGCAACAACGCCGAAAATTCCAGCTGTTCGACTTGCGATTGGTGCACGTACTTTTCACAGGCCACAAGTGTCCATCGGACGAAGCACTCTCGGAAGCCATCCCCTGGGATGATCTTTAGCTCAAATGCAGTATGCAGACGCAAGAGTCATTTTGAGGACGACAAGATGCATTCGATGCTGCGGCAGATTGCAAGTCATTCTCAAGCGATACGTTCAAACCTGCGTTTGCCGGTCACTCATCAGTCTTCCCCCGTTGTATGTATCCGTCTGACTGGCTTCCAAGCAGTCAGGATTAGCGACCTGAACCCTTAACCCCTGATCCGGAGGTCTTATGAAAAATGAAGATGTAGTGAAGAACCAGGAATTGAATCACGAACGGACTGAATGGGTAAGCGAGCGGCGCAAGTTTTTGCGCGGCGCTGGCGTAACTGGTGTCGGCTTGCTTAGCGCGACGATCCTTGGCAGCCGCTTGGGCTTGACCGATGAAATGCCCGGCGCAAAAGTGCTCGGACTCGACCTTCCCCATGTTTCTGCTGCGGCGCTGACCGACGTCGATATCTTAAACTTCGCGCTCAACCTGGAATACCTCGAGGCTGAGTTCTACACCATGGCAGTGATGGGCAAGACGATTGAGCAGGTCGGGGTCCCGGTGAGTGGAACCGGGTCGTACGGGCCAACCACTGGCGGGCAGAAGATCACATTCGGAGGGCCCCTGGCAGCCCAACTGCAAATGAGCGCGCAAGGCCTGATGCTCACCGAGCAATATCACGTGCGCTATCTGCGCGCCGCGCTCGGTAGTGCCGCCGTGGCAAAGCCGGAAATCAATCTGGATGCTCTGGGAAAGATTTCCAATTACAACTTGTTCATTGCTGCAGCGCGCGCGCTCGAGCAGACCGGCGAGTCGGCGTATGCCGGCGCGGCTCCGTCCATCGCAAACAAGGCATATTTGCTGGTGGCCGCCAAGATTCTCATCGTTGAAGCCGAGCACACCGGCAACATTCGTCTCTTCTGCGATGTCTACAAGGTGCCGACCATGAAGATCGATGCGCTCGACATCCTGCCGCCGCCTTCGGGAACGCACATGTACACCAACGATTCACAAGGCCTGGCCGTTTCACGCACGCCGAGCCAGGTGCTGTCGATTGTCTACGGCAAGAGCACGCCGGGCACCAGCCGCGGCGGCTTCTTCCCCAAAGGCCTCAACGGCGCCATCAACGTTGTCTAATTCCGCTAACGAGTAATAACGCCTTTTGCAGAATGCCTCGGAATGACTTTGCCGGGGCATTCTTTTTTTTCGTCCTGCATTTCCATAGGCCGTCGATTGCCATCGCCAGCCCCCTGTTGGTTTCCCAATGGAACTATGTCATCCTCCTATTGGTAACCAAAAGGACTGTCCTATCGCACGACCCGGCACAAAACAGAAAAACGATGTCCAGCAGGGAACTGTGGCCCTGATGATCCTCAAGACCATAGACGTTCTCGGGCCGATGCACGGGTATGGCATCGCCCGACGCATCGAGCAGATCAGCGGCGACCTGCTGTCGGTTAATCAGGGTACGCTTTACCCCGTCCTGCTCAGGCTAGAGCAGGAGGGCGCCATCGCATCGCAGTGGGGCTCTTCTGAAAACAACCGCAGAGCGCGCTTTTATCGGCTGACCCGTACAGGGCACAAATTGCTCGAAGCTGAAAAACGCGATTGGGAGCAGACGGCGGCGATCATCGCGCGCTTCTTTGAAGTGAAAGCGCAGGATCTAGCATGAAATTCCTGAGTCGGTTATGCAAACGCCTTCTCAACTTCATCACCATGCGTCCGGGCGATGAAAGGTCCGGTGACGAGCGGCTGAGAGAAGAGATGGAGTCGCATTTAGCGGCCCAGACTGAAGAGAACATTCGCGCCGGTATGACGGCCCATGAGGCGCGCCGCAACGCACGTATGAGGTTCGGCCCTTT
Organism: Acidobacteriaceae bacterium; assembly: GCA_025350325.1. GTDB lineage: Bacteria > Acidobacteriota > Terriglobia > Terriglobales > Acidobacteriaceae > Telmatobacter. The sequence goes on from JANXYB010000078.1 coordinate 113,136, forward strand.
GAACGCAATTCGGGAAAGTTACCACGCCGAAGCGGGACTGCCCTTCGTTGAGACTCTCCTGATGGATGCTCGTTACGCTTTTCGCGTCCTTCTAAAGTCTCCCGCGTTCACGTTGGTAGCCGTGCTGACTCTGATGCTGGGGATTGGTGCCAACGTGGTCGTCTTTGGAGTGTTGAATGCGGTTCTGCTGCATCCGCTGGATGTAAGGGACCCACAGAGTCTGTATCAACTTCGTCACAAGGCGTGGATGAGCGCGAGGTTACTGACGACGTCGTATCCAGCCTTTCTAGACTTCAGTCGCCGGAATACTACCTTCAGCGGGTTAACCGGGATCTATGGATATTCTCACGCCAGCCTAGTCTGGCGTAATGCGGTCATGAGTCTCCATGGCGATGAGGTCAGCGGCAATTATTTTGATCTGCTGGGGGTGCAGCCGGAGGCAGGACGATTCTTTCATGCAGCAGACGAGCATGGTCAAAATTCAACTCCGTACGTGGTGTTGAGCGATGCACTGTGGCGAAGCGCGTTTCATGCCGATCCTGGTGTCGTGGGGACGACCGTCGACCTCAACAACCGTCCGTTCACGGTGGTAGGCGTGACTCCGGCCCGGTTCCACGGAACGGAGCAGTTCGTGTGGCCGGACTACTGGGTGCCGATGGTGAACGAGGAGCAGGTTGAAGGGTGGGACTACCTGCATAGCCGGACGTCGATTGCTGTCACGGTGATTAGGCCGGCTCAAGCCGGGAGTCACACCGCAGCAGGCGACAGAAAATTTGGACGCGATTGCGCCCGAGCTTGCCAAGGAGTATCCAGAGAGCGACGACGGACAATCGCTGCAGGCAAGCGATGCAGCGGTCGAGAAACATAGAGCTATGATTGAGGCGGCCCGGAGCATTCCCGGCGCGACGGCCGCAGGTACCGTGAGCCGAACACCGTTTACCGGCGGCATGCATGGAGTTCCAATCTTCCTCCCGAGG
>JANXYB010000089.1 GCA_025350325.1 Acidobacteriaceae bacterium
AGGCGCTCAACATTCTCTATAGCCAGCGCCTCGCGGATGCATGGATAAAGCTGCCCAACAGCAACCCGATGTTTCGCGGCTCGACGCCTCTTGCATACATTCTGCGTCTTGGTCAGCCGGGGATGGTGGGGGTGCGACAGCTGTTAGACGCTCGTCGCGGAGGCCAGTGACCCCGCCTGCCGTCGAGTGTTCTTTCCCAGACACTCATCGTCTGATCCCATCGAAATATAGCCCCGATGGAACAGTTCTCGCTCAGCTCACCGACAAAGATCGGGAGTTGCGGGACCTAATTGAACTGGACGGGGCGACCAATGCCAGGCTACTTGGAGAAGAGGGGCTGCTCCAAGACATCAGCGTTCACGAATTGCTATACGGCGTCGTGTATAGCCAGATCGTAAACGCGTCATTTACCCATGCTGCACCGGATGGCGGAAGATTCAACAGCAGCAGGCGCGGCGCCTGGTATGCGGGTCTCGAACGCGAAACGTCTATTGCTGAAGTTGCCTTTCACAAGACCGAGCAGCTTCGAGAGGTGGATTGGAAGTTTGAAGAAACCTCGACGTACGACGATTACCTCGCCGACTTCGCAGCGGATTTTCACGATCTGCGCGGCAATAGCTCCAGGCTGCGAAAGTACCTCAAGCCCGCCCCAATTCCTCAATGCTATCGAGATTCGCAGCAATTGGCGGTGGACTTGCTGATGCGCGGGTCCAATGGAATCGTGTTTCCAAGTGTGCGGCATAATGGCGGAACGTGTGTTGTCTGCTTCCGTCCAGCTCTCGTGTATCACGTGCGCAGGGCTGCTCGTTTGGAGATTGGCATCCTGCCAGAGGGCGGCGTCCCTCGTACCAGGGTGCGAGAAGTAAGGTTACAAAATTAGTAGCTGCGTGTTGGTAGCCGCGTGTTCGTCGCCGCGATTGAAACAGGGATGCCAGGGCAACAGGCACCTGCCGACTGCTGCCTTGGGAGGCGCCTCGCTGCAATCGTTAGACAGTACCCGTGGTATTCCTCCGCAAGAAGTGAAACACGAAGGAAATGACAGCGAATACAAGCAGGATATGAATCAGAAAGCCCGCCGTGTGGAACATCAGGAAGCCCCCGAGCCACAGCAAAACCAAAACCACTCCTATACCTAAAAACATTTCTCTCTCCTTTTCTCAAACTGATTTTGTTGCAGCACCCTACGCGGATTCGTCCGGGTACTAATATTTCATCGTTTGAGAACAGCGGTGCTAGTAAGGTTGCCTAATGTTCTGAATGACTCATTGCTTGAGGTGAGTCCGACGGAGTTCGCTCATTGAGGCGTCACCATTGTGGAGCCGATTATCGATTGCGGAGCGCCACGCTTCCTCAGCTCGGGAGCGGCTTTTTGCTCATCTTCCTTGCTCTTCTTATCGGGATATTTTTCTTTGCCAGTCTTGGGTGCCTTTGCTGTTTCCGGTTGACGCGCTGCTTCGTCGAAGATCGGCTTTGCCGCGGCACGTCCTTTCCTTGTCCTCCGCAAGTTGGTGCCCTTCCTAGGCAAACAACTAATTAGACACAAAGTTTGCGGCAGGTTGTATAGGAGCTCATCCATTCACCGGATTAGGCCGATGTCGGTGACCTGAGTGATACGGTTACGGAATGAAGTCTTCTCATCCCGAAGAGGGCCAGCGCAGTGAAATCCTGCAGCGCCAACAGCGCTTGAAGATGGCCAGCTCTGCACAGGCGTACGTCAGGGGAAGCACCACTAAATTTTATGAGTGGCTGCAAACGGCGAAAGGCAAGGTGCCTGAGGGTCCGCCGATCTGGATTTGCGGCGACTGCCACGTCGGAAATCTTGGACCGGTTGCCAACGCCGAAGGCGAAGTCGAAATTGAGATACGCGATCTCGATCAGACGGTGATTGGCAACCCGGCTCACGACCTTGTCCGTTTGGCGCTCTCGCTGGCAATGGCTGCCCGTAGCTCCGACCTGCCAGGCGTGACGACGGCCCTCATGTTGGAGCAGGTGATATCCGGCTATTGCAACGCTTTGAAGCGTGGGAGACGAAACCCGCCGCTGCCTAAAAAGTCTGTACGAGCGGTTCGTATCGTGCTCAAAGAAGCGCTGTCGCGAAAATGGCGGCACCTGGCCACGGAAAGAATCGAAGATGTTCGTCCGAAGATCCCTCTGGGGCGCAAATTCTGGGCGCTCTCTAAAAAGGAGCGCGATGAGATCGGCAGACTTTTCGAGTCAAAGCAAGCCAAGGTGCTGGTTGCCTGCCTACGTGGTGAGGCGAAGAAGCACAAAGCCAAAGTGCTTGACGCGGCATATTGGATGAAAGGGTGCAGTTCGCTGGGACGCCTTAGATACGCGGTTTTGCTGGGACTGGGGAAGACCTTCTGTCTTATCGATATCAAAGAGGCAGTCAACGCGGCGGCACCGGGGAAAAGGTCGCCACTGGTTCCAAAAGACTATGCCGAAAGGGTAGTGCAGGGTGCATGCGCCCTATCGCCCTACCTCGGCGAGCGGATGGTTGCGGCGAAGTTCGCAGGCAGATCGGTAGTAATCCGCGAGCTGCGCCCGCAAGACTTGAAGTTTGACCTGGATCAGATCACCCAGGAAGAAGCGGTAGAGGCGGCGCGGTTTATGGCTGGCGTGGTAGGCCGAGCCCACGCTCGTCAGATGGATACAGCGACGCGTAAGACTTGGTTAGATAAGCTCACACGCCACAATGGGAAAAGTCTCGATGCCCCAACGTGGCTGTGGACGAGCGTGGTCGAACTCGTTGCTGCGCATGAGGCAGCATACCTTGAGCATTGTCGGCGTTTTGCCCTATCGTTGGGTTAGGAAGTACGAAGCTAAGAAGCTCAGGGAATGATAGACCGGTACGCATCTATACTTAATCATGGCAATGGCCGACGGTCTGGTTACGGCGCACAATCTAAACTGATCCTATGCTTGACTATGAAATTTCCCCGACCGATGCGGCTGCTCTGCTGGCGGCAAAAAAGGCTAGGCTGATCGATGTGCGTGAGCCGTGGGAGTTTGAAACAGCTCACATCGAACACAGCGTCCTGATGCCTATGGGAGACGTACCCTCACGCGCGCACCAGGAACTCGATCCCGAGGAGCATCTCGTGGTTTTGTGTCACCACGGAATGCGTTCAATGAACGTGACGGTGTGGATGCGCAACCAAGGCTTTGGAAATGTCCAGTCTTTGCGCGGCGGCATTGAAGCATGGTCGGCAGAGGTCGATCCCAAAGTATCCAGGTACTAGCGGCCGAAATTGTAAGTCGCTTGAACCAGGCCGTTGTCGATGCCGGGATTCAAGTTACCGGTGTCGTGGTTGGAGATGTGGTGATAGCGATACTCGACGCGGATCGACCTGGCCTGATTGCGAAAGAATTCAGCACCCACTCCTACATCGAAGGTGAAATTGAATGAACCGGCGTAGTCGATCGGAATGGTCCGTGTGGAGTACATGTAGCCGCCATGACCGATCACCATTGGCTGAATCTTGTGTCGGGGAAAAAAATTCCATTGCATTCCAACCGGGGAAAAGGCTTCGCCAATGGTCCAGTCACGAGTACAGGTTGTGACGAAGGTTCCGGCGAAAGTCAGGCCGGGGAACTTATCGTCGTAGCTGCCTGACCCGGCTCTGCAGGGACTGACTTGACGGTCGTTTTGGACGAAGATCATTGGAGTCGGCAAGGTCTGGTTAAAAACCTTATGGACGACCGGGTCGCTCTCAAGCGCCACGGGCAATAATTCGGCGTTGTATTGCCAGTTTACGAGGTGTCCGAGCATCAATCGCCGGCTGTAGCTCAGCCCCAGATCGAGCAGTTTCCGGTTATCGGCGGAGCCCAGTAGCATGTGGCTCGAATCGTTGGAATAAGCGCCGAAGATACCGAAGGTGTTCACGCGCGCGTAGTAGGGGTTGTCAGCCCGGGTTTGAGCCGAGGACGTGACTGCAACCAAGACAACCAAAGTAATGAAAAAAGAAATGCGCAATGGGTAGAGCAGGTGACGGCGATCTTGCTTCTGCAAAAGGGAGACCTTTCAAAGGGCGGACGAGGTGCAGCGCCTATACTCTTGTTTTGACTGTGAATCCATTTTAGAGGAGCGATCTTTATGTCTTCACCGGCGGTAGCGTTTGCACGCCAGAACCAGCCCCGTTTTCTGAGTGAATTGAAAGCTCTGTTGCGCATCCCCTCGATTTCTACGCTGCCCGAGCATAAGGCTGACTGCCGTCGCGCCGCAGAAATGTTGTCGGCCGAGTTGAAGCGCATCGGCATGGAGAATGTGCGCATCCTCGAGACCGAGGGTCACCCGCTGGTGTACGCGGACTGGCTGCAGGCGACCGCAACGCCAACTGTGCTTTGTTATGGCCACTACGACGTGCAGCCGACCGATCCGCTCGAGGAATGGCTTTCGCCGCCGTTTGAGCCGGAAGAGCGCAATGGCAACCTCTACGCGCGGGGCGCCGTTGACGACAAGGGCCAGGTTTGGGCGCAGGTCAAGGCATTGGAGTCACTGCTGGCGGAGCAAGGCAAACTCCCGATCAATGTACGCGTGCTGTTCGAGGGTGAAGAGGAAGTTGGCGGAGAGGGAATCGCGAAGTATGTGGCCTCGAAGCCGCCTGAATTAAAGGCGGACTTTGCGCTGGTTTCCGATACGGAATTGTTTGCGCCGGGTCTGCCGACCCTTTGCGTAGGACTGCGCGGGATGATCTACACCGAAATTGAAGTGCGGGGGGCGAAGACCGACCTGCATTCCGGCATGTATGGGGGCGCGGCACCGAACCCCTTCATGGCGCTGGCGCAGATACTGGCGCGCCTCAAGGACGAGAACGGGCACATTCTTATTCCTGGTTTTTACGACGACATTATTCCGCCTAGCCCTGAGGAGTTGTCGGCTTGGCGCAATCTGCCATTTGATGAGGAACACTACCGCATAACCGAAGTGGGGTCGAAGCAGTTGGTGGGCGAGGAAGGCTACAGCGTTTTGGAGCGGACCTGGGCGCGGCCCACTCTGGAAGTGCATGGGATGCCGGGCGGCTTCATAGGGGCGGGCGCGAAGACGGTGATTCCGGCCAAAGCGGTGGCCAAGGTTTCAATGCGGCTGGTGCCAGGGATGACGCCGCAAAAGGCTTTTGAGCAATACAGCAGCTTTGTGAAAAAGATCGCCCCCGCTGGGGTGGACATGGAAGTGCGGCTAATCCATTCAGGCGATCCATGCCTTATTCGCGTCGATAACCCGTACATCAAGGCGGCAACGCGGGCTTTGCACGAGGTATGGGGCCGCGAAACGGTGTTTATACGGTCGGGGGGATCGATCCCTATCGTCGGCGACTTTTGGCGTCACCTCGGATTGCCTAGCGTGATGATGGGGTTCGGCTTGCCGGACGATAACATTCACGCGCCCAATGAGAAGTTCAACATCAGGAACTTCGAGCTAGGCATTGAATCCCTGATCCGTTTTCTGGAGGAAACGGCGCGTTGATTCGTCGCGATTTGAAGCTTAGGGCGGCTGGATTCGTACTGGCTGGGGGTCGTTCGAGCCGGATGGGGTCCGACAAGGCGCTTGTTAAGTTTTGTGGCAAGACGCTCTTATTCAATAGTGTGGATGTATTTTATAAAGCTGGACTTGAGGTATCAATTGCAGGGAATCGACTACCTCTCGAAGGTTTCGTGCCGGTCATCCCCGACAGCGCGATTGAACATGGGCGGCGCGGTCCGCTGGCGGGGATATGCGCGGGACTGGCGGCGACGGAGAGGGACTTCGCGGTCTTCTTGCCGGTAGATATGCCCCTGATCCCGGCGTCGCTGCTTACCTTCTTGGTGGAGTACGCGTGTGGGACTGATTCGCTGATCACGCTGGTGTCGGTGAATGGATTCGCGCAGACGTTCCCGGCGGTCGTTTCCAGGATCGCATTGCCTTCCCTCAGGACACGGCTGGATGCGGGCGAGGGCGGCTGTTTTGCTGGATTCCAGGCCGCAGCGAGCGCGCTCGGGAAAGACTTAATCGTGCTGCCCGTGGAGATGCTGGTGCAGGCTGGGCAGGTGTCGCAGTCGGAGGGCCTTCCGGCAGTGCAGTGGTTTCACAACGTGAACACGCCGGAAGACCTGGCACGGGCACACGCAATGGTGCGGCGAACGATTCGAGTAAGCTGAAGACAGCCATGGTTGAAACGCCCCCCAACCCAGAAGCGTTGCCAAAGCCAGAAGCGCTGCCCGATCCGGAAGCGCCCTCAAGTATGGAGTCGGCTCTCGAGCCTGAGGTGCCAAAAGACCCTCCCGACGGGATAGATGAGTCGGTACCTGTAATCGACACCGAGCTGGCCGCCGACATTGTGGGCGACAAGCCGCTGCCGTCCGAAGACAGCCAGCAACAGTCGTCGTGGCCCATGATTTCGTTTAGCCACGTCTCGATGTGGTTTGGCGAAACCAAGACGCTGGACAACGTCAGCTTTACAGTGAATCGAGGCGAAACCCTCTGCATTCTAGGTCGCAGCGGCGTGGGCAAGTCGGTGGCGCTGCGCATTCTAATGGGTTTTTTAAAGCCGCAGGTGGGCTCGATTCGGGTGGACGGAGAGGAAATCAATGGCCTCACCGAAGAGGGCATGCAACAGATTCGCAAACGGGTTACCATGGTCTTTCAAAACGGAGCGCTGTTCGATTCGCTGACTGTTCGCGAAAATGTAGCTTTCCCCCTACGCGAGCGCGGTGGCATGGACGAAGACCAGATTCAGCAGGTAGTGGACCGGCTCATCGGGCTGGTTGGAGCTGAAGACGTACCGGACGCGCTGCCGGCAAGCCTCTCGACGGGTCGCAGGCGGGCCGTCGCAATTGCCCGGGCGCTGGCTTCGCAGCCCGAAGTGGTGCTCTATGACGAGCCGACTACCATGGTCGACCCGATCATTGCGCGCCGGCTGGGCGGGATCATTCAGCGCTTAAAAAAGCAACTTGGATTTACCAGTATTGTTGTCACGCACGACATGCGTTTTGCTGAACGATTGGCCGACAGCGTGCTGTTTTTGCATGACGGGCGGGCGGCATTTTTTGGTCCTTTGCAAGCGTTTCTCGCATCGGAGGACGCGAATATTCAACAGTTTTTAACCCTGGATGCTTACGAGTTACCTTTGGCATGACCGCAGCGGAATTTGTAATCCCACCTTGGTGGAATTGACCTTGCTAATTAGACAATATCTTGCCACACTGGTTAAAGGGCGGCTGAAGATTTCCCCCTGCTGATGCAAAGCCGGCTCTGGATTCTAGACAAAGACACGGGGAACTCACGTTCGACGACGTCCGCATTCCTAACTGCCTGAACATGCATACAGTTGTAAGAACTTCAAATGTATCTCATGGAGATAATGCGAGTAGTTGCTTCGTAGACAACTTTAGAAGTCACTCTCGCTTCATATTTAAGAGCCAAAGCAGCCAAAAAAGCCCTGGTTTGCATACAGTTTTTTGCCTGGTCCAACTAGTTGACAATTGCGACTCTCACCCGTCGCACCAGAGCACCCGAGGTTTCTGCTGAAGTATGGCGACATCTAATTTCTGGCAACGGGTATCGGCATCGGTCTCTCCCTCAAGGGAGGGCACCAGGCAAACTGCGTTAAATATGGCTCGCACATCCCACGGCAAAGTAAAGCTATGGATGTTTCTGGATGCGGTCACGGTGCTGATGTCAGCCGTTGTCGCAACCATTTATGAGCGGAATACGGGCCCGGTGGCGGGCGCCAGAGATCTCTACAGAGGTACCCTTTTCCAAGGCTGGTCAATGGAGATCCTGCTGGCGATGCTGTGCGGATTTGGCATAGCGCTGATCGTGACCAGCAAGCGCTTGAATCTCTATTCGCCAATGCGGCTGAGCAGTTTCCTCCACGAGCAAAGACTCAGCGTGCAGGTCTGTTTTACCTCGGGCCTGCTGCTGACCGGCACGCTCTACCTGGTACGGGCAGAAGATATTCCGCGGCGCGTTGTACTCATTACGCTGGGTTTGATCACGGTCACACTGAGCTTGCGGCGACTTATTTATCGCAGCCTGCTTTATCGCCGTTTTGAGCGTGGCCAGGATACGCGCAATGTGCTGATCGTAGGGACGGGGGCTGAAGCGCACGCGCTGCGCCATCACCTTGAGAGTATTCGCCACCTGGGATATACGTTCAAGGGATTTGTGGAGTTTCCGGGCAGCCCATCGCGCATCAATGCCAGTTCTGGGGATGTAGTGGGCACCTTGGACACGTTGTTCCAAGATGCGCGCAAGCAATTTGTGGACGAGATATTTTTCACTACGCCTTGCGAGCGGGGCATCGTTCAGGATGTGCTGGAGAAAGCGCGCATTCACGGGGTCGATCTCCGCGTAGTGCCTGACTTATACGATGGCCTGGCTTGGAACAGCCCGATAGAATACATCGGCCAGTTCCCCACCATTCCTCTGCATCGTGGACATGTGCGCGAAGGTGAGCTGATTTTGAAGCGTGCGCTTGACCTTGTTTTCTCGTCCATGCTGTTGTTGTTGCTGTCGCCTTTCCTGCTGGCGATCTCGCTCGCGATCAAGCTTGAGTCGCGCGGTCCGGTGTTCTATACCTCGGAGCGTATCGGCAAAAAAGGGCGCGTGTTTCGCTGCTTTAAATTCCGCACCATGGTGCGTGATGCCGAGACGCGTCGTGCGGACGTGATGCACATGAATGAACGCGACGGAGTACTTTTCAAAATTACTAACGACCCTCGCCTTACCAAGTTGGGACGCTTTCTGCGCAAGTATTCGTTGGATGAACTGCCCCAATTCCTGAATGTTCTGCGCGGGGACATGAGTGTGGTTGGACCGCGGCCGCCCATTGCCAGCGAGGTAAAGGAGTACAAGCTCAACCACTTGCGGCGCCTAGATGTAATGCCTGGTGTGACGGGCTTATGGCAGGTGCAGGGCCGGCAAGATCCATCGTTTGACAGTTACGTGTCGCTCGATGTCACTTATATCGAGAGCTGGAGCATCTGGTTGGATCTGAAAATTATTGTGCGGACAATCGGCGTGGTCTTTTCAGGCACCGGGTCTTAAGATTGGCGTCAAGCGGGCAAACCCCGCCTCGAGTTGGGCGGGGTTTTGCTTCAGTGGATTAAACTGAAGGCGTGAAGATCGCACTGGCCCAGATCAATCCTACGGTCGGGGATTTCACTGGGAATCTCGAAAAAATAGTGGCGGCGACCCGCAAGGCTTCTGAACACGGAGCTCGGCTCGCTGTGTTTTCTGAGTTGGCGATCTGCGGCTATCCGCCAGCGGATTTTCTTGAGAAGCCGGGTTTTTTATATCGATGCCGCACCGCTGTGGATGAATTGGCTAGCGCGACGCGCGACCTGCCTACTGCGGTCGTCGCGGGCGTGGCATTGGCGGCGCCACCGGATGCTGGGAAGCCTGCGGTGAATGCGGCAGTGCTGCTGGATTGCGGCCAACTGGTTCTCGAGCAGCACAAGCGGTTGCTGCCTTTCTACGACGTGTTCGATGAGCAGCGCTACTTCTGGCCGTCGCGTTCGCAACAGGTGGTCGAGCTCAATGGAGTTCGACTAGCGATCACGATTTGCGAGGATGCGTGGAACGACAAAAATTTCTGGCCCCGGCGGCTCTACTCCATCGACCCGATGGAAGAGTTGATGAGCCAAAATCCGGCAATCCACATCAATCTGTCCTCGTCTCCGTTTTGGCATTCCAAGCGAAGGGTGCGTCGTCAGATGCTGTCTGCGATTGCGCGGCGAGACGGTGTGCCGGTGTTGATGTGCAACCAGGTGGGCGGCGACGACAGTTTGGTCTTCGATGGATCGTCCCTCGCCATCAACGCGCACGGCGATCTGATAGCGCAGGCCGCTTCATTTGCGGAAGACCTGGTAATTGTCGATCCGTTTACCGCATCGGCCATCGCGGACCCAGGAGACGATGACACCGAGGCGGCGTACCGCGCGCTGGTGCTGGGAACGCGCGACTACGTACACAAATGCGGATTCAAGAAGGCGCTGATCGCGATGAGCGGGGGCATCGACTCGGCGCTTGTGGCGGCAATCGCCACCGAAGCACTGGGTAAGGAAAATGTAATGTGTATCGGCATGCCGAGCCCGTATTCCTCTGCCGGCTCGATCGATGACAGCCGACAGCTGGCGGCGAATCTAGGCATTCGGTTTGAAGTTATCGGTATCAGCGGATTGTTTGAGGAGTATACGCGTGCGCTCGAACCGCTCTTTGATGGTAGCAAGGTCGACACGACGGAGGAGAATATTCAATCGCGTATTCGAGGCACGCTGCTGATGGCGATGTCGAACAAATTCTCTTCGCTGGTGCTCACGACGGGCAACAAATCTGAGATGGCGGTAGGCTATTGCACCCTCTATGGAGATATGGTTGGCGCGCTGGCGGTGATTGGCGACCTGATCAAGACGCGGGTGTACGCGATTTCAAATTGGCTTAATCGTGATCGCGTGCTGATTCCGCTTGCAATTCTTGAGAAGCCGCCGTCGGCGGAACTGCGCCCTGATCAACGGGACACGGATTCGCTGCCACCGTACGACGTGCTCGATCCCATTCTCGAGGCGTATGTGGAACGCTATGAGACGCCGGAGCATATCGCTAAAACAAACGGTTTCGACTTGGAACTCGTCAAACAAGTGGTGCGTCTAGTAGAGCGGTCGGAGTACAAACGCCAGCAGGCTGCCCCCGTGTTAAAGGTCACTGCAAAGTCGTTTGGCATGGGTCGCCGTTTTCCCATCGCCGTCAAAGTCCAGGTATAAGCTAGGGGCTGGGAGTTTTCCCGCCATTGAAGGAGATACGCTTGATTCGTCCGTCTGTTCGTTTTGCCAGCGCCGCTTTGCTGGCCTTTCTATTCTTCCCAGTCTTGAATGCCGTCGCCCAGCAGCAGACCCCGCAGGCGCAAGGGCCGCCAACGCAGAATCCGTCGGCACCGGCTCCAACCGGACCGCCAGTATTCCCTAAACCTGACCCTGCCGACTTTAATGCAGCGTCGCCTACCAAAGATGTTGTGAACGCGTTCATGCAGGCCAACCTCGGCTTTGACGAGAACAGCATGTGGCAGGTACAAGCCATCACAAAGACCGGGATTGAAGGCATCACGAAGGTCGTAGTGCTGATCGGGGACAAGACGGGAAAGCAGCAGCCATACCGGTTCGCGTTCTTTACGACACCCGACGGCAAGCACGTCATAATCGGAGAAAAGATCATTCCGTTTGGCGAGCACCCTTTTGCGGATTATCGCGCCCAGTTGCAGCAGCGCGCCGATGGACCCTATCGCGGATCGGCTGCGAAGGACCTGGAATTAGTCGAGTTCGCAGATTTCCAATGCCCGCATTGCAAGGCGGCGCAGGCCAACATGGACAAACTCGTGGCTGACTTTCCGAAAGCGCACATCGTGTTTCAAAACAATCCACTGCCCGCTGTTCACCCCCAGTCGGTAATCGCTGCGACCTACGGTTATTGCGTGGCGAAGCAGAGTGGCAGTGCGGCGTTTTATAAATTTGCGGCTGCAGTGTTTGACGGCCAGGACGGCCTGAACACTCCGGATGGCACCACGCTGACGTTGAACAGCGCAGTGACCAAGGTGGGCCTCGATCCGGCGAAGATCGCTGCCTGCGCAGCTACTCCAGAGGCCAAGGCGGCAATTGACGCCTCAATCAAACTGGGTGCGGACATGAACATCGCGTCGGTACCGGCGCTGATGATTAACGGCCGGCAGGTCCCGGCAACGGCACCTTACGAGACTTTGAAGCAGATCATTCAATACCAGATGAAGTTGGATGGCGTAACGCAGTAACTATTCGTAGATAGAATACAAAGCCTCCGATCAAGTTGCAATCGAAGCATCGACATTGCATCTTGCGTTGGAGGCTTTTTGTTGCAGGGCGAATAAGGTGCGCGGATCTACTGCGATTGGCGGCCGCGCTCCACACGCATCATTGGCGAATGACCGGCTGCCTGTGTTCCGCGAATGACGTGGGGCGTGATGATGATAAGCAGCGAAGCATAATTCCTTTGCGTGTCTTTGCCGGTCAGATTATTCAGGCCTGGAATTTCGGTGAGTCCCGGAACGCCGGTCAGTGCGCGGCTCTCCTCTTTGTCGACCTGGCTGACAACGACGACGCCCGATCCATCTTTGAGTGTCACGACGCCGGAGTAGCTGCGGTTGTTGATCACGGGCACGCCGTTGAGCGATGAGCCGGCGAGTGCTGTGATTTTCAAGTCCATGGTCAGTGCCACTTCGCCGCTGCGAATCACACGCGGCGTGGCTTTGAATGTCAGGCCGAGGTCCTGATATTCGATTTGAGGGATGTTGGTTTCAGCTCCGCTCAACGAAGACAGCAGGGAAGACAGGCTGCTGGAGTTTCCTGCGGTGTTGAGTCCTGGAATGTTCAAGCCTGATTTGCCGAGGTTAGAGAACGAAGAAGTTGTGATCGGATAGCGCAGGCCGCTTTTCATCGTCCCCTCTTCACCGTCGCCGAGGCGTAGCTGTACGTGGTCCAATTCGCGCGAGTCAGAGGAGTTGAGGCTTAGATTGATAGTAGCTGGTCCCGGCGAAAGCGCTGACTGCGTAATGCCGCCGCCAAACAGCGCGATTCCGTTTTGAAAAAGAGAGCTTGAAACTTGTCCTGAAGCAATAAGAATTCCAAGAATGGCGAGCGTGTCGCCAGGAGCCGCGAGGCCGGAAGAAATAATTTGTTGCACTAGCGCCTGGTTTCCGTTGAGGATGGCTTGCTCTTCGGCATACACGTTGAAAGCAGTGATTTGTTGCGGTGGTATCACGCCGGTGTTGCGCCTGTTGCTGTGCCCGAGTTGCAAGAGTTGCACATCGAGCAGCACTTGGCTGCGCCCGTCAAGAAGCTGGCGAAGCGTGGCATTAAAGGCGCTAAGCGCATTCGAAGGTGCGCGGACGGTTAGCGTGTTCGAGCTTTGTTCAACGGCGACTTGTTGACCTTGGAAGAAGACGTTGCGGGCAAGGTTGCCGATGTCGGTCAGTTCAGTCTGAGTCAGGCCGCTGAGATAAATTGTTTCCAATTCCTGGCGCGTGTATTGGAGCCGGTTTTCGCGGGTGTCTTTAGCGATCAACACGCGGTGGGCGTCGAGGGGAACGGTGAATGTGGTGGTCACCATGTTAGCTGCCTGCCTGGCCTGTGCGAATGTAGCGTCGTCGATATCGAGTTTGACCGATGGGCCGGAAACGCTCTGATCGATCGACGCCTCGATGCCGTAGGTTTTGAAAACGCTTTGCAGCAGTTGACGTCGGTCAGAGCGCAGATGAAAGCTATGAACGATGTCAGTGGGGCGCAATATGGGTGCTGCGCCTAAGTCATTCGAGGCTTGTTCATAGAGAGACTTTGGTTGTGCGGCAACCGCGTCGTCAGCCATCTCGTGCAGGTGCTCGGTCGCCGCTACATTGTTGGGGTCAAGTTCGAGAGCATGCTGCAGAGCAGCGCGCTCTGCGGTTGAGTCCCCTTGCATGCGAGCTTTGGCGGCGACTTGAATGGCGTCTGTGACAGCATGGCTGCGGGCCACTTGCGAGGCTGCTTGGTAGTTTGTGTTTGTGGGGTCTAGCTCCGCCGCCTCATTATAGTCACGCATGGCTGCGTCAAATTGCGACTTCTCAAATTCTTTAGTGGCGGTAAGGAAAAATTTTGCGGCGCGACGGCGGGTTTTCGCAGTGGAAATTATTTTGGGCACGCTGCTTTGGGCAGGAGTCGGTGCGGCGGAACTTGAAGTTGAAATCGGAGCGCCTGGCTGGGCCGGTGGTGCCGGCTGTTGCCGGGCGCCGGCGGTCGAAGCCGCGGCATACAGGATCGATAGCAGGCAGGCATCGCGGACGGAGTGCACGCTTTTCATGCGCTGCCCTTAAATGCTGTGACCCGTGAGGCCGCCAAGAGGGCTGCCAGCGAGGTGGTGCACACTTCAGGCTTGTGCACAAGCAGGGCATCGAACCCCGAGTGGCCAGTGGCGACCGCGATAACGGGCAAGCCGTTGTCGTGGGCAGCCTCAATATCGCGCGGCGTGTCGCCTACGACGCAAACTTTTGCCGCGGCTCCGGCAAGTTCGCGCGCCTTTTGCGCGGCTGCACCCACAAGCAAAGAGCGATTAGGAAACTCGTCGCTGAAGCCGCCAAAGTGAAACCATTCGCGCAAACCTGCCTGCTCGATCTTGATCCAGCCAATCGTTTCGAGATTGCCTGTGGCGACGCCAAGCAAGGCACCGCGAGTCGATAGATGGCGCAGAGTTTCGGTGACACCGGGCATGAGGATCAGGTCAAGTTCTTGTCGTCGGCCAGCCACATTGCGGCACATTCCGTCGAGAATAGCGGCTACCTGCGGCTCCAGAACATCGGGCGGAATCCCCGCCAGGGCAAAGGCTTCGCGCAGGATGCCCGTGTCGGTGTTGCCCTGCAAAACAACGCCCGTGAGGGTGACTTCAATGCCGGTGACTTTACGCACGGTAGTTGCGAAAGATTCAACGTGTACGCGATCACGGCTGCGCAGCAGGGTGCCGTCGATGTCGAAAAGGTAGGCGTCTTGCCGGTCCCAGGCAAATCCCGCTTCGATGGCTACACGCGCTTCGTTGTTCTGCTGAACTGTCTGCATGTTGTGGGGGATGTCAGCCTTGGCGAATCCCTTGCCGCGCTGCTCCAAAGACAGGACGCTCGCTGCGTGGCGGACGCTTGAGATCGGCACGAATTTCGGCGAGGCTCAGGCCCAGCTCGGCCATTGTGCGGCTAAGCGTATTGCGGTGAATGCCCAGTTCTTCAGCGGCTTTGCACTGGTTGCCCCGGTTTGCGGTCAGCACTTCGCGCAGGTATTGCTTTTTGAACTCGCGTACGGCGTCTTCGTATCGAATGCCGATGGAGTGCATCTGTGTTACCAGGCTATCCAGGTCTCGTCTCACGTTTTCCTCTTGCTCTATTAGATTGCCATATCCGGCGGGGTACAGGCCGCTAAAAAAGTCACTTACTTTTGTTTGCATGTGTCCATGATGAAGATTTCTGCTCGAGTATCTGCAATTGGCGGCGGAATTGATTAGTCAATTTCTGGGGGCTGATGGTCGTGCTCACGTGCAGGGGCCCAGAAAAATACGGGAGCAGACTCGATTCGGTCAGCCATTGACTCCTCGGAAAAAATGCGACGGTGACAAAGATACACACGGTAACGAAGAGTGCGCCCTCGAATAATCCAAAGACCGCCCCGGCGACGCGATCAAGGCAGCCGAGACCGACTTTTTCAAACATCTTGGCAAGCACAGAGCCAAGGATCGACGACAGAATCATGATGAGAATTGCGATGACCAGAAATCCAATGCCATTTGCGACCTCTGGTGAGTGAATAAATCGGTCGAGAAAATGGGCAATGCGGCCATAGTTCCACGATGCCACGATCAGACCGATGAGCAGCCCGCCGAGCGAGAAAACCGAGCGGAAAAAACCGCGCGCGAATCCCGCTATCACGGTGCCGGCGATGACCGCCACGATTATCCAATCAGCCAAAGATAGGGAGTCGATTCTCATTGCGCCAGGTCGAGTTCTCGCCCGGTCAGGCGGCGAAACGCTTCGAGATATTTTTGCAGAGTGCGCTCGACTACATCGTTGGGCAGGCTGGGGGCGGGCTCCTGCTTGTTCCAGTGAATGCTTTCGAGGTAGTCGCGTACAAATTGCTTGTCGAAAGAAGGTTGAGGGCCGCCGGGCTTCCAGGTCGCGGCCTCCCAGAATCGCGATGAGTCCGGCGTGAGTACTTCGTCGGCCAGGACGATGCCGTCAGGCGTAGTGCCGAATTCAAACTTGGTGTCGGCGAGAATCAGGCCGCAAGACTCGGCGTGTTCAGAGGCGCGAAGGTAGAGAGCTAGCGTAAGACGGCGAAGTTCGTGCGCGACATCGACGCCAACGATTTTTTCAACGACAGAGAAAGGAATGTTTTCATCATGCGAACCGTCTTGACTCTTCGTAGAGGGGGTAAAAAGCGGCTCAGGAAGGCGCGACCCGTCTTGCAAGCCCTCGGGCAGAGCGATGCCGCAGACGGTGTCGCTGGCTTGATATTCCTTCCACCCTGAACCGGCGAGATAGCCGCGCGCCACGCATTCGACGGGAAACATCTGCGCGCGCTTGACGAGCATGGAGCGGCCCTCAAGTTGGTTTGCATACGGCTGCAACGAAGCGGGGAAGTCTGCAACTTTGGTGGCAATCAAATGATTGGGAACAAGGTTAGACAACAGGTCGAACCAGAAGAGCGAGATCTGCGTGAGGATTTTGCCTTTGTTCGGTATTCCAGAACCCAAAACGTGATCGAAAGCGGAAATGCGATCGGTGGCAACCAACAGCAGTGCGTCGTCTATAGCATACAAATCGCGCACCTTACCCCTGGCAAGCAAAGGGATCGCGCCCAAATTTGTTTTAAGCAGGGGGCTCATAAAAGGTCCTTACCTCGATTGACTGAAGCTCCGATTTTCGAGTGCCGGGAACGGTTTGTCAATGCGGCGACGCGTGAGGCGAGAGACAAATTTGGGACAAAAAACAAACGTGGGGAAGAATGAACAATCCTCTGTGACAGCCATCACGGTGCGCATTGACGACATGAGCGAAACTGCAATTGTCAACATGGTTCGGAGGCAGCTACTAAAGTCCTCTTTGAGCCGGGCGACACGAGGCAGCAGTGGAAAGGGGAAGCCGCCGCTAGCTTCGTTCTGTATAGGGATTCCCAGTAGCCGTGTACTACCGACCTCCAGTGCCGGCTACTGGTTCCCGCTATCATTCTTGAAAACACAAGAGCCTCCGAAGAGAAGATATCCTTCGGAGGTATTTTTTGGCCTTTACGCAAAACTAAACATGAATGGCTGAAGCAGTGTTTGAGAATTGTATTGACGGGTCAGGCTGTTGCGCGTTGTTCGTGGCCGGCCAGTCGCACGCTCACCACTTTAGAGACGCCCGGCTCCTGCATAGTGACGCCGTAGATGATGTCTGCCGAGTGCATCATGCGTTTGGAGTGAGTGACGAGCAGGAATTGTGTTTCCTGGCTGAGCGAGTGCAACAGGTCGGCGAGGCGGCCGACGTTAGTTTCGTCGAGCGCTGCATCGACCTCGTCAAGGACACAGAATGGACTGGGCTGGAACTGGAAGATGCCGACCAGCAGCGCCAAAGCAGTCAAAGCCTTTTCGCCGCCCGACAGCAGCAGGACATTTTGCAACTTCTTGCCCGGCGGCGAGGCGACAATCTCCAGCCCGCTCTCAGCTTGGTTTTCAACATCGATGAGGCGCAGGAATGCCTGTCCGCCCTGGAAGAGACGGGTAAAGACGGCGGCGAAGTTTTCATTGATTCGTGCGAATGCCTCGTCAAATTTGGTGCGTGATATCAGATCGATTTCCTTGATAGTGTTCTGCGTATTCTCGATCGAATCCATCAGATCCTTGCGCTGCGTCTCGAGAAATACGTGGCGGTCCGCGGTCTCTTTGTACTCTTCGAGAGCCATCATGTTGACCGGGCCCATCTGTTCGATGCGTTGACGCAGAGTACGGCAAGTCTCCTCTTCGCTGCTGAGTTCTTCGCCGTCGATGCGTGAGATCTCTGCGTCGGCGCGCAGGATGGTTGCCTCGACGTTGACCTCGGCGAGACAGCTTGATTCGAGGTGTTCGAGGTCAGACTGGAGCTTGGCTGCCTCGCTGGAACGATTGCTGCGATCGTCGCGCAATTGGTCGAGCGCGATGCGGGCGGTCTTTAACTGCGCTTCAATGGTCACGAGTTGCTGGCGGACAGCCAGAGCCTGGGCGGCCACTGTCTGTGCGTGGGCCAGCCCCTCGGCGCGCTGCGCGGTCAATTCTATTCCACGTTGCACGAGCTCGCCGCTCTCGCGGGTGCGCTGTTCGCGTTCTGCTTCGGCGGCGGCGCGCTGCTGTTCGATCAGCAAGACACGGCGTTCAAGATCGGCGTGGAGGCGATCGATGCGCTGGAACGCTGCCTCGGCGCCGCGCCGCCGCTCTTCAAGTCCGGCCAACTCCGCAGTAACCTGCGCGGCTTCCTGCTGCAGGCTTTCCCGCTGCTGACGCAAAGCTGCCAACTGTGCCTGCATCTCCTCGAGGGACGCCTCGGCGGTGCGGTGTTCGGCTTCGAGGCGAACGGCTTCTTCGCGCTTTTGTTCAATGATGGCGTGCTTGGCGTCGCGGGCTTCCTTGTTGCGCGCGGCCTGCAGGGTCCATTCGTTCAGGCGGCGCTCGATGCGCTGGGCTTCGCCTTCCATCTGCTTGAGCGCTGCACCCTGATCGGCGGCGTCGCGCTCGGCGAGCCGGCGCTCTTCATTATGCGATTCGAGCTGCGCGGCGAGATCCTCAATCGTGCGGATCAGCTCAGCTGCCTCGGCCTCTGCCTGACCGAGAAATTTTTCTAGTCCTGCAAGACGGCTCTCGGTTTCGCGCAATTCGCGCTTGAGGGCCAGCGGACCGGCGCTGGCAGGCCTGCCGCCGGTCACAGTTGCATTGTGGAAGCACTCCCCCTCAGGCGTGAGGAAATATGCGTACGCATGTTCGTCTGCCATGGCCTGTGCCAGTGCGGTGCCCTCAGCAAGATAGCCGTGCTTGAGTTTCGGTAGGATGGTTTCGAGCGTGTGGCCAAAGCCGTTGAGCAGGCGGATCTCGTTGCGCAATGGGGTAAGGCCGGGAGCATTGATTTTGTCGTCGCTATAGCCCGCTTCGCCGTGGGTGCCGTTTTCGGGATGAATGAGAAACGTAGCGCGCCCGTCAACGCCTGACTTCAAGACGCGCACTCCTTCTTCGGCTGCTCCCCAACTCTTTACAACAACGTAATTCAACTCGTCGCGCAGAAATTCGTCGACCACGGCTTCGTGGGCTCCGCTGACTTCAATGAAGTCGGCCAGCGTGCCGACCGGCGTCATGCCATTGGCCAGGGCGCCTGGTTTTAAAAGGCGGCGCACGGTGTCGGTGGAATAGCTGTGATCACGAATCAGGGCGGCGAGAGAATCGCGGCGACCCGTGGCGGTGGCCTGCTCGCTGCGCAGTTGATTGGCGCGGGCGCGCAGGGCATTCTCTTCAGCGCGTCGTGTTTGCAGGTTCTCACGCAGCGATGCAATTTCGCCTTCAAGGCGCGCGAGAGACTCAGCCGCAGATTCGAAGCGCAGGCGGGCCTGGCCACTCTGCACGCCGAGGCTTTCCTGCTCATTTCCCGCCTGACCCATCTCGGCGGCGAGGCGTTGGGACTCGCGTTCGAGCGCTGCAAGGCTTTCTTCATTTTGCGTGGTGGTGTTACGTGCATTGCCGGCCATGGAGAGAAGGTGCATGGCGTGACGGCGAGTGGCCTCAAGTTGCCGCTCGGCGGCGAAGACTTCTTCGGCGGCGGTGCGGGCTTGCTGCTGGTGCGATTCAACTTTGAGGTGAAAGGCGCGCGCCTCGCTGGCAGCGGACTCAAGAAACGCGTGCTGCTGGGTGCGTTCTTCAGCGATGTTGCCCAGTTGAGTGCGAGTCTGTTCAAGCTCAGCGCCGGCGGCGGAGAGGCGTGCCGCGAGTTCGCTGATGCGCTCGGCGTTGCTGCGCTCGCGGGCGGCGGCTCGCTCCAACTCGACGGCGGCGCTGTTGGCGCGGTTCTGTGCCTCCTGCCCCTCGTGATCAAGCGCGTATCCGCGTTCGGTGAGGGTGTGCTGGCTGGCGTCAAGGGTTTCGATTGCGCTCGCGCCGCCGGCGATGTTTGTGGTGAGGGTGGCAATCTCCTGAACGAGACGGGATTGGTCTGCATCCATCATCGCCATGCGGCTGGCGAGCACCACGCGCAGGCGGCTGCGAAGTTCGTCGCGCACCGCGGCGAAGCGTTCAGCCTTCGAGGCTTGGCGCTTGAGCGAGTTCATCTGGCGCGTGACTTCTTCGAAGATGTCGTTGATGCGGTTCAGGTTTGTCTTTGCGTCTTCGAGACGGGCTTCGGCGAGACGCTTTTTTGTTTTGAATTTCGTGATACCGGCTGCTTCTTCGATGATCGCCCGGCGGTCGGTGGGACGGCTGCTGAGAATCTGGCCAATGCGCCCCTGCTCAATAATCGCGTACGATTCCGGGCCCAAGCCCGAACCCATGAAGATGTCCTGAATATCGCGCAGCCGTGCCGATTTGCCATCGATCAGGTACTCGCTTTCGCCGGAACGAAACAAGCGGCGCGTAATGGTAATGTCGCGCTTCTTTTCTTTCTCT
>JANXYB010000128.1 GCA_025350325.1 Acidobacteriaceae bacterium
GCGATAAACAGATCCAGTTCTTCAAGCGATTCGCTTTCCGTCGGCTCGATCATCAGCGCACCGTGCACGATCAGCGGAAAGCTCACCGTATACGGATGGAAACCGTAATCGATCAGCCGCTTCGCGATATCGCCCGTCTTCACGCCCTTGGCCGCCTGCCGCTTGTCTGAGAAAACCACCTCGTGCATCGACCCGGTCTTGTACGGCAGTTCGTAGAGGTCTTCAAGCTTCTTGCGAATGTAATTAGCATTCAACACTGCATCTTCGGTCGTCTGGCGCAGCCCGTCCGGCCCGTTCGCCAGGATGTAGGCCAGCGCGCGAATAAACATGCCCATGTTCCCGTAAAACGCACGCACCCGCCCCACCGATTGCGGCCGATCATAATTCCAGTGCTTCGCACCGTCGTTGTCTTTGACCAGGACCGGCGTCGGCAAAAAGGGCTCCAGGAATCCTTTGCAAGCCACCGGCCCCGATCCCGGACCGCCGCCGCCGTGCGGTGTTGAAAACGTCTTGTGCAGATTCAGGTGCATCACGTCGACGCCAAAATCGCCTGGACGCACCTTGCCTACTAGCGCGTTCATGTTCGCACCATCCATATAGAGCAGCGCGCCTTTGGCATGCAAAATATCCGCGATCTTGTGAATCTGGCTTTCAAACACGCCAATCGTCGAAGGATTGGTGAGCATCAACGCGGCCGTGTCTTCATCCACCTGCCGCGCCAGCGCTTCAAGATCGATGCCGCCCTCTGCATTCGATTTCAGATTCTCAACCGAATAGCCGCAAATCGCCGCCGTTGCCGGATTCGTGCCATGCGCCGAGTCAGGAATCAGCACCTTCTTGCGCGCATTGCCCTGCGACTCATGCCACGCCCTCACCAGCAAAATTCCAGTGAACTCGCCATGCGCGCCCGCCGCCGGCTGCAAGGTAATGGCTTCCATGCCAGTGATGTCGAGCAGGCACCTCTGCAGCAAGTCGATAATTTCGAGCGCACCCTGCGCCAGCGAATCGGGACGATACGGGTGAGCCTCCGCCAACCCCTCGATCCGCGCTACATATTCATTCACGCGAGGGTTGTACTTCATCGTGCAAGACCCCAGCGGATACATCCCCAGATCAATCGCGTAATTCCACGTCGACAGCCGCGTGAAGTGGCGAATAATCTCAATCTCGCTTAACTCCGGCAGCATGCCCGCCACCTTACGGTGGGATTCACCCAACAAGGCCGCAGGGTCGACCGCAGGCACATCCAGCGGCGGCATTTTGTAAGCCTTCTTGCCCGGGGACGACTTCTCAAACACCAGCCCTTCGTTCTGCGTCTGGTGCGCCCTCACCTTGCCGGTAGTCCTGCTCGTTGTTGCCTCAATCGCCTGCGCCATAATGACCCCTCGTCTCGAACCGAATCTCTTTGCATATGCCTCAAGCCAGCGTGCCTTGTAGCAAACCATGAATTCTTTTCAACATCGGCCCACATCAGTTTTTATCTCCGGGCACGAATTCCGCTTTTCAACATCTGTCCAATTTAGCTTTGTAACAGGGCATGACTTCAGTCGTGCCGAAAATTCCCCACAGTTTCTAATCTGGGCTTCAGCCCCTGCAAAAGCTCGCCCGCTGCGCCTGCCTGCGCATGCGCATGCGCTAGATGCTTTTCCGCCATCGTATTCGCCAAACTCACGAAACAGTGCGGATACTTCTCCGGCGCGTCCACCAAACCTGCCTCGACGGGGTTATTCGCGATGTAGGCCCGAACCTCATCACGCCTCGCCGCACCTAAAACCTGCACTTCGGAAAACCCCTTCTGCCAAACCTCGCCTCGGAATCCAAGCTCCTTGCCCAGCCTGTACGAAAATCTGCCCTTTACCAATTGCATCGCCTTCTCCACCGAAAAAGTGCGCGCCGGGTTGAGAATGTCGTTTGGGGATGAATTCCTGCCGGGTCTCGCCATTGCAGGACCTAAAGCCCTCTCCTATCCTTCAACCGCGCGGCACGACTAAAGTCATGCCCTGTTACAAAACAAAATGTCAGAACTCCCTTGCAGGGCGGCAACTCTCTCGAGGTTTATGCCTCCACCAGCCCCGCCGCCAGCACCTTTGCCGCAGCATCAATCTGTTCCCGCGTAATCACTTCGGTCGCGCACCACAGCGTAGCGTTGCCCAATTCGGGATACCAACGGCTCAACTCCACGCCGCCGACAATTTTTCCATCGAGCAGCCGCTTCAACAACGCCGCCGGTGGCTCCGCGGTCTCAAGCACAAATTCGTTAAAGCGCGGTGCGCCTTTGAACAGCAACTGCGCGCCCGGCTGTTCGCTTAGCGTTTTCGCCGCGTAAGCCGCCTTCGCCAGATTGTGCTCCGCCAATTCTCGAATCCCTTCCTTGCCATACACGGTCAGGAAGATTGTGGCCATCAACGCCACCAGCGCCTGATTCGTGCAAATGTTCGAGGTCGCCTTCTCGCGTCGGATATGTTGCTCGCGCGTTGAGAGCGTCAGGCAAAATCCGCGGTTGCCATCATGATCGACCGTCTGACCCACCAGGCGTCCCGGCATCTGCCGCAGAAATTGTTCCTTCGCCGCAATCACTCCGCAAAACGGGCCGCCGTAGCTCAGAGCCACGCCAAACGACTGCGCCTCCATGCTTACGATGTCCGCCTCTACCGGAGGCCGCACCACGCCCAGCGAGACCGCTTCGGCAATCGACACGATCAGCAGTGCGCCCTTCGCGTGCGCAATCTTCGCAATCGCAGCGATGTCCTCGATCACGCCAAAAAAGTTGGGGCTCTGCACCAGCACCGCCGAGGTCTCTTCAGTGACCTGCTCTTCGAGCGCACCCAAATCCACGCGCCCCGTCTTGCGGTCGTAACCAACCAGCGTCGAGGGTAGCCCCTGATGTTTTGCATATGTCGCCAGCACTTCGCGATATTCAGGATGCACGCTCGACGCGACCACAGCCTTGTGCCGGCCCGTCACGCGCACCGCCATCATCACCGCTTCGGCCGCGCCCGTTGACCCGTCGTACATGCTGGCGTTCGCCACATCCATTCCCGTGAGTTCCGCAATCATGGTTTGAAACTCGAAGATGGCCTGCAGCGTGCCCTGCGTGATCTCCGCCTGGTACGGCGTATAGCTGGTCAAAAATTCGCCGCGCTGCACCAGCGAATCGATGATCACCGGCCGATAGTGCCGATACGCGCCCGCACCCAGAAAGCTCACGTAGTCCGTAGCATTTTTGTGCGCAGCGGCGCGAAAGAAGTCGATAATCTCGCTCTCCGCCTGTTGACGCGGCACATCGAGGTCGCGCTCCAGCCTGTACTCGGCAGGAATCACGGCAAAGAGATCGGCAATCGACTGCGCACCGATTTCGGCAAGCATCTGTTCCCGCTCAGCGGGTGATTTTGGAAGATAGCGCATATTTTCTTTAATTCCTCTTTGCCCAAATACAACTGGATCGACCGGGGCAAAACTGGCAGTCTTCGACCGTCGCGAAGCCCCGGATCAGCGGCTGTCTAGCACCTTGTCATCGATCCCTATCGCTCAGTGCCCGGTTTCTTCCGCAACAAATTTCTCGTACGCCTCTGCATCGAGCAGCTTTTCGTATTCCGCAAGATCGGCCAACTCGACTTTGATGATCCAAGCCTCGTGCGGAGATTCATTGATCTTGTCAGGCGCGTTCTTCAGTTCCTCATTGACCGCCGTTACCTTCCCTGAGACCGGCGAATAGAGATCGCTGACCGCCTTCACGCTTTCAACCGAGCCAAAGGTGGAGTGGGCCTTGACCTCATCTCCAACCTTGGGCGCGTCGACATATACGATGTCGCCCAGCGAATTCTGTGCATAGTCCGTAATGCCGATCGTCCCGATCTTGCCATCGAGCCCAATCCACTCGTGTTCGCGGGTATAGCGGTAGTTCGTAGGGTATGCCATGAAGAAGTTCGCTCCTTGAAAAATCCCGAAAGGTTAGTGTACGTCTTAGCGGTGGGGGGATGGTGTTAAGGAAAAGCAGGGTTGCGCGCTATCAAATCGGCGAATTTCCGTTCTAAGTACTTCTACGCTGCGGGGTGGAATCCTGGGTATGGTTTCAAAGGAATCAGCGACACGATTTCAAGCATACCGGCCTTGAAAATCGGCAGCGTCTGCAGTGCCGCGCGCACGTCGTCTTCACTCGCCGCTTCCCATAAAATGGCAGCGCCTGGCACATCGCCGCGCAGCCATATCTGCCGCAGAACGCCCTGCGCGTTTAGCTCCCTGACACGCTGACCTTCATGTGCGGCCAGTTCACCCGCAAAGGCTTCCGGCGGAAACGACTCGGTACGGCGGCGAGAAATCGATAAAAACTGCATAACAAATTGTAAATACGGTACCTGGTGCCATAGTCCCTTGTTTTTCCAATCCCTGGTCTCGTAGTTCCTTGTTTCCTCGTCCCTGGTCCCTCAGTCCCTTTTCTCCATCTACTTGGCAAAGAATTCCCCTCTGCCCCCCTTCGCCCACGGATCGTATTGCGCCGCAAAATTTGCCCGCGTCTTCACCGAAGGATGGTCATACTCCCAGAACTCGATCAGCGGACTCGGGTTGGGATCTTCGAGCCACGCTTCACCCAGCGCGTCAAAACCCGCCACCGCCGTCTTCCGCGCGTCGGGCACAATGCCGTGAATCGCCTCCTGTCCATATACATCCGCCTCGTGTTCGAAATGGCGGCTAAGCGTATTAGAGAGCGGCTCCATCAAAAATCCGGCCAGCGAAACGGCGAACAGCAAAATCAGAAATCCCGCCCTGCTCGAGAGTTCCTTGACGCCCCACCGCAAGCCAAACCGCGCTACCAGCCACGCGGCAAAACCTGCGCACGCCCAGTAAACAAAAAACAATGCCACGCTTGCCAGCACGATCATCTTGGGAATGTGGTTGAGCACGTAATGCCCGCTCTCATGGCCAAAGACAAACATCACCTCATCATTGGGAATCCGCCCCGCCGTCGTGTCCCACACCACGATGCGCTTGGTCGCCCCTATCCCGCTCACATAGGCGTTCAGCCCCGTCGTCTTGCGGCTGGCTTTCATTAGAAACATGCGCTCCGGCGGAATGTTGGTTCCCGTGCGCGCCACCACACGCTCCAGTTCCGTCACCAGGTTTGAATGCTCTTTGCTCAGCGGTTCGAAATCATTGAATACCGGCTCCAACAGCGGCGAGACAAAAAGCACCAGCACCAGCAGCGGCAGCGTTGCCACCCAGGCCGCCAGCCAGTAACGTCGCGGCCATCGACGCACAATCCAGTTGAACAACAACAAAACCGGAGTAGCCAGCACAACTGACAGCCCCAGCGATTTCGCTTGATCCAGCAGCCAGCTTCCCCAGCCCTGCACGCTGATGCCGTAAGCCAGGCTCACATGGTGCGCGAATACGCCCAGCGGCAAGCTGGCCACACTGAACACAACAATAAAAATCGCGAAGAACAACAGCCCCTGCAACCACCGCCGCCGCACTGTTCGCTCGGTCCATGCGTCCATCCGCGCTGCCGCGTGCGCCATCAGCAGCCATAGCACCACCAGGCCCCACAGCGACCCAACAATATCCACCACATTGCGAATGCGCCCCAGCGCAATCGCCTTGGCCAGCTTTTCTGGTGGCAGCGAGTAGGCCTGCTGCTGACCGCTCTCGGGAGAATCGACATGCGCCACATCCGGCGGCCGGGCGGCCTGCGCAGCGCCAACCCTCAGTCCCAAAGCTCCGAACAGCAAAGCCGAACCGAACAGCAAAGCCGAACCACGGATGAGCCAATAGTCAGTTCGAGACCAGCCGCGCCGTGCAAATAACATCGTTCCACCCTCGCGATAAGCCGATTCTGAGACAATCGACCTTACACATGTTTCTACGCGACGTTTCCGCATCCCGGCTACATCTTTATTCCCGCTTGCCTCTTTATTCCCGCGTGCTTGGGCAAAGAGCATGCAAAGCCCTCACACATTCAGGCTGCGCTCTCCTTGCACTGCTGCTTCCCGCCGTCGTCTCGGCGCAGCAAGCCACCCCGGTGCTGCTCGATACCATGACCACCGAATTGCAGCGCGCCTTTACGTCGCTGGGCAAGCCTGGCTCCTCCCAGCAAGACGCAAACAAGCAGGAGGCCGACAAGCTGCTGCCTCCCTACTTCCTCAGCTATGCGGTGAGCGACGCCAGCATGGTTTCGATACGCGCCCAGTTTGGAGCGCTCGCCGACAGCTCGGCCACCCACATGCGCGTAGCCGATGTGCAGGTCCGCCTTGGCGATCCGAAGCTCGACAACACCCATGGCAAGCATCGCGGCGCGGCCGTCAACAGCCTCCAACTGCCGCTCAACGACGACCGCGAAGCGCTCTCCCGTTCCCTCTGGCTTGCCACCAACGCTGGATACGGCACCGCCGTCGACAACTACCTTCGCGTCAAGACTGAGGCGCAGGTGCGCGCCAAGGAAGAAGACTCCTCGCCCGACTTCAGCAAAGAGCCGCCGCAAGTCTCCATCGGCAAGCCGGCACCGCCCGTCGCCGTCGATCGCTCTGCGTGGGAACAGCGCGTTAAATCCCTCTCCAAAATCTTTCGCGAATACCCCGACGTCTACCAGAACATGGTCATCCTCACCGTGCAGAACGAGACCGATTACTACGCTTCTTCTGAAGGCTCGCGTGTCGTCGCTCCCCACCTGCAGGCACGGCTCGTAGTCTTTGCCATGACCCGCGCCGACGACGGTATGGATTTGTTTCGCGCCCAGACCTTCGAGGCTCCCACCGCCGCCGGCCTGCCCCTGCAATCTGAAATGGAAGCCGGCATCCGCGACCTCGGCAAGAGTCTTGAAGCCCTGCGCAAAGCCCCTCTCACCGAGCCCTTCAACGGACCCGCGATCCTCTCCGGTCGCGCCTCCGCTGTCTTCTTTCACGAGGTGCTCGGGCACCGCCTCGAGGGTCAGCGCCAGCGCGGCGATGAAGAAGGCCAGACCTTCACTAAGGAACTCAATAAGGAAGTGCTGCCTACATTCCTTTCCGTCTCCGACGACCCCACCGTTACCGCCTTCGGCAAGACCTGGCTCAGCGGCACGTACTCCTACGACGATGAAGGCCAGAAAGCCCGCCGCGTCGATCTCATTCAAGACGGCGTGCTCAAAACCTTTCTCATGTCGCGCCTGCCCATCGCCAGCTTCAGTGAATCCAACGGACACGGCCGCGCCCAGACTGGCCGCATGCCCACTGGCCGCCAAGGCAATCTCATCGTCACTTCAACCAAAACCGTTTCTGAGTCCGACCTGCGCAGGCAGCTCATCGACGAGGCCAAAAAACAGGGCAAACCCTACGGCCTCTATTTTGAAGACATCTCCTCCGGATTCGCTGTCACCACGCGCAATTCCCCGCAGGCCTTTCAAGTCATCCCCCTCGTCGTCTATCGCGTTTACGTCGATGGCCGGCCTGATGAATTGGTGCGCGGCGTCAGCATCGTCGGCACGCCCCTCGCCTCTATGAAGCGTATCCTCGTCACCAGCAACAAGCCTGAAGTCTTTAACGGTGAATGTGGCGCCGAATCCGGTACCGTGCCCGTCAGCGCCGTAGCCCCCGCCATGCTGGTCAGCGAGATTGAAACCCAGCGCCAGCCGCAAGGCACTGCCCGCCCGCCGATCCTGCCCATTCCCGGCGCGCCCGCCGCCCCCGCAATGAAGGAGGCCCAATGAACATCGCCCAGCTAACAGCCATGCGGGTGCCACATCCTTGCCGCGCAGTTTGCCGGAAGGGCGGACGCATTGCCATCCTTCTCGTCTGCCTCACCTCTTTCATCGCACCCCGCCTTCTCGCCGCCTCTCCCACCCCCGCTGAAGCCGACAAAGATCCCGTCCTCAAAGCCATGCTTGACGAACTCGACCGCAGCATGTCCCAGCTCCAACTCAAAGGCTTCGAGAAGCCCTTCTTCATCCAGTACCGCATTGAAGACGTCGAGGACTTTGAAACCAAGGCTGCCTTCGGCGCCAGCCAGGGCTCCAACCACACTCATGAACGCGTCGCCCGCATCACCGTCCGCATCGGCGACTACAAGACCGACAGCTCCAGCCAGCGCGGCGACGGAGCCCTTCAGCTTGCCTCCCTCGACAACGACCCCATCGCCCTTCGTTCCGCTCTTTGGACCGGCACCGACCAGGCCTACAAAACCGCGCTCTCTGCCTACGCGCAAAAGCAGGCTGAACTCAAGCAGGTTCAAACCGCTCCGCAGGCTGCGGACTTCAGCAAAGAGAAGCCCACCCTTTCGCTTGCCGACCCCATCCACCTCAAGCTTGATCAATCGGCGTGGACCGAGCGCGTCGCCCGCGACAGCGGCATCTATCGCACCGACGCATCCGTCAACGCCGGCCAGCGCGACGTGCAATACTCCACCACATCCTTCCACGGCCGCGCCGTTACCACGTGGATCGTCAACAGCGAAGGCACCATCGTTCGCAAGTCCAATTCCAATTATCAGGAATCCTTCGGCGTCGGCACGCAGGCTGCCGACGGCATGCACCTCGATCGCTCCTATGTCAGCACTGGCGCAACCCTCAGCGACCTCGACGCGCCGGAGTCCTTTAAAAAGCACGCCGTCGCCCTCATCGCGTCGCTCGCTGAGCTGCGCAAGGCGCCTCTCGTTGAAGAGGAATATCACGGCCCCGTCCTGCTCAGTTCCGACGCCAGCGCTGACACGCTGCGCTTCCTGCTCTCCGCCGGTGTCACCGCCACCCGCCCCAAGATGGGCACTGAAGCGCGCACCAACGGCGCTTTCGCATCGAGCTACCACGCTCGCGTGCTGCCCGACTTCATCGACGTTGTCGATGACCCCGCGCTCAAGACACATGAGGGCAAAAGTCTCGTCGGAGCCTATGAAGTGGACGATGAAGGCGTTCCCGCGCAACCCGTCAAGCTGGTCACCGCAGGCCGCCTTGAAAACTACCTCATCGGCCGCGTGCCGGTGCGGGATTTCGCTCAGTCCAACGGCCACGCCCGCGCCGGCCTTGCCGGTCCCGCCCAGCCTGCCATCGGCGTGATGCGAGTGACCGCGCAAAATGGATTGTCCGACGAAGCGTTAAATCAGAAGCTCATTGCCCTCGCCAAAGATCGCGGCCTCAAAAACGTCTACTACGTCGCCACCCTCGCCGGAGAACTGACCCCGCGCCTGCTCTATAAAATCGATGCCGACGGCCATCGCGAACTGGTCCGCGGAGCCACCCTTGAAGACCTCGACCAGCGCGCCCTTCGCTCCAGCATTGAAGCGGCCGGCAAAGACCTTTGGATCGCCAACTACCCCGGCGAAGTCCCTGAGACCGTCCTCGCCCCCGCCCTCCTCCTCGACGACGTAACCATCCGCCGCGCCAACGAGAAAAACGACAAACTCCCCTTCTACCCCCCACCAGACTAAGGACAGCCAGCTTCATCGCAAAACGCCTTCATCGAAACGCGCCATCATCCAGAAGGAACCGGCGTGCCCCATCCTTCGCCTTTTCTTGGATGGGTGTTTACGACGAAGCCGGGGTGCCCCATGTCTCGCGTTGAGACATGGGTTCGGGTGAGGTCAGCGTGCGCATCCTTCGCGCAGCCTCCTCGCGGCAAGCATGGGGAAAGCACAAACCTTCATCTCTGCACTGTCATCTTGAGCGAAGCGCAGCGTAGTCGAAAGACCTGCGGCTGCTTCTAGCAATTCAAACGTGAAGGCGGGCACCCCATCCGTGACGCTACTCTCACGGCAGGGGCGGGAAAGCACAAACCTGCATCTCTGCATTGTCATCTTGAGTCGGGTGCCCCATGTCTCTCCTTAAGACATGGGTTTGAAATGCCAGTATCACCAGGGGACCGCGTCCGCCGGGGTGCAGCACCTTTTCCCGCCGATCAAGAGATTGCCACCCTTTCCCGGCCAATAAACCGGGTGCCCCATCCTTCGCCTTTTTCCTGGCGAAGGGTGGGTTTCATGAAGCCGGATGGCTCAACCATAACCGAACCCTCAGCGCGATCATAAATGGGGAAAGCCCGAACCCGTCGCCGCATTGCATGTTACATCAAACAGCGCCGAACTCCATCCAACGCTGTCTTCCCAGGCACAGCGCGACTTAGGCGAAACCCTTATTCACATGTCTTGATTTATATATCGGGAAATACTAGACATCATTCATTACTGATATGTCAGAATGAGACCATCAAATCCTGTTCAATTCGTCTCCGGATTTACTCGGTGCGTGGGCTCACCCCCGACGTGAATCTCTGTTTCCAGACCTTAGATCCTCATGCCTGTTAGGCCACCGAGCGTGTCGAGCGCAGTTCCTGCGAAATGAGGAGCCTGCAGACTATCCGTTTTTCGAACGAGGTTGACCAATTAATGAACCTATATGCACCAATGAACGCTTTGCGGAACAAATTTCCCGATCCGAGTCTCTCCCGAAGTCGGGGTGAGGACGCTGGCTCGAAACTCATCTCGCCTGGCCATTGCCGATAATTACCCCGCCAAAGTGCACAATTCAGTCATGGCTTTCTCCAACTGAGACCTGCGGCAGAATGCGGCGCACCGGCCTAACTCCCTTAGAATTACATTTCTGGATATAAGTCTTTCAGAATCAAATTTTTAGCGCTCACCACCCTGCGCAAATAAAAGAAAACAAGCGGCTTCCATCCAGAAATAGGGGGGGAGGGGGTAGCCCGATGAACGGGCCCCGAGCCCTCGGTCCCACCTCCTTGGCTTCTGGTCCCCGGTCCTGGTCTAAGTCCCAATTCGGTGGTGTTTAGTCCCTGTTATCAATCCAGCCGCGTGAGGTAAGCGTCGCCTTCCGCCGGTTTCATCCGGCGCGCAATAGCCGTGGCCAACTCCC
>JANXYB010000073.1 GCA_025350325.1 Acidobacteriaceae bacterium
GCCAGTTGATCGTGGCCGGCGGCATTCGCAGTCAGCAAGAGGTAGACGCCCTCGATGCTTTGGGTGCCGACGCCGTCGTGGGTATGGCGGTCTACACGCAATTGCTCACAGTCTGAGACTGCACGGCCTCGCAACTCTCCACTGCGCATCAATCGAATCGGCGCACCGCAGAACATCGGATATGCTGAAATGAAATAACTCCTGCAGCACACGAAAGGAAAACACCAGACATGGCGACCAGACAAAGCGGGATTCGCTTGGCTAAGCGGTTGGATGAGGTCGGGTTCTCTGACATCGTGCAAATCCGTAACAAGGTGATGGGCATGCGGGCAGATGGCCTCAAGGTGCACTGCCTGCACGGCGGCGAGCCCTACTTTGAGACGCCGGAAGACATCAAGTATGCGGCTGTCAAAGCGCTGGTTGAGAATCAAACGCATTACGCGCCCTCCTCTGGCCTGCTGCCGTTGCGCGAAGTGCTGGCAAAAAAGCTCACGGTCAAAAATCATATTCAAGCATCTACCGACGAAGTAATCGTGACGGTAGGCGGCTCACAAGGGCTCTACGCAGCCTTTCAATGCGTGCTCGATCCAGGGGACGATGCGTTGGTTTTCTCGCCCTATTGGACGCCTATCGGCGACCTGGTAACGGGCGCTCAGGCGCGCCCTCTGCACGTGCCCACGATCACGGCGCGGCGCAATGGAATTCACAATACGCTTGAACAATTTTCTACGCCCCAAACCCGGGCGATCTACTACAACACTCCGCAAAATCCCAGCGGCCTGGTATTTAATCGCGCCGAGGCTGAAGAGGTTGCAGCTTTTGCAATCAAGCGCGATCTTGTGGTGATTGCAGATGAGGCGTATGAGGATCTAGTTTATGACGGCGATCACTTCTCAATTGCATCGCTGCCCGGCATGGCGGAGCGCACCATCACGTGCTTCACGCTGTCTAAAACTTATGCCATGACAGGTTGGCGCGCCGGGTACGCCGTTGCCAAAGAGCCCTTTATGAGCGCGCTGCGAAAGATCGTGCTTTACTCGACCAACGGAGTGGCGACTTTTGTTCAACACGCCATGATTCATGCCCTTGCCACGCCTGAGGCGGAGATTGCAGCACGCCGCGAAGAGTATCGCAAGCGGCGAGATCTGCTGGTTCATGCACTGAATGAAGCCGGTCTTCATTGTGAACCGCCAGCCGGCGCGTTCTACGCATTTCCTAATGTGGAAAAGATCAATAAGAATAGTCGCACCGCCGCACAGATTCTGCTTGAAAAGGCGCATATTGCCACAATTCCCGGCTCTGTATTTGGTGCACAGGGCGAAGGTCACTTGCGCTTTGGCTACGCCATCACGCTCAGAGAAATCGAGGATTGTGCAGATGCGCTGAGGAAATTCTTAGCCTAGTCCGTCAGTCTTTTTCGGCTTCTCCGATAGCGCGACTGGTCTCGACACGCGATGAGCGCAACAGGCGCGCAATCTGCTTCAGGTGCAGTTGCACGGCATAGGCGCGCAAGATTTCCGCCTGCGAAAATTGAACACCCAGAGGCCGCACCGTGGCCATTCTTGCTTCAAGCTGCGCGATGTCTTCCTCAAGGTTGACGCCGGGCGGCGGAATGTGGAAGCGCCAGCCGTGAATGCAACTGCCCAGGTAGTGGAAGCCAGTTCGAACGTCGACAGCAAGACGGCCCAGTGCCGGTTCCAGCTGCTGCGCATATCCATCTTCGTGACTATCCCTCACCGCAAATTCCAGCGCGACGAGCGCATCGAAAATTGAGCGGCCAAATTGCGCCAGCATTCCTAATCCTTCACGCCAACCTGGACCGCCGGATGGCTCGTTGCGAGACGCCATCAGGAGTTCATTGTTAGTGCGTAGCAGCGCCAAGGCATCTTCGCGAAGCTCAATCAAATTGACTGCTGCCTCGCCACGAAACCCCTGCAATATCGCTTCGAAGAGCGCGCCCATGACCAGAAACTCCTGGGCCAGGCCATCGCGTAATCGCAATCTTGCACGATCAGGGAACACGAGTGTGGAAACTGCCAGCGCCACAGCGATACCGAGGAAGACCTCAGTTACACGATCGAGCGCGACGGTCCAGTGCGAACCGGTTTTCTGCACCAGCATGACGATTGTGATAGTTACGCCCGCCAATCGCGAACTGCTGCGCAAACCTAGCAGTCCGCAAACTACCACGGCGGCAAGCACCGCCAGGATGTAGTTCCATGGCAGCACTCCGAAAAGTGAAAAAGAAAAACCGAACAATGCGCCGATCAGCGTTCCAAGGACCCGGTCGCGTGAGGCTGAGATCGTCGAGCCAAAGTTGGATTGCAGTACGATGATGGCGCTGATGGCGCCCCAATATCCATCGTGCAGACCAAAATGTAACGCCAGCCACCAGCAGAGTGCGGCGGCCATCGCAGTCTTTGCCGCATGGATGAATAGCCGCCGATGCTCCCAACTGAGGAGACCCTCGCGTTGCGGCCGCTCAACTCGCAGCTTGACGGCAAGCTCCTGCTGCGACCACGTTTTGGGTGCCATTAGACGCATATAAAATTCGACGACTGCTTACAGAATGTACTACCCTATCCATTGTCGACGGTGACCGATCTCACGCCTTGATTTAACGGCATCTTTACTGATGAATCAATCGGCCTTCGTATCATGGGTCACCGCGGCAGGTTTGATGACTCGTTTTGGTCCCATGCCCTGCGACTGTGTAGCACTGCCAATCGATTGTGTAGCACTGCGAAGCGATTGTGTAGCATAGAGATCAGCCGATACGTTCGCGCGACATATTCATGCTACGAGTAGGATACCCAGCAACTTTAGCTTCCGAGCTCTTCGCCGATTTCCCCGCGGAAGTCGAGCTCATAAGTTTGCCGGCAGAACTCGACCACGGCGTTGAGATCGATGTCTGGATCCCCGACCCCTATCCAACCCGCGCCATGCGCATCGTTCCGCACCTTTGCGGCGTGCGACTGGTGCTCTCGCTTATGGCCGGCACCGAGTGGATTCCGGATGCGATGGGCCCGCACGTGACCATTTGCAATGCCCGCGGCGCGCACAACATTTCGACCGCAGAGTGGACGCTGTCGGCCATTCTCAGCATGCTCAAATATTATCCGCTCTATTCCGACGTACAGCGAAGCGGCGAGTGGAAGCAGCGATTCAAGGCAAGTGCACATTACGTCGCCACTACCGGCGATACGCGGCCGCTCTACCCGCCGGTGATGCTCGAGGAACTCACGGGCAAAAGCGTTTTGCTCATCGGCTATGGTTCTATCGGGAAAGAAATCGAGCGCATGCTCTCTCCCTTCCATGTAGAAATAACGCGCGTTGCTCGCAACGCCCGATCGCAGCCGATTGTGCACGCCGTTGGCCAACTCGACGGCCTCTTGCCTCATGCTCAGGTCATTGTGCTGATTCTTCCGTCCACTCCTGAATCGCGAAAGCTCATCGGCGCAGATCAATTTGCACTCATGCAGCAAGGTGCGTTGTTAGTCAACGCAGCGCGCGGTCCAATCGTCGATACAAACGCGCTTGTTGCAGCATTAAATGCACGTAAAATCCGAGCCGCGCTTGACGTGACCGATCCGGAACCGCTGCCCATGGGGCACCCATTGTGGAGTTGTCCCAACCTGCTCATCACGCCCCACGTAGCCGGTTCAAGCCCTCAATTCGCTGTCCGGGCATTGCAGGTAGTAGCCGACGAATTGCGCCGGTACCTCGCCGGAGAGCCGCTGCGTAACGTTGTTCAAGCTGCCGTCTAGACGTGCGCGCTTGCCGCACGCTTCCAATTGCGCAAGCCGAGTGTGGCTAATCCTACGAGGCCCGCATACAAGAGTGCGGTCGGCCACAAATCCTTGTACACGTACTCGCCGATGTACACGACGTCGACAACGATCCAGAGCCACCAGTTTGCGGTGTGCTTGCGTGCCTGCCACCAGCTTGCAACCAGGCTATAGCTGGCGAGTGTTGCGTCAAGATACGGCAATGCAGCATGCAAACTTTTAGCCATCTCGCCCAGCAACAGACTTCCCACAGCGCCGACAGCAAGTGCGATCAAGAGGCTCGACGTCGCCAACGGAACCACGCGCACCTCGCCGGTTTCGCGTATACCGCGCCACCAATGCCACCATCCATAGAGCGTAAAAGCGATAAAGAAAATCTGTAGCAGTGCATCCGAGAGAAGTTGCGAGCGATAAAAAACGACGAGGTAAATTAGATCTGCGGCAAGCACAACCGGCCAACAGAGCAGTACGCGCCGCGTGGTGAGGCCTATGCCAACAACCGTTGTTATCAGGCCCGCAATTTCAAGCCAATGCGCCGCGAAATACTGGGCGATCGTCGCGGCGCTCATGGGATTCTCCGCAACGCAGCCGTCAATTGCGGCTGTGCTCTGCGTGCCGCCCACGTTCGCAACGCACCCAAAAGCCTGGCGCCACCTGCCGAGCGAAACCACTTTGCATGCCCTAAAAGATAACTATCGCTGGCGATCCGAGCTTTCTCTTCCGACTTGAGCACACCGAGGAAATAGTCCGCCTCGGTCAGTGCGAATTCTGCATGACACAGCGCAATCATCGGTGCCAGTGCCGCCGCTTCTTCCGCCCTTAGGCTTCGCACCGATTCATATCCATCAAGCAGAGCATACAAATGATCGAATTGCACCGGTACGTCTTCTGTACTCCCTGGATGATTCATCAGCCATAGCCAGCCCACTACGTTTCGTTCGATAGCCTGCGCCAAATCGTAGACGGCGTTGGTCCGATCCGCGAGTCCAAAATCAATGACTGCTGTTGCACGTGCGTCATCGCTTTCATCGCTCCAGAAAAGGTTCGATGCATGCAAATCGTTGTGCGTCCAGAGCGTCGGCAGTGCAGGCAGCAATGGTAAAAGCTCCGCGTGAAATGGCGCGAGTAGTTCAAGCGCCGCTTCACTATCGCATCGTATCGCTGTACTCTGCCGCAACGCCGGACGTGCCGCGATATAGCGTTGGAGTGCCATGTGCGGGGCCTGCGAGGCAAAAATAGTAAAGCTCGCCACCAGCGGCTGGGGCTTTCGTGCGGGCTCGGCAAAGTTCGCGGCCGCTTGGTGCAGCATCGCCAGTGTCTGTCCGGCCGAGTAGGCGTGTGCCGGCGAACGAAACGGCGTCCACGACAACGCATCCTGGTAGATGTCAAACCCGGCAGGCGTTTCGTGTACTTCGTACGTCCATTGATCCGATGCAATCGCGGTTGCACCGATACTATTCGCGATTACGCGCGGTACCGCCGCGCCATGTAGACGTAGATGCGCAATGAATCGATGTTCTTCGAGTAGCCCGCCAACATCGCGAACCATGTGGTGATGCCGCTTGATGAAGACCCGTCCACCGTGCGTTTCTACAACACTGGCCGACGAAAATGGCCGCGGACTAACCGATACGATCTCAATCGGCCGATACACGCTGGCATAATTGCTAAGCACAAGGTGAACTTCATCAAGCGTGAGCGCTGGCCAATCCGCTTCAACCAGCAAGCCGTCCATGCCATGCGCTTTTGTCTTTGTAGTCACGCCCGACTTCCTTTTTCGCGATCAAGATTTCCAGCAGTATCAAAACGTGTAATGCGCTGACAGTCGCACTGTCGCGGGCGCTCCCTGGTGGATGAACGTGTCGCCGTAATTCGCGCCGGTGTCTTTCCAGTAGCGCTTGTCAAAAATGTTGTCGGCATACATGCGCAGAGTCAGGTGTCCGCCGCCCTCACCTCCCGGACTATATCGCGCCCCCAGGTTGAACAGGGTATATCCCGCGACGTTCACCGTGTCGTCGCGCGTGGCTTCTTTGCGGCTTGTGAAGTTCCAACCGGGCATCAGATGCAATCCGCGAACTCGCGATACCAGCACGTCTGCGAAGATAGCCGTACGCAGACGCGGCACGTTCATCACTTGTTTATTTTCAAACGTTGGCGTACCCGTTTCGCTTGAGATCGCACGCATTGCGGTGGTCGATCCATTGAGCTGCAACCAGCGCGCAGCCTTGCCGTGCGCGGTCAATTCAAGGCCGTCATGGGTTTCGTGCCCTATAGATTCAAAGCACAAATCACCCTGTGCAATACCGCCGCCCGCCAGGAGATTAGTCGCACAAAAGCTGTCTGCTGCCTCGATCACCCTGGGGTAGAAGAACGGTTGCCGCATCTTGAAGAGCGCAGCGGTAAGCAAAACGCCATGTTCGTATTTAGCGCCCACTTCAGCCTGTCGCGTAAGAAAGGGATTAAGAAATTTACTTGAATTATCGACCCACCAGGGAGCTTGCTGGCCGAGCGACAGCAGCACACCGTAATTTCCGTACACTGTAAGATCGCGCGATGGCGCGTATGTCGCCGCATACTGCGGAAGCCACATGGTGCGCGCCTTGGCATAATTGATGTCGCTCACATCAACGAATCGCCCGCCTGCCTGTAGCGTCACACGACCCGGCAAATGCGCTCGCTCCTGCACCAACCCTGCACTTTGATGGTTAAAGTCAGCCAGTGTTGCCGGGCCTGCCTGCTGGAAAGGATTCTCGGGGGCGTAGCGCACGTTGGCCTGATGAATGTTTTCGACGCCGAGCGGCGTATACACAATCGTCGGCGACAAATCTACCGAGCGATGGAATAGCGATCCTCCGATGATAACGTCGTGCCTTATCTTGCCTGTCGTGAAATGCCCTTGCACGAGCGCTTCGCCCAGCGCATCGATGCGTAGCTCTGCGGGACTGCGGTAGTCATAAATTTCGTAGCTTCCATCCGGGCAGAAAAAGTAATAAGGCGAATCCGGGCACAGCGAATTGCCACCCGCGTCGAGTGCGGCGCCATAGGGATAAATCACGTTATCGTCAATCAGCGAATGACTGTAGGAACCGCTGACGCTCCCCTTCCAATCAGAATTGAATATGTGATCGAGTCGTGATCCTGCATTGAATACGTCAAACGTATTTGGCTTTGACCACGACTGAAAACCGAGCATGACCGAAGGAAAAACGTGCGTCGGAACTTTTGTGCCGCCGAGCAATTGATAGCCTGCCTCGGATCTCTGTACGCGATGCTGATATTCAAAATCGGTGCGCAATGAAGTGTCTTGCCCGAGGTGCCATTGACCATCGGCCGCACCCATACCGCGCCAACCATCGGCGCCTTCGACGTAGGTGTGGATATCCTCTGCGGCCGCATTGATACGCATGCCGGCCCCGGCAAATCTGCGAGGGATGCCGAAGTCGATCGCACCATACGATGTTCCGCGATG
This sequence comes from Acidobacteriaceae bacterium, assembly GCA_025350325.1. Classification (GTDB taxonomy): domain Bacteria; phylum Acidobacteriota; class Terriglobia; order Terriglobales; family Acidobacteriaceae; genus Telmatobacter. The sequence goes on from JANXYB010000073.1 coordinate 7,258, forward strand.
ATCGGTCGCGAGATCGATCGAAGGGTGCTGTTGCGCATAAGGTTCCTTAGTTTCGTAATCAATCAGACCGCCTGCGGACGCGACGCCGCTCTCCAACCCCGCAATGCCTTTCACAACTTCGACGCGTTCCTTGTTTTCGAGTGGAACGTCCTGTTCACCCGCAATGGTCATGCCGTTGATCTGCAGCCCGGTTGCGAGGTCGATGGGAAAACCGCGAATCTCGAAATCTCCGTAATAACCGACCGGCGCATAATCCTCACCTACTGAAGCGTCGTTCTTCACCACGTCTGACAGCACGCGCGCGACTTGGTCGCTCATCACGGCGCGGGTCACAGCCGTCACCGATAATGGGGTTTCCTTGAGCAAAGTTCCGTCCAGGCTGCCTGCCGTAGTAGCGTCGAAGAGATAGTCGTCTGTCACTTCACCATTCACCACCACGGTGGTCGTAACGCGCGGGAGGGCTTGCGGCGTTGTGGCGACAGGCTTGTCTCCATCCCCAGGCGGAGCAATCGTGCTTTGCGCCAGCGCAGTGACGCCATAGGCCGCACAGCAGAGCAGCAGCATCGCTCGCAGCAGGCGCAGTAGCCTTCTGACATATGTGCGCTCTCTACTCGCAGTGAGGGCGTTCGCCAAGGCGAGGCGAAGGCATATACGTTCTGCTGTACGGGCGAATCCAGACATAGGAATCTCTTGTTCCAACGTTCATGAAACAAGAGCGACTGACGCTGCGATGCGAGGAAGAGGCCGACTGGCTTCGAAAGCTTCCCACGCCGGTATTATCCGGATCGGGTTCGAGGGTATCTTCTCAGCTCCACGTCGTGGAGCACCCCTGTTTCAATACCTTTGATTGAAACACTCGCCATGCGTAAATGTAAATAGGCAGCATCTAGCCCAGTGAACATTCGGCTCCAGCTTATTTACTTTTCCGTTCCCTCGGTCAGCGTCACAATACGATCGACGCCGGGCACGGTGAACTTCTCTACTTTGCCGCTGGTCCAATGCACCTCAAGCGCTTCTACGGTCGTGGCCTGCCCCAAGCCAAAATGCGGACGCGGATCGTTGGTCGACAAATAACTCCCGCCGCTGATAACGTCTTCGCGCTGCTTCATGCCATTTGCCGTCAGGTATACGGTGGACCCCACAGCATCCCGGGGACTCTTCGCGCCGCCCACCAGCTTCAACTCCAACCAATGATTCTTATTTGGATCGACGTTGCGTAGCAATACCGGATGCCCATCCATCACGTTGATCACCGCATCCAGCTTGCCGTCGTTGAACAGGTCGCCTACCGCCATTCCCCGCCCCGCGATCACTATTGCAAGTCCCGTGCCCTCGACCGCAGGCACATTGTCAAAGCTTTTGCCCAGCATGTTGTGGAATAGCATCGGACGCTGCTTCCAACTTGTGCCCCACGCGTATTTATCTGCCTGCGGATAGACGTGGCCATCCGACATCAACAGGTCCTTCCAGCCGTCGTTGTCGTAGTCAATAAACGCGTCGCCCCAACTCAGAAAAGGAACCGTGACCTCGCCGAGGCCCACGTGGTAGCTCACATCGGTAAGGTTCGCATCGCCTTCGTTGCGATAGAGAGGCTTGTAATCGTCAGAGAACGTGGTGTTGAAAATATCCAGCATGCCGTTGTTCTGATAGTCGCCCACCGCGATGCCCATTGAAGCTGTCTCGCGGCCAGCTTCGTTAAGCGCGTAGCCCGAGGCGTAGCTCACATCCTCAAATGTTCCGTCGCCCTTGTTAATGTAGAGATAATTAGGCGTTGAATCATTGCCTACCAGCAAGTCTGGCTTGCCATCGTTGTTTATATCCACAAACACGGCGCCCAGCCCGTAGTAGCCGGGCTTATCGGCCACCCCGGCCTTCTCGCTGACGTCAGTAAAGGTTCCATCGCCGTTGTTGTGAAACAGATGATCCGGCTCGCCTTTCAAACCGCGTGGACCGCACGCGGTAGCCTCTCCACGAAAAGTGCAGAACGCATTGTTCGAGCCGCCTTCGCCGCCGCTCGCCGGTAGATTGTTAAAGTCCCAATGCAGATAGCCGGCAACAAATAGATCGAGCCGGCCATCGCCGTCGTAGTCGCCCCAAGTGGCTCCCGACGACCAGTTGCCCAGGGTCACGCCTGCCTTGTCGGCCAAGTCGGTGAAGGTGCCATCGTGGTTATTGTGGTACAGCCGATTCTTGCCAAAATTGGAAACAAAAATGTCGGGCCAGCCATCATTGTCGTAGTCCGCAATCGCCGCGCCAAATCCCCACCGATCATTGGTCACGCCTGCTTTGGCTGCGACATCGGTAAACGTGCCGTCGTGGTTGTTGTGAAACAGCCCTGCCTGCGGCGCTTTGGCCTTGCCAGTCAGTGCGTCGACGGTTGACCCGTTCACGATGTAGATGTCGAGCCATCCATCGTTGTCGTAATCGATGAGGCCGACCCCCGAGCCTTTGGTCTCGATGATGTAGTTCTTTTCGGGCGTCCCCATCCTGTGCGACCACTTCGTCAGACCACCTTTTTCTGAAGCGTCCTCAAAGACCACAGGCCCGCTCTTCACGAATCCCCCCGCGGTGATGACCCTGTGCTTTTCGTCCAATTGCACGGCATGAGGCGAGGTGGCTTCCTGCTTGCCTGCCGACTGGGGATCGGTGGAGGGTGAGGTGAGTGCGCGCGGAACATTCGTGTTGGCTTGTGCCGTTAATAACGGTGAAAATCCCAGGCAGAGAAGTCCGACTAAAGATGCTGCACGCAATCCCTCAGGCATGGGAACCAGTATACGAGGCATGGGGCAGCACAGTCTCGACCGAAAGTTTGAGGCAGACCATGCTGCGTCGCGGCTTTATATAGGTCTCATTAAAAGATTAATTTGCCCTCACATTTAATTCATCGGCGCTGCTGGATGGACACTCACAACCTGCCATCCATTACTGCTCTTGGAGAGGCTCGCCGCTGCCACTTGTTGCGCTGAGGTGTCTGCCGCAATCTTCGGAAATGCCGTTTTCATTTCGGCGGTATTGGCCCATGCCGGTACATCGGTAATCGCGTAGTGATAGTTGACGCTGTATTGGGTCGCACTACCGTCATCGTTGGGTGTGAAATCGTCTACCGACGTTACCGCTGGGTGACCGAAACAGAAATTGCCATATCCCGGCTGCGCCTGGTCCGCAGTCCACGATGAACGCCCTTTGTCGGACAAATCGTAATTGTTTACTTGCTTCGAACCAACCAGAAAGCGCTTCTTTTCCGCCGACGTGCGTGTCAGCATCCCCGCGTCGGTCAATGCGTCAAAGCTCTTGGTCTGCTCATCATTCGAGGTGTCTGCCTGCGTGGGAAGTTTTACGGGAGCCGCCCACAAACAGTCCTGCCGACTGCTGTAATAGTCATTAATAGCTGCTTTGAAAGCGCCTTTATCGACCGCATTTTTGCGGCATCCCGCGCCGAACACAACCCCCGTCGCCATAACCAGAATCAATATTTTGCTTGCTTGCATCTCTATCTCTCCTACAGCCTTGGATGCGAAAAAGTGGGGACAAGGGCTCCCCTTTTGCAGCGCTGGATAGGGCGGCGTCGAAAGCCGTACGGAAAACTGCTTGGTATTAGCCCACGAAAGTATAGTTAAATGTCTCATCTACTTGAATCCCGACAGCCGTCTTTCCTCATTGAGCCGCCGCTCGATCCGGCTAAGATGACGTTCTCAACTCACTTCGACGCGCCTGCAATCTGGAGCTGATAGGGTGCAATGAGCTCGCCGGTGGCGTGATTGATGGCCG
>JANXYB010000081.1 GCA_025350325.1 Acidobacteriaceae bacterium
GACACCAAAGCCCGCATTGCCGCACACGAGGCGGAACACGGGACCCTCACCGATGAGCAGCTTGTAGAGGCCATTGCCGCGGTGTTGTTGACTGAGGCTTTCAATCACAAGAATCTGCAGCCGGTCGATGGCCGGTTGGCCAACGGCATGAGCGTTATGGCGATGGCGGCGCATACTGGCTGCAACACGGTCTACGGATCGACGTCGCCCAATAACCCGCATCCGTACCCGTGGATGAACTCGCTGTTCCAGGACGGTATTACCATTGGCTGGCTGATGGGCGAGAGCTTCATCGTTGATCACGCGCGGCGTTCAGTAATTCCGGAGCGGCTGGCGGATATCGTGCTGACACGCGACGCCGATGTGATCACGGAGCGCGAGTACTACGAGTTCTCGCACTTTACCGATGCGTTGATGACTGATCAGGAAATCGTCGAGTTGCCCAAGGTCTGGGTAGTCGGCGGCGACGGCGGCATGGGCGATATCGGCTATCAGAACATGTCGAAGGTGATTCTGCAGAATCGGCCAAACATCAAGGCCCTCATGCTCGATACGCAGGTCTATTCAAACACCGGGGGACAGAATTCGGATTCAACTCCCATGCTTGGCGGCGGCGATATGAACACCTTCGGCTCCGCGACGCAAGGCAAGAACACTGAGAAGAAGACGGTGGCAGAGACGTTTCTCGCCGGGCACGGTTCGCCGTTCGTGGCGCAGGTTTCGATGGCCAATGCTCCGAAACTTTACCGCGCAATTCTGGATGGGCTGGAGTATCGCGGGACTTCGTTCCTGCAGTGCTTCACCACTTGCCAGCCGGAGCACGGCGTGGCTGACGACATGGCGCTCTTTCAGGCGCAGCGTGTGCGCGACTCACGTGGCGCACCGGAGTTTGTTTTCAATCCGCGCCTGGGCGAAACATATCAAGAAGCCCTCGACCTCAAGGGCAATCCGTCGATCGATTTGGATTGGTATGAAAGCAAGATCAAGTCGACGGGCGAGACGCTGCGCTACACCGTGGCTCACTGGTGCACGACCGAAGCTCGCTTCCGCAATCACTTAAAGAACATCAAGCCCGAAGCGGCGGAGAAGCTCATTTCGCTCGATAACATGCTGGTGCGCATCACGCAGCAGGACGTTGTTTATCGGCGCTACTTGAATCCAAAGCACCGTGCCTTCATTCCTGACTTCGGCGTTTATATCAAGTACGAAGAGAAGGGAAAGTTGGAGTACCGCGCACTCTCGCGGCAACTCGTAATGTTTTGCGTGGAGCGGCGCAAGGCGTGGCGCATGCTGCAATCGAAGGCCGGTATTCAGAACAAGGAGTACGCGGCGCAGAAGGCGATATTGGCGGAAGTGGATGCGGGCAAGTTGCCGCTCGACGAACTGCTAAGCCGCGGTCACGAACTGCTCGCAGAGCGGTTGGGTGCTCCGGTACTTGCCAAGGTGTAGCCGCAGCAGGCAGCACAAATAGAAAGAGCGCAGACTTCGGTCCGCGCTCTTTCTGTTTGGAAGAATTTGTTTTTACTTCTTAATTTGAATGTATTTGCGACCGGCGTAGAGGCGAAACCCGCCCGAAGGGTCGGCCATCATTTGCAAGGGCATGGGACGCTTGAGTCCATCGTCGGTCGAGGAACCAACTGACAGCAGGTCATGTCCACCGACGTCGGTAACAACCACTTTGTTTCCGCTAATGAAGCCGAGGCCGTAAATGCCGGCGGGCAAGCTTTTGCCGCCTACCTTGATCGCGTCTTCAGTGATGAAGTAGGCCTGGTACTTGGCGGCCACGTCACTCGAATAGCCGCTGGTATCGACCATGGTGGCCAGCAGGTAAGATCCATCGGAGAATTTTACGCCGCTTGAATTGCGCAACTGGGTGGGGGCTGACTGGCCTTTGTAGTAGACGCTTGCCGGCAACAGTTTTTGAGTCTCAGCCGGCTTCAAAATGGTGTCGCCTCCCTGCGCCGTGATTCGCAATGGCGAAGTCGTGAATGCCACGGCCAACGCTCCGACAACCGCAAACTTCCAAATAGCTTTCAAACTCATGCTTGAAACCTCCGCAATTAGTAATCGCGTCCGGAGTATAACGCATCTATGTAAGGGCTGACCGGCGAATCAAGCTCAAGTAGCAAAGCTGATAAACGCTATGCGTCGAGCGTGCCATGTGCCTGCCGCGCCGGGATTACAGGTTTGGAAGGACAGAGATGGCAACGGGTATAATCGCTCCCATGGCGGCAGATTTGCAAAGCGGGATGTTGGACGCGGCAGCAAAGTTACACGCGCTCGAAGGCCGGCTTCGTGAACTGAAAAGCGTCATGGTGGCTTATTCCGGCGGCGTGGATTCGGCCTTTTTAGCGGCGGTGGCGCATCGCGTTCTAGGCAATCAGATGCTCGCCGTGCTGGCGGATTCAGCAAGCCTCGCCCGTCGCGATATGGAGCAGGCAAAGGCGTTTGCGCAATCACTGCAGATGCCCCTGCGCGTGATCCACACCGAGGAATTGAGCAATCCTGAATACCAGCGCAACGATGCGTCGCGGTGTTTTCACTGCAAGACGGAACTGTTTGTGAATATGAAGGCACTGGCTGCCGAGTTGGGATTCGATCAGATCGCTTACGGTATGAACGCCGACGACACTAGCGATTATCGTCCGGGGCAGCGAGCGGCTGAGGAACACGCCGTGCTGGCTCCACTGGCCGAGGTTGGGCTGACCAAGCAGGAGATTCGCGACTTGGCCAAGGCTGCCGGTTACACGTTGTGGGATCGCCCAGCGGCACCCTGCCTGTCATCGCGCGTTGAGTATGGTCGTACTGTCACACGCGAAGTGCTGGAGCAGGTTGAGAAGGGTGAAGAAAGCCTGCGGCAGCTTGGATTTCGAGAGATGCGTGTGCGTCACCATGGAGAGCTTGCCCGCGTTGAGATTTCGCGAGCGGAGTTGCCGCGCGCACTGGCGATGGAGATGCTCGATACAATTTCAGCAGAACTGCGCAAGGCCGGATTCAAATACGTCACGCTTGACTGTTCGGGATTTCGCTCGGGATCGATGAATGCCATTCTTCCTTCTGAGATCCTGTTAAAACGCGGCGCCTAACTAGAAAGATTAGAATTTCCCACAATGCGAATTGGATATATTGAATGCTTCTCGGGCATCAGCGGCGATATGATGCTCGGCGCGCTTGTCGATGCAGGCGTTTCGTTTGAAGGCCTCAACGAAACCGTGCGTGCACTGAACGTAGGTGCACGTCTCGAGATGCGCAAGGTCGACCGTGGCGGTTTGGCAGCTACGAAAGTCGATGTGCTGATGGACGGCGACGAGCACGGAATCGATCACGAACCAGCGCACCATTCCGATAATGATCACACGCATAATGAGCACGGGCATGCGCATGAAGAACACGGCCACGCGCATGAAGTGCACCCTGACCAATCGCAGACCGCCGGTTCGCATGGGACTGAGAAGCATTCTCACGAGCCGCATAGTCATGGTGGACATGTGGGTGCAGACCACACGCATGAGAGCACGGCGGTGTTGGCAGAGCACATGCACTCTCACGATCATCGTTCCCTGGTGACGATTCTCGGGATCATTCAATCTGCGCAGCTCGCCGAACCGGTAAAGAAGCGTGCCTGTCGCGCTTTTCAATTGTTGGGCGAGGCTGAGGCCGCGATCCATTCGATGCCGATTGAGAAAGTGCATTTTCACGAGGTCGGCGCCGTCGACACCATCGTCGATATCGTGTGCGCAGCCGCAGGGGCTGCGGAACTTGGTGTCGATCGTTGGATCGCGTCGCCCCTGAATGTGGGTAGCGGCACGGTCAAGTGTGCGCATGGAACACTGCCCGTACCCGCCCCGGCGACGCTGTCGCTGCTTGGCGATGCACCGGTCTATGCAGCGGGTGAGCCAATGGAGCGCGTAACGCCAACCGGCGCAGCGATTTTGCGGATGCTCAACGTCGAGTATGGGCCGCTGCCGGCGATGCGGATCGCCGCATCTGGCTACGGTGCGGGCGGATGGGACACGCCCGGCCAACCGAATTTGTTGAGGCTACTGGTGGGCGAGGAGAGTGCTGCGCGCGCCATGATGCCGGACTCGGACGGCACTGAACAGATTGCCATTCTCGAGACAGTGATCGATGATTCCAGTCCGCAACTGGTGGCGTATGTGAGTGAAGTGCTGCTCGAGGCCGGAGCTTGGGATGTCTACCGGGTCGCAGTGCAGATGAAAAAGGGGCGCACAGGCGTGCAATTGACAGTGCTTTGCCGGCCTGATCTGGTGAGCGCGCTGCGCGACGTGCTGTTGCGAGAAACCACCACGATCGGCGTGCACTGGCGCGTGGAGAACAAGTTTTCGCTGGCGCGCGAGTTCAAACAAGTACAGACGCAGTGGGGTGCGGTAAACATCAAGATTGCGCGATGGCAATCCGGCGAGACAGCAAACGCTGTGCCGGAATACGAGGATTGCCGACGGTTGGCCACGGCACATTCAGTGCCGCTAAAAAACGTAATGCAGGAAGCGATGCGTCTCTACGCCGCGCAGAACGAGGAGGAGCGCTGATGGATCGCTCGCAAATTGAAGCTCTGCTTAATGATGTTCGCGAAAATCGAGCTAGTGTTCCTGAGGCACTCGACCGGCTGCGCGACTTGCCCTTTGAAGATATGGGATTTGCCAAGCTCGATCATCATCGTTCGCTGCGCACGGGAATGCCCGAGGTAATTTTTTCCTCAGGCAAGACGACCGAACAGGTGGTGCAGATTTTTGGCCGCATGGTCAAGGCAGGCGGAAACGTGCTGGCCACGAGGGCTTCGCGCGAGTGCTTCGACGCCTTGGCTGCGGTTGAGCCGCGCGCGACCTACCACGAAATGGCCCACGCGATTACGCTTTTGCAAGCGCCCGCTCCGCAAGGAAAGGGCAATATCTGCGTCGTCTGCGCGGGAACCAGCGACTTGCCGGTCGCAGAAGAGGCAGCCGTGACTGCACGGCTCATGGGCAACGCGGTTGAACTGATTGCAGACGTGGGCGTAGCGGGTATTCATCGGCTGCTGGCCCAGAAAAGTTCGCTGCAGAGTGCCCGCGTGTTGATTGTTTGTGCGGGCATGGAAGGCGCGTTGCCGACCGTTGTCGCCGGCCTGGTGAACGCTCCAGTGTTGGCCGTTCCGACCAGTGTCGGCTACGGTGCTTCGTTTGGTGGCGTCGCGGCGCTGTTGGGCATGCTCAACACTTGTTCGCCCAATGTGTCGGTAGTAAATATTGATAACGGCTTTGGCGCGGCATGCATTGCTTCGCTGATTAACCATATGTAAGCGCGTATCCAGAAGTCCCTCGAAGTGATGCCTATCACTGCCAATTAGAACTCCACACGCGGATCATGCTTGTTGAAGCGTCAGCGCCTCGCAAGCGTGTGGAGATGATCGTGGTCCGTTCAAAATTGCCGCTGTTGCGCAGGATTTCGCAGATTTTCTTTCTGCTTCTGTTCGTGGCGCTGCTGCTATTTACTTCTTTGCGGCCAAGCGGGCGGGTGGCGGGCGACATTCACATGCGAGTGCCGGTGCGCCTGTTCTTCGAGTGGGACCCCCTGGTTGCAGTCGCCAACGCTCTCGCCACGCATGCGCTCTATCGCGGCCTGTTGTGGAGCCTGATCATTCTTTTGCCTACGCTATTTTTAGGGCGCTTCTTTTGCGGATGGATTTGCCCCATGGGCACGCTGCAGCACTTTGTCGGCAGCCTGCCATCGGAGGCAAAGCGCGGTAAGCAACGCATCGAATCGAATAGATACAAGCGCTGGCAGACCGGTAAATATGTCGTATTGATCGCCGGGCTGGTGGCGGCTTTTTTTGGCTCAATGGCGATTGGGTGGCTTGATCCCTTCAGCCTGCTGGTACGCTCTTTTGGCTTGGCCCTGCTGCCCGCGTTCAACTTTGCAGTTCGCGCCCTGCTTGCGCCGCTCGAACACAGCCACTATACGGCGGTGAAGACTACCGGTGAATCGTTGCATACGGCTTTGCAGGCGACGGTGCTCGATTTTCGCCAGGCGCATTTTGCGCAGGGCTTGGTTCTAGGCGTGCTCTTCATCGTCATTCTCTGGGCAAGCATGCGGGTTACGAGAATCTGGTGCCGCGCGATTTGTCCTCTCGGCGCTTTACTGGGTGCGTGTTCGCGCTGGTCTATATTGGGTCTGCATAAGGACGCCTCAAGCTGCGATAAATGTAATCGGTGCCTGCTGCATTGCCAGGGCGGGGATGACCCCATCGGCGGCGCGCCATGGCGAAAGTCCGAGTGCCTGATGTGCATGAACTGCGTGGGCAGTTGCCCGCATGAGAGCCTGAGTTTCCGCTTATTCAGAAACGAGCGCGAAGTTGCTTCGCCGGATCTGGGTCGTCGCAGGACGCTGACTGGACTGGCGGCAGGTGCGGCGGTCGTTCCCCTGATGCGGGCGAATACCGGGCTGGGTAAAAGCCGTCATGAGCGGCTGCTGCGTCCGCCGGGCTCGCTCGATGAAAACGATTTTCTCTCTCGCTGTATTCGCTGCGGCGAGTGTATGAAGGTATGCCCGAACAACTCGCTGCATCCCACGTGGGACGAAGCAGGCATTGAGGGCCTGTGGACGCCGACACTGGTGCCGCGGATAGGCTACTGTGAACCCAGTTGCGTGCTCTGTTCAGAGGTGTGTCCGACGGGCGCGATCTGGCAAATTACGCCGAAAGAAAAGGGCTGGGTCGTTGATGTGGGTGGGCAGCAAAGCCAGCCAGTGCGGTTGGGCACAGCGTTTTATGATCGCGGGCGCTGCCTGCCATGGGCTTTGGCTACTGAATGCATCGTGTGCGAAGAGTGGTGCCCGGTTTCGCCCAAAGCCATTTATGTGGAAGAGGCAGAGGTAATCGACTCCTTAGGCAACGTGAAGAAGTTGAAGCAGCCGCGCGTGGATGCCAGTCGATGCGTGGGTTGCGGGGCTTGCGAGTATGCCTGTCCTCTGCAGGAGCACCCCGCGGTTTATGTGACGAGCATTGGCGAAAGCCGTTCGCCGGCGAGCCAGATTTTGTTGAACAGGAAATAGAGAGGGTTGTCATGAATTTGAAGAAGTGGATGTTGGCAGCGTTGGCGATGGTGATGATTGTATCCAATGCGGGCTGCAAAAACTCTGCTGCCGCTGATCCTTTTCCGGCCTCGGGCGCGGTAGCGGGATGGCAAAAGACTACAGACACGCGCGCCTTTGCAGCCAAGGATTTATGGCAGTACATCGATGGCGATTCAGAGCAGTACATACAGTCTGGAGTGGTTTCAACATCGACGTCGGAGTACAAATATCAGGACAAGTTAGAGGCCGTTGTCGATATATACACGATGAGTGCATCAGACGGTGCACAGACCATGCTGCGAAAAGGAAAAACAAACGAAGCCAAGACCGTCGCGCTGGGGGACGAGGGTCTGCAGTATGCGCAAAGCGTTTATTTTCGCAAGGGTCGCTACCTGGTGAAGATTGTTGCTTACGAGGCTTCCGCCGCCACTCCGCAAACTCTGCTGGCGCTAGCTCATGGAGTTGAAGCGCACCTTTAAACATGGCCGCCTGCGAATGGCCCACACGCACGAATGCGAGGATAAGCGATGAAGAACCGCCGTGACTTTCTAATTGGAGCAGCAACAGGAGCCGTGCTCCTAGGTACGCAGAGCAGGCTGGGACTGGCCGGCAACGTAAAGCACAATACCGAGAAAGACAAATCCAGAGTGGTGATCGCAAGAGACCCCGCGTTGCATGGTGCCGATGGCAAGCTCGACGAGAAGCGGGTCGGGGACCTGCTCGATCGTGCGATTGCCGAATACACGGGGCACAAGCGCCCGGTCGATGCATGGAAGCAGATCGTGCTCAAGGGCGGGGGCCGCGACAAGGTCATCGGCCTCAAGACCAACGGCCTTGGCGGTAAGGGTATATCGACGCACCTCGCGCTGGTGATGGCGATCAGTGAGCGCCTGCAACAGGCAGGCGTAAAGCCTGGAAATATCCTCGTCTGGGATCGAGTTGCTCGTGACCTTGAGGCTTGCGGACTAACCATCAATACCGACCCCAGCCGCATGCGGTGCTTCGGATCGGATGTGTCTGGGTACGAAGAAACGCTCGAGACGTGGGGAGCAGCGCGGGTCAAGTTCTCAAAGATTCTGACGCGCGAATGCGCCATGGTGATTAATTTGCCGATCCTTAAGGATCACAGCATGGCCGGGGTCACGTTTGCGATGAAGAACATGTATGGCGTGGTCGAAAAGCCGCAGGATCTTCATGCGACCGGATGCAATCCCGGCGTAGCTGATTTGAACGCGTTCGCGGTGATTCGCGAAAAAATCAAGCTGACCATCGGCGATGCGATGTCTTCCGTTTATGAGGGTGGACCGGGCTTTCATCCCGAACATTTGTGGCAGCCGAATGCGCTGATCGTTGGTGAGGATCGCGTGGCGATTGATCACACAGCATGGGGAATTCTCGAGAAGAAACGCGCCGAAGTTGGACTCAAAACGCTGGGGGCTGCGGGAAGGCCGCCGAGTTATATAGCAACCGCTGCGGACGCGGCGCACGGGTTGGGAGTCAATGATCCGCAACGCATAAAGCTGCTTGAAATCTGATGGCGTAGCGCCGAGTGTGGCGGAGAACGAAAATGGCAGGCAATCAGCACAATCCGGATCAGGACGTCGATAGCCAGCCACCCGCGGCTGGCTTGACGCGCCGTGAAGCAATGCTGCAGCTGCTGCGCGTAGGGGGCATCGCCGCGGGTGCGGCCGGGTCCGGTGTCTGGTTCGCACAGCAAAGCAGGCGGCCTGTGCCGGTGCGCGCCGAGCAGGCACGTCGCGATCATCGCGTCGCGGCCGTGCCGGAGTGGCCGGCGCTGACGGTGGTGCAATTTCCGGTGGGCCAGGACGCTGCCGGGAAAGACCCAATCGCGCAGGCAGGCGAGCCCCAGTTGTTGGTGCAGCAGGCACTTAAAAATCTTGGCGGCATGCAGAGATTCGTCAGCCGCCAGGAAGTCGTCGTCATCAAGCCCAATATTGCATGGGATCGCACTCCAGAGCAGGCGGCCAACACCAATCCCGAATTGGTGGCCGAAGTCGTGCGTCAGTGCTGGCATGCCGGTGCAAAGCGTGTGATCGTAACCGACGTTAGTTGCAATGAAGCACGGCGCTGTTTTCATCGATCAGGCATTGAGGCGGCTACACGTGCCGCCGGCGCTGAGGTGATCCTGCCCGATCCAGAGTTGTTCCGCGAAGTAGAACTCGGCGGCGTGGTGTTGAAAAGTTGGCCGATATTTATTCCGTTTCTCGAAGCCGACAAGATTATCAATCTTCCTATCGCCAAGCATCACGAGCTGACGGGCGCAACCCTTGGCATGAAGAACTGGTTCGGCATTCTGGGTGGCCAACGCAATCGTCTTCATCAGCAGATTCATCAGAGCCTGGCGGACTTGGCGAGCTTCATGATGCCGACGCTCACCATCATGGACTGCTACCGCATTCTGCTGCGCAACGGGCCGACCGGCGGAAATCTCGAAGATGTATCGCTAAAAAAGACGGTGGTTGCGGGCACCGATCCGGTGGCCCTCGATGCGTATGTCGCCAAGGCGTACTGGAATCTCGATTCGGAGCATCTGCCGTATTTGCAGATGGCAGCCAATCGCGGGCTGGGCACGGTTGACTTCGACAAGCTGAACGTGAAGTTTAGTCAATTGAGTTAACCTCGCCTCCCTGAAGACGAAAACATTTGTGCATTCCACACGCTCCATCACCGGCGGTACAATCCGGAAGGAGCAACGCCATGTCTCAATCCCGCAGAACATTTCTCAAGGCCGGCGCATTCGCGGCCGCAGCTTCGCTGGTGCGGTCGCGCAACGTGTTGGCAGGCGTGAAATCGGCCACTGTCCCCGCTCCACTGAGCCAGTTTGGTTACGGAGATGTCGCGCTGCTCGAAGGCCCGCTGCGGCAGCAGTTCGATACAAACCACGCGTTCTACCTGGCACTCGATGAGGACTCGCTGCTCAAGCCGTTTCGTCAGCGCGCCGGTCTGCCCGCACCGGGTGAGGAGATGGGTGGCTGGTATAGCTGGGCTCCGCTGAGTGACATCGATAAACCGGGTGATAACGGGTTCGCTCCGGCGCACAGCTTCGGGCAATATCTTTCGGGGTTGTCACGGGATTATGCGGCGACCGGAGACAAAGCGACACAAGAAAAAGTGCAGCGCCTGGTGCGCGGGTTCGCTCCCGCGATCGCTTCGCATTTCTGGGATGACAATCGTTTTCCAGCCTACACCTACGACAAGATTGCAATCGGAATGATCGATGCGCACGAATTTGCCGGAGACAGGCAGGCATTCAAAGCGCTGGATGCGACGTTAGATTCTGTGGCGGCGCATCTTCCGCCGGGCGGCATTTCGCGCGACGCGCAATACGCACGGCCGCACAAGGAGGATTCGTTCTGCTGGGACGAGCCTTACACGCTGGCTGAAAATGCTTTGCTCGCGTGGAAGCGCGGGGCGGGCGATCGCTACCGCGACCTCGCGGTGCGCTTTCTGCCTGACGAATGGTACTTCAATCCGTTGGCTGCGGGAGAAAACGTGTTGCCGGGCAAGCATGCCTACAGTCATGTGAATTGCCTGAGCAGCGCGATGCAGGCCTACTTCGCGCTAGGCAGCGAGAAGCATCTTCGCGCCGCGCGTAATGGTTTTGATTTTGTACGTGCGCAGAGTTTTGCGACCGGCGGTTGGGGACCGGATGAGAGTTTTCGCAAGCCGGGCAGCGGGGAAGTGGGCGAGAGCCTCACCAAGACACATTCAAGTTTTGAAACGCCGTGCGGCTCTTACGCGCACTTCAAGATCACGCGCTCCCTGCTGCGTGCTACTAAAGACAGCCGCTATGGCGACAGCATGGAACGCGTTTTATATAACTGCATTCTGGGTGCGAAACCAATCAAGAAAGATGGGCACGGTTTTTACTATTCCGACTACAACAATGACGGATCGAAGATCTATCACTCGTACAAGTGGCACTGCTGCACAGGCACGTTTTCTCAGGTGACGGCGGATTATGGAATCAGTTCGTACTTTCATGACGACCACGGTGTGTATGTGAATCTATATGTGCCGTCGCGCGTCACGTGGAAGCGGGGAAGCGACGAGTTGGCTCTGACGCAACGGACGGAATATCCGCATCAGCCGAACACGATGATCGAGGTTACAACGGGTGCGGCAAGTAAGTTTGCGATTTATCTGCGCATTCCTGCATGGGCCGGACCGAAGACTACGGTTGCGGTCAATGGCAAGCGTGTCATGGCTGGTCCGGAGCCAGGTAAGTTCGCGCGCGTCGAGCGCATGTGGAAGAGTGGCGATCGCATCGAGATCGAATTCGACATGCCGACAATCTTAGAAGCGGTGGACGCGCAGCATCCGAATCTGATGGCGGCGGTGCATGGGCCGCTCGCGCTATTCACTGTTGGCGACGTTCCGGCAAAAGTGAGCAGAAAAGAGCTGGCAGGTGCGACGCAGATCGCGTCAGGATCGACGGATTGGCGCGTGACGACAGCCGCCGGAGAGATTAGGATGCGACCGTTTACAGCGATCGATGGCGAGCGTTATCGGCTGTATTTGAATACGGAGGCTTGATCAAGATTCGGCAGAGGTTGAAGCCATTTGATCGCATGACGCGATCTGGATCAGTGTGCCGTTGCCCGTGAAGTCTTCCGCGCTCAACGACTGCCTCATGCGCGGGCCCACCACCCCCACCCGTACTCTGGATAGAAGTCGTTTGTTTTCAACTCAGTGCGGTCAGGCTCATGCTGCAAAGTCGTCTAACGAAGAGAGTTGTCCGCAGAGTCGTGTGAATAAAGAGGTTAGCGTCGCATTTCAGTGGGAAGTGCAGCACAGGGTCTTGGCATGCCCATTGAATAAGTGTAGGCTGCCTGTTCCTCATAATCTTTTCTGTTTCATCCTCACAAATAAGGATAAAGATTAACGGGAAATAGTCTGCAAATGTCAGCGCGGAATGCGATTCAGACCGTGGTTAAGTTCGTGCCTTCCCACCCATGACTGCGGTCATGGATGGGAAGGCCGTGCCCCATCCTTTCCGCGTTGTTTGCGGAAAGGGTGGAAAGCGACGAACCTAGCGACGCCCAGCCGTTTGTAAGCGGTTCCTATCAATGGAATGCCGCCGCGGGCGGGAGGCCGATGCGCTGAATGATGGCACGGAAGCGCGGTTCGGCGTGGAGGAAGTCGAAACCCGGTTCCTTTTGGATAAACACCAGCCAGGGCGAACGTTCCCGAACGGCATTCTCAAGACAGCGCAAAGTATCTTCTTTGCGTTCGAGCTGAGCATAGTCAAAGGCGAGATTCATGGGCGAGACATACCTGGTTCGCGATTTCTTCAGATCGTTATCCAACGCCCATTGCGCAACTGCCATCGCGCCGCCCTTATCGAATGCGTGCTGCACGGCGCCGGCGGATTTCTTGTCGCCGATCACCAGATAGCCTTGTTCGAGATGCATGGCCCACTCGGTCTTGTTCCCATTGAACCAATAGGCTCTCGCTAACTCCTCCTGCAGCCAGAAGTCCTGCAGTTGCGAGGATGCGCGTGCCAGCAGTTCGTCGATCGCCGCGTCATATTGACGCGAGTAAATGTATGCGGCTCCCAGAGCCCAGGGTCGCCCGAAAGGATCAATCTGAGTGGCCCGCTTTTGTTCTTCCAAGGACTCCTGGTCGCGGTTCTGAGACCGGAGGATATAGGAGTATAGGTGGTGAATATCGGCGCTGTTGGGGTTCAGCGCAATGGCCCGTTGCGATTCGGCCTCAGCGCGATGCCAATCCCACGCATTGAAAAGATAATAGGCTGCGAGGGCATTGTGTGCCTCGTCCAGCGAGCTGTCGAGTTCCAATGCCCGCTGTGCGGCAGTATGGGCCTTTTCAAAAGCCTCATTCGGCGGCATCTCCCCGACGGCTGCGCTTCCTCCATAAGCTTCTGAAAGTCCGCTCCAGGCCTTGGCGTAGTCCGGCTGCAACTGGATGGCTTTCTCCATATACGCCTCGCACTGGTCGTAGTTATCGCCGAACCAGTAATAACGACCGCGCAGGTAAGCGTCTTGGGCTTCCGGGCTAACGTAGCGAGCTGGTTTGATTGAAGTGACCGAGCTTCGAAGACGATCTGCAATCGCGCGGGCCGCTTCGCCGGGCAGAGCGGCGACGTCGTTAGCGCTGCGGTCATAGCTTTCCGCCCAGAGGTGGGTGTCGGTGTCGGCACGGATGATCTGAAGAGTCATGTGGACTTGGCCATTAGCGCGAGAAATCGAGCCTTCGAGGATGCCGTCGACCTTGAGGGCCCGGGCGATCTCAGGCAGGGGCTTGCGCGCACCTTTGTACTGCATGACGGAAGTGCGTGAGGTGATGCGGAGGGTGGAGTCCTTAGCAAGCATAGTGATCAGCTCATCGGTCATCCCATCGGCAAAATATTCCTGGTTAGGGTCGCCGGAGAGGTTGTCGAGCGGGATGACGGCGAGAGAGGTGATTGTCGGCTGGGCGTTGCGATGCAGCAGGCGCGAGGCGAGTGGTTGGGGGCCGAGGGTAACGGCTAAGATTGCGATGAGGGCAGCACCACCAGCGGCGATCCCTAACCAGAGACGATGCGATTGAGCCGGCGGAGCAGGGGCGGGAGCGGAAGGTGCTTCTGCCGGATGGGAAGCAAGGGTGGCCGCTGTGAAAGGCGCGACAGCTTCGGGCACCGCCGTTTCGATGGCGGTAATGGGCGCGATGAATCGATAGCCCATGCCGGTGACGGTTTGGATGAATCGCGGGGTGTCGGGGTCGTCGCGAAGAAGGTGCCGGAGCTTGCGGATGGCGGTGTTGATGCCGTGTTCGGTATCGACGAACACTTCGCTGGACCAGAGTCGCTGCGCAATTTCAGCGCGGGTCACAAGCTGACCCTCCCGCGAGGCGAGGAGCATGAGCAGCTCCATGGGTTTGCGTTCCACGCGGAGAGCGCGGCCGTTGAGCTGCAGCTCAAATCGCCCGCAGTCGAGCCGAAAATCGCCGAATTGATAAACCACACCGGTTTGGGGAACGGGCAATAAACACCCTCCGCACAGGAAGCCTGAGTAATCGGACTCTAAGCATAGCGCGTACCGTGCTCGGTTCTAAGCGGATAGTGGTTCACCTAAACTTCACCTCCGGCTTTACCCCCTCTTCATTGCCTCGGCAGGGCGACCCAGCGTTATATCGAAATCACGCCGGCGATCCCCGGCCGAGGAGAGATTCAAATGAGCACAAGAAATTGCAGGTTGGTAACAGTAGTCGGCGCGCTGACACTGGCGATGATGATCGTGCCGAGCGCGGTGGCCCAGTGTGGTCTCAACAGGAATTACGTCAAACCCGCCGCTTGGCATCCTCAATTCGGCTCGGGACACTTCATGCACGCTGCCCTCTTCGACGCCGATGATGACAGCGACGGCTCTCCGATCGTCGGCATGTGGCATGTGGTCTTTACTGCCCACGCCATGAACGGAGAGGCGATCCCAAAACCTTACCCTGTCATCGATAACGCCATGGTCGTGTGGCACAGCGACAAGACGGAGATCATGGAATCGGCCCGGCCGCCCCAGGATGGAAACTTCTGCCTGGGCGTCTGGGAGAAGACGGGAGAACGCTCCTTCTACGTCAACCACCTCCCCTGGCTTGGCAACGACACGGCAAATGCACCCAGCGGCATCGGAAATCCCACAGGCGGGGCTCAAATAACGGAGCATGTCACGTTGAGCGAGGACGGCAACCACTATTGGGGGACATTTACGCTCACTGCGTTCGGCACGACCGGAAAGCGCGAAGTGTCATTTACCGGTTTGCTGTCAGGCACACGAATCACAACGAGTACGCCGTTCAGCAGTTTGCTCTAAGGAAGCCAGTTCAACTTGATAGGAGAAGCGTTGCGAGACGCGCCGCCCTGAACCTCCCCATAGTGCCAGATGAGCTGGAACAAATGCATCACCACGGACTAAGGGGAGGGCGGATTCAGGTTCCAAGTGCAACATTTCCGAACTTGGAGATAGTTGCATATGGGAAGAAGTTACGTTCATCTTGGGCTGGCGGAGCGCGCCTTGATCGAGACGCAGTTGCGTTTGGGTATGAAGCCGGGTGCGATCGCAACCGGCCTTATGCGGGCCCGATCCACGATTCTGCGCGAAATACGCCGCAATAGTTGGAAGTGTCGGCGGAGTGGACGCATCGCGGCGCGGCCCGGATTGCCGGGGGTTATCGGTGTGTTGCAGCTGATCGGCGTGCCCGCGTACTGGCCATCCAGCCGCGCGTGGTCCGCAGGCTGGTCCCGGGCAACCCGCTCTGGATCACCGTGGTCGGTCATCTTCGCCGGGGCTTGAGTCCAGCCCAGATTACGAGCACACTGGCTCGTATGCCCGATCCCGTGCGGCTCTCTTACGAGACCATCTACACTGCGCTCTACACCATGCCGCGGGGGCATCTGCGCTCCAGCCTGCTCAGCCTCATGCGCCGCCGGCATCACGCCAGAAGACCGCAACAGGGCAAAAAAGGGCGCCGCAAGCCATCCATCCCTGACATGATGCTCATCGATCAACGACCCATCGAGATCCAGATCCGCCTGATCCCCGGCCACTGGGAGGGCGATCTGATTATCGGCAAGGGCAACCTCTCTCAGGTTGGCACACTGGTTGAACGCACCACCTTGTTCGTTGCCCTGGTCAAGCTGGACAGCAGCAAGGCCGAGGTCACCGCCGAGGCCTTCACCAGGATCTTCAACCGCTTCGACAGCCAGTTGCGCCGTTCCATGACCTTCGATCAGGGTTCGGAGATGAGACATCACAAAACCCTGACGAAAAACACTGGCGTCGACGTCTACTTCGCCCATCCGCATGCTCCCTGGGAAAGAGGCATCAGCGAAAACACTAATGGGCTGCTCCGACAATACCTGCCCAAAGGAACAGACCTATCGCTGTTCTCACAGGACCAGCTCGACGATATTGCGTGGATGCTCAACACTCGGCCTAGAAAAACCCTGGGATGGAAAGCTCCCGCTGAACTGTTCCTCCCCGATGGCGCTTTCGACTTCGTTCAGCACTGGTCAGATAAAATCGTACCCGTTGCACTTGGAACCTGAATCCGCC
>JANXYB010000093.1 GCA_025350325.1 Acidobacteriaceae bacterium
TCAATCCACCGTAGCCAACCCGGCTGGCGCCGGAGGGCGGATTGGAGCGGGAGACGAGATTTGAACTCGCGACCCTCGCCTTGGCAAGGCGATGCTCTACCACTGAGCTACTCCCGCTTACTGCAATGTCGAGTATACCGGCCTGCCGAAACCCGGTCAAACCGCCGCAGATCCATTCGCAGTGCGCGCTGCCTCAAACGCACTGTGTCCCGGCCCGTTTTCCACCCGGACAATCTGACCATCGCGCATGTAAAGGATGCGACTAGCGATAGCCGCCGCTTCAGGATTGTGCGTAATCATCAGCGTCGTCTGTCCTAATTCTTTATTTGAACGGAGCAGCATCTGCAGCACGGCGTCAGAATTCTTGGTGTCTAGATTGCCCGTGGGTTCGTCAGCCAACACAATTGCGGGGCGCGTCACCAGGGCTCGGGCAATGGCCACGCGTTGCTGTTCGCCGCCGCTAAGTTCCGATGGCCGATGATCCAGCCGCCCCCGGATCGACAAAAGATCACTCAAATGGTCCAGATATTCTCGATCGAGAGGTCCTTTACGCCCGCTTACGGCATGAGCGATCTCGATATTGCCCATAGCCGTGAGGGTCGGGAGCAAATTGAACTTTTGAAAGACAAAGCCGATGCGATTCTTGCGCAACCGGGTTCGCTCAGCGTCGTTGAGGCTGGCAAAGTCCACGCCATCGATCACTACGCGGCCTTCCGTGGCGCGCGCCAGTCCGCCGAGTAGATAAAAAAGGGTAGATTTTCCTGAACCGGACGGGCCCACAATCGCCACAAACTCACCGCGGCCTACCTGGAGCGATACACCGTGCACCGCAGTCACCTGGATGTGGCCCGCTGCATAAACTTTGCTCAGGTTTTCGGCGAGAATAATAGGAGCGGTCGATTCGGCTTGCACATCGACCATTGTAAATGGAGCCCTTGATGAGGGGCCGGGGCCGAGGATCATCGAGTCAGAGATTTCCGTGAACGATTCACTCAGACGCCCCAGCGCGCCACTCCTCCCCAGCGTTGCCACTCTTGAATACAGCGGAGGCCCGGCGCGTTTGAAACGCCTGTTTCTCAGACCCGTGCTCTAGAATGATCTCAAAGCAGGTCCCCAACCAATGACCGTCGATTCGAAACCTAATCTCATCCGTTCGCTCGAAGCCGCAGCCGGCAAGGCTGGTTTGGCGCTTCAGTCCGTCACCCAGGGCACCGATTTTCACGGCCAACCCACTTCGATTTTCAAACTCGGTCTGCCAGGGAATGAACCCGGCAGCCTGCAACTTGAATTAAGCAACACATTCGAATTCGACAAGCCGCATCTGCTGCCCGATATGACCGCGCATCTGGCCGCCGCGGCCAAACGGCTGCGCAATCCGCGACCCGACTGCTATGTCACGCTGGGCGGCATGCCCCTTGCCTTTGAAAAATTTCAGTGGCCTTTTCACCAGTCCACATCCGGCGCCGACACGTACATCGCGCATGGTGAAATCACCATCGCCGACGGCGGAGCGCAAAATCTACATGCCAAAGTGGCTGCCGCTGTCACCGTAACCTTTGCCGAGATTGTGCCCTCGATGGAGCAGCCCTACGCGGAGACATTTGTCTACAACGCCATTCGCAAAACGGTTGACCTGGGCCAGCTTGAGTTCCTAAAGTCGGGTAATCGTCAGCCTGTCCCCGTCACCACGCGTTTCTATAGTCGCTGGCAAAAGAGATTCATCTTTACCGACACCGACGACAATGCGCGCCTCGAGTATTTGCTGCGCAAAATCTACTGGCTTTCAGGAGTGCTGGGGCAAAACAAACCCGTGTGGATTGCTGACCCGCGCGACGCGCAGTATCTCAACACCACTGAAGCTGACCTGCTGCGCATGGCCGGCCACGAGGCGGGTGCCGGCTTGCTGGCGCTCGATGGTGAATATGCCGCGGCGACCCCTCAGCTCATGGCACGCGCCCCAGAGTACCTGGCCGCCCTCGAAGCTGCATTGAACTTCACCAAGCCGCAGTTCAATGAGTCGATGCGCTCCGGGCACGCCAATATGTAGTCCAAGTACGGCCCGCTATTGCAATACCGCACCACATCCTGAACAGAACCGCGCCCCGGCCGGATTGGTTCGCTGGCATCGGCTACATGCTGTAAGCGTACCGGCCTGCGCCACGGGATTGGGAGCGGCAGCCATCGGCGGAACATTGCTGCTGTAATCCATCGGCTGGCCAAATCCCGGCATTTCGATTCCCAGAGCGGCAGCGATTCCTGCCGCCTGGATAGCGTTAAATTCGCGCACCCGGCCCGGCATGAAGAAGCATTCTATAAAACCCAGCACCCACGGGAATGGCGTCCAGCAAAAACACGCGTACAGAATGCCCAGCCCGGTCCGCCGCAGATAAAAGTGGTGAATGCCAAACCCGCCGAGAAACAAGGCCAGCAGAATCCCCACAACCTCATCGCGTCGAGCTTGCTCGTACTGCTGATAAAAGACTGCCTGCGCGTTTACAAATGGGGCGGTGGCCATGGCCGGTTCTCCTCGGGTTCTGCTGCACTTCAAGATACGTTATAGCGCACCGCCGGGTTCCCACGAGAAGTAACCACGGCGGCCGGATGGCTGGCATCCAAGTTTTATGAGCTTTGTATCTTCCTCCTCCAGTGGCACTTTCAAGATTGGCGGCGACCTTGCCGTGCACCGTCTCGGCTATGGAACCATGCGTCTGGTCGGCGATGGAGCCTGGGGCGAGCCCAACGACGCCAATGAGGCGCGCCGAGTGCTGCGCCGCGCCGTCGAACTAGGCGTTACCCTCATCGATACCGCAGACGCCTACGGACCTGAAATCGCGGAGCGCCTCATCGCAGAAGCGCTGCACCCCTACCCCCCAGGTCTGGTCATCGCCACCAAGGGCGGCATCACGCGGCAGGGCCCTGCGAAAACCGAGTATGTGGGCCGTGCCGGCTACCTCATCCAGTGTGTTGAAATGAGCCTGCGCCGGCTCAAGCTTGAACGCATCGACCTCTACCAATTGCATCGCATCGATCCGAAAACGCCGCTTGAGGAGAGTCTTGGCGCACTCAAAGATCTTCAAGACCAAGGCAAAATCCGCCACATCGGGCTCAGCGAAGTCAGTCCCGCACAGATTGAAGAAGCGCAGAAGATCGTTCCCATCGTCTCGGTGCAAAACCGCTATTCGCTGGCCGACCGTCGCCACGAAGAGACGCTTGCCTGGTGCACACAGCGCGGCATCGCATTTCTACCCTGGTA
>JANXYB010000120.1 GCA_025350325.1 Acidobacteriaceae bacterium
TGAACATGTCGAGGTGGCGCACCAATATGTACTTATAGGTCGCTTATCGGAGCTTTGTTGTCCCTGGGTTCGAACCGCACAACGCACTGCGCCTCGAGCTTGTGACGACTCCCAGACTAGCTTGTCGCGTGCTTGGGTAACTACCTCGGCCTCCACTCCCTAACATCAAGTCGGCCGCATGTGGCCTTGGAGGCGACCTCGTCATACGACGGAGTCGCCCCCCACTTCGCTCTCACACTTCATTAACTGACGGGTCAGTCTCGGCTGATAAAACACCGCGTCCGTAACAGTGATCTTGTCTGAGCTAATCTCTGTAAATTCATACGCGCTCCTCGTTCACTGAACGCGAGCAGATGCGGTTTCGAAGCATCGTATATGCCGTCCGCCACGCACCAGGCGGCGTTCGTCCCACCGCGTGCTCTCCGATCACTTCCTTCCAAATTGCGGAGCTATTCGCATGGACTTCGCGCCGTATCTTTCTCCGGATAGGCGCTTCTCACTCGTCAGTCGTCGTCCATCCCACGATTCTTCGTCTCGTCACATCCCTGACCTCGTACCTTGCGATGGCTCGATCCGTGCTTACACACATCGGGAAACTATTGGTACTGCTGACCGGCTATACGGCGTTTTCTTCTTAAAAGTTGCGAACCGGTGTGCGCGAACTTTGATGTCCGGAGGGGATAGTATGAAGTCGATCCGAATCTTATTTGCAGTTGCACTCTGCATTCTGAGCGCCAACTTTACCGGCTGGGGTCAGGGTGCGTTCACGTCTCTGCGCGGAACGGTCTACGATCCTTCGGGCGCAGTTGTTCCTGGTGTTACGATCGCGATACAAAATCAAGCGACAGATTTCAGTACCAAGCAGACAGCAAACGCAACGGGCGGCTTCGTCTTTACCTCAGTCCCTCCTGGACGTTATTCGATCATCGCAACGGGCAGTGGATTCGGGGCGCAAACCAAGTTCGCCGATTTGTTGGTGAATCAACCAGCTACAGTCAACTTCAGCTTGACGCTCGAGGGCGCCTCTACAACGGTAGACGTCACTGCCGAAGCACAGACGCTCAACAACACCGACGCGACGATCGGCAACTCGGTGAGCAACGCAGTAATCAGTGCGCTGCCGATGGAGGGTCGAAACGTACCGGATCTTTTGAGCCTGCAACCCGGCGTGCTCTACCTGGGGCGAAGCATTACTGCCGACCAAGACAGCAGAAGCGGCGCTGTCGCCGGTGCGCGATCGGATCAGAGTAACGTAACCCTTGACGGCCTCGACGATAACGATCAGCAGGGCGGCTACGCGTTCACGGGCGTACTGCGCTCAACGCTCGACTCGACGCAGGAGTTTCGCGTCACCACCACGGGCGGTAATGCAGATGCGGGACGCAGTTCCGGAGCACAGGTCACGCTGATCAGTAAGGCCGGCACCAATCATGTTCATGGGGCGGCTTACGAATACAACCGCACCGGCCTGGGCCACGCCAACGATTGGTTTAACAAAGGCGCGGAAATTCAATCAGGCTTGCCAAACAAACCGGGAAAACTGATTCGCAATACGTTTGGCGCATCGTTCGGTGGCCCAATCCTCAAAGACAGGTTTTTCTTCTTTGCAAATTTTGAAGGGCAGAGAACCGCGGAAAATATACAAGTCACCCAGACTGTTCCTTCTGCAAATTACAGAAACGGCCTGCTCAGCTATTGCAGCGACGCTGCATGCAGCTCGATCAACACCGTCTCAGCGGCGCAGTTGGCTACGCTCGACGCACCCTGTGTAGGCAACGGCGTCTGCCCCTGGGGCGCGGGGGCGGATCCAAATGTCTTACAAATATTGCAACAATATCCTTTGCCGAACGGTTCTGTCGCAGGCGATGGAGTCAACCTGCTCTCGTACAGCTTTTCATCTCCATATCCGGCTTCATTGAACACAAGTATTTTCAAGCTTGACTACAATTTCAGTAGTCGGAATAGTCTTTTCGTTCGTGGCAACTTGCAGAAGGACAATCAGGCGGGCGCGCTGCAATTTCCAGGACAGCCCGCATCCTCCACTTACAAAGACAACACCAAGGGCATCGCCGTCGGTGATACGTGGACCATCGCATCGAACGCGGTGAATGATATTCGCTATGGTTTCGTAAGACAGGGCAACAGTAATCGCGGTACCGGGCAGGGCGACTATGTACAGTTTCGCTTTATCTCTTAGCCCACACCTGAATCGCGAACGACGATCGTCAACATACCAGTGCACAACGTGGTCGATAATCTTAGCCTCACAAAGGGCAACCACACGCTTCAGATTGGCGGAAATTGGCGGTTGATCTTTAACAATCGCAGTACCGATCTGAATTCTTATAACGGCGCCACGACCAATCCCTACTGGTACAGCGGCTATCCCCCGACGCCTGATCAGCTTGGACTACCGGGGATCGATCCCGGTTTTAGCAATTCGTATCAGATCGACTACGCCAATCTTGTCGGCGGCATTCCGGAGGCACAAAGCGTCTTCAACTACAACCTCAGCAATCATGGCGCAACTGGAACCCTGCAGAACGACGGTGCCTTCATCACGCGCCATTTCAAAGCCAATGAGTTTGAATACTACGTGCAAGACTCATGGAGGGTCAGACCAAACCTGAACGTGATCTTCGGGCTTCGCCACACCATTTTGCAGACTCCCTATGAAACCAACGGGCAGCAAGTCGGATCAACGATTGATACACATGACTGGTATTTGCAGCGGGGCAGGGCGGCTGCCGCCGGGCAGGTATATGAGCCCAACCTCACGTTCTATCCGAATGGCCCTGTTAATCATGCGCCTGGATACTGGGGGAAACAGAAGCTGAACGTTGCCCCACGATTGGCAATCGCCTATTCGCCTGATACCAAGACGTCAATTCGCGCTGGATTTGGTCTCTACTTCGATCATTTCGGGCACGGCATCGTAAAGACTTTTGATCAGTATGGCTCGTTTGGTTTGAGTACGCAGCTTGCCAACCCGGCAGGCGTTTATACCAATGAGAGTGCGCCGCGCTTTACGGGTATTCACAACATTACGCGAAACAATCTATGTACACAGCCCGCGACGGTGGCTTACCCGTACTCTCCGCCTTCGGGAGCCGATTGCGGTTTTGCTATGACTTGGGGCGCAGATGCGCACTTGAAGACTCCTTACTCAGAGGCGCTCGATTTATCGATACAGCGTGAATTCCCGGGCGGATTCACGGCAGAGTTTGCCTATGTAGGCAGGCTGGGACGTCACTTGCTGCAAGCGCTTGACTTGGCAGAGTCGGTCAACTTCGTAGATACCAAATCGCAAACGGACTACTTCACGGCGGGCTCGCAGTTGTCGGCCCAGGTCGACGCTCATCATGGGGATGCCAGCGCGAATGTGCAGACGATTCCATTCTTTGAAAATGTCTTTCCGCAAATGGCCAGCTTTGACTACCCGGGTGAGAGTGCAACGCAGGCAATATACACCAATGAGTGGGCGCCGTTTCGCTACACGTTTGGCGAAACAACTTCTTTGGCTGACTTGGATTTCTATTGCTCATATGGATGCCCGGATGGAACCAAATTCTGGCAGGGCCAGTTTTCTTCTCTTTATTCCTGGTCATCGATCGGCATGAGTTATTACAACGCTGGACAAGTCGTAGTGCGGCATCCAATAAGTCACGGGCTACAGTTGGACTTCAGTTATACACTCTCGAAATCAATCGACATGGGTTCCGACACAGAGCGCTCCAGTGAGATCAGCGATAGCGGTTCCTTCAGTAACATCATCAATTCTTGGAAACCGGCGCTCAATCGCTCTGTATCGGACTTCGACACGCGTGACCTCGTCACTGGAGACTGGGTTTACAGCCTTCCGGTTGGCAAGGGTAAAGCAGTCTTGGGATCGGCAAATCGCTTCGTCGATGCAGTGGTTGGAGGTTGGCAATGGTCGGGACTTGACCGCTGGACAAGCGGCTTGCCATTCAGCCTCGTGGCTCCCGGATGGTCCACAGACTGGCAGATCGAAGGCTACGGGGTTAACACTGCCAAGGTCAAAGCTCACACTCATATTGTGAATGGGAACCCCGTCGCCCTAGACGATCCAAATGGAATCAACAACGGCATCGAGTCAGGTGGGTCGCCAGTCAGGTTGCCCTATCCGGGCGAAGCCGGCCAACGCAATGCTTTCAGGGGCGATGGTTACTTTGACATCGACTCGGGAATTTCGAAGAGCTGGATCTGAGAGAGCATCGTGCGGTCAAGTTCGCCGTTGAGGCTTTCAATGTCACGAACCCGGTACGCTTTGATACCGACGCCAATGGTACCAACAGCTTCAACGCGTCGCTCACCACCGGACTTACCGGCGGGTCGCTGGGAATATATTCAAAAACTCTTAGTCTGCCGCGAGTTACCCAATTTTCTCTGCGGTTCGACTTCTGACTTTTCCTTTTTATGCGTGACGGCGTCGACGCAGGCATGTTAGTCCACTCTGCTTTCACGCTCGAGACGAGGAGTTATGGTCAAAATACGTTTTGCCGTCTTTATTGTGGCCTTGCTAACACCTTTAATGTCGCAAGGACAATTGGGGGCAGGTGATAACTCCGCAGAGTCTGAGGCTAACCAAGCGTATGCTACGCACCATTGGCCCCAAGCGGAGACCAGTTATTCGCTGCTTAAGGATCAGCACCCCGGGAATGCGCGGTTTTGGTATCGTTTGGGCGTCTCGGCGCGTGCTGACAAGCACTATGAGTTGGCGCTTGAATCATTCGCCCAGGCAAAGACGCTTGGTGCGAGCAAAGGCCTTCCTAACTTTGAAGTGGATTACGAAATTTCAAGCACCTATGCCGCCAAAGGGAACGCGACAGGGGCGTTCGCTAGCTTGAAGACAGCAGCCGATGAAGGATTTTTGCAATCAGATCGTCTCGAACACGATCCGGAATGGAGCGACCTGCGGGCCGATCGGCGATTCAGCGCCCTGCTCAAGCAAGTTCGACACAACGCCGCCCCTTGCGACGATCCACAGTTTCGCGAGTTTGATTTCTGGCTTGGGGATTGGGATGTCACTGCCGCATCGGGTGGACTAGCGCAGGGAACAAGTCAAGTTTCAAAGGAAATGGGCAACTGCGTTATTTGAGAAAATTGGACGGCGTCGACGATGGGCTACTTTGGCAAGAGTTATAACACTTACAACGCTAACCTGCGGCGATGGGAGCAATACTGGGTTGATAACTCAGCCGGCGTTATTTTCTTCCACGGCAACCTCAAAGATGGCGTGATGGACTATTGGACAGAAGATGTGCCGCAGCCGACCGGCAGGAAACTGCGGCGTCATTTACAGTTTTTTAACATGGCGCCAAACAAAGTGCGACAGTTCAGCCAAGGGTCCACGGACGGCGGCAAGACATGGACTACCGAATATGATTTCATCTACACGAGGCAGAGCCAAAGTAAGTCGGGAACACGGTGACAACGTGCTCGCTTTTGCCGGGGCAGTCAGTTGCGATTTAAAAATCGATCGATCCGTGAATGGTAACTCCTGCTCATTGCCACCTTTTGCCCGTTAACGAGTTGGACGATGAAGTCGCCTTGGGGCTCGGTGCGAACTTCCTTGACGTATTGCAGATTGACAATAGCCGAGCGATGGACGCGCAGGAACATGCGCGGGTCGAGCTTCTGCTCGACTCCTGCCATCGTCTCGCGCAACAAGTGAGTCTCGGCGCCGGTGCAGATACGTACGTAGTTTTCTTCCGCTCCGATCCAACGAATCTCCGATACCGGAAGAAATAGAATTCTTCCGCGTGATTTAAACACGATGCGATCTGTATAAGGCTTGCCGTTTTGACCGTGGCTGCTGCCCTGCTCCGGCACATTCTTAACGACTCCGATTTGCTGGCGCATACGTTGCACAGCCGATCTAAGGCGCTCCGCAGTGAATGGCTTGAGTAAGTAATCGAGCGCATTTATCTCAAATGCACGCAAAAGCATATTGATCATAAGCAGTTGTGAAAATAACGTGTGGCACGAGCGCGGTGTTGTCAGCGGCAAGTTCTCCGATCAAATCAAACCCGTCCATTCCCGGCATGCGAATATCGAGAAACAGCAACTGGGGCATGATAGTTCGCACTAGATTCAGAACTTCAACGGTATTCGATCCCTCGCCAACGATCCGTATGTCTCGTTCTGCCGAGAGCAGTTGCCTTAGCTTGCGGCGGGCGAGTACTTCATCATCGGCTATCAGGGTGAGGATGGCCATGGTCTCTCCTTTTGAGAATGATGAACCTCGAAGGTTTAAATAACTTCTGAAAATGGGCCCGTCGATGACCCGCAGGATTGCAGTTTCGATGCCAAACCTGTTTTGGCCCGCAAAGCTGATCGGTAAATGACTTAGCAGCTTCCCGTCTATACAGATTGGACGAGTTAGTGTCCGAAACGCCTCATTGCTGTTCGAATCTGAACAGTCCCTGATCGTTCTTAACACTAATAGAAGACGACGGAGTTTGAACTCGATGTTTCCAAAACTCCATAGGCGCCGAGAAAGACTCGGCCGTCTTTGCGGCCCGCATAAGGCAAGCAAGATACCGTTCGCACCGGTTCGACGACAACTCGTCACACATATGAGTCCGCATAGTGACTTACGCTAACTCTCCCGTTTATGGGACTAAACCGCCTGTAGCCCGTGCTTAGCAATTGTTGAG
>JANXYB010000126.1 GCA_025350325.1 Acidobacteriaceae bacterium
GGTGGGACGGGTTGGTTCTCCTTCGACAGCAAGGAGAGTTTCCTGATCGCTCATCAGCCGGAGCTTGAAATTGTCACGGCAGGCCAAGGCGGCGGGCAAAGACCACAGGGTCCGCAAGGTCCACACGGCGTGGCCGGACCAGCCGGGCCGGTTGGCCCCGCAGGTCCGCAGGGCACGAAGGGCGACACGGGTTTGACAGGTGCAACGGGAATGGTCGGGCCCGTCGGTCCACAGGGCGCGACGGGGAATCCCGGACCAGCGGGCCCGATGGGATTTCCCGGTCCAGCAGGTTCAGCAGGTCCTGCAGGCACCAACGGCACCGGCTTCACCTTCCGTAACGCCTTTGACAACAGCGCGAGTTACGCGGTCAACGACGTTGCGACATTCACCGGCGCTACTTATCTCGCAACGGTTGCCAGCGTTGGCCCTAACAGCCCAACCCCGGACATCAACACGGCGGCCTGGACGGTGATGGCTGCCCAAGGTGCAGCGGGTGCGGCAGGAAATGCAGGACCAGTCGGGCCGGTTGGCTCTCTCGGCCCCCCAGGAGCGCCGGGTCCTGTGGGACCTCCCGGTCCAGCGGGGCCGACGTCTATCAACAGCTTGAGCGGCCTGCCGTGCTCTCTTGGCGGGTTTTCGGGGACCACGGCGCTTACGTTTGCATTCAATGGGGTGGCAACTTTGACCTGTGTTGTCCCAAACCGGCCAAAAAATTCTGGGGGGGGTGATTAACATAACGCCCTCCAACCCTTCTATCTATCTGGGAAACTCGCAGCAGTTCACAGCTACCGGCCTGTATTCTGACGGCTCATCTCAGGATATTACTGGTGCCGTGACATGGAGTTCGCCTGTGCTTCCGGTGGCAACTATGGGCACCACCACTGGGGTGGCTTACGTTGTGGCGCCCGGAAGTACCACAATCGTGGCTAGGCTCTCGACTGCGCAGGAGTCTGGCACCGGCACAACACAATTGGTTTCGCCGACCCTCGTATCGGATGGAATCAACAACAGCTTTGCAGGTGCGGTTTCGCTGGGCACCCTGAATTGCGGCACAAGCAGCGTACGCAATGGCACGACTTTCCCCCTGGAACTGAGGATTGGATCGTATTCACTTGGATGGCTAACTCATGCTCGTACGTGAAGCTCACTCTGAAAGCAAGCGACGGCGTTCAGTTCGACATCGATAATCCCGACACAACCAATGTCGCCACCGCGCTGACGACATCTCAAATCATCACCACTCCCGGCACCTACTACCTCCGTATTTACGGCGCAAACCAATCCCTTACCGGCACCTGGTCGTTATCGGCATCGGTCCAATAGTCCCTCGCACTTATCAAAGCTACGGTCATTCAGGCCTCTGTCAGCCGTTGCAAACGAAGTGCGCTCATCGGACCCGAGTCGGGCCACGTTTCGGGGCTGCGGTCGCATGGTGGACATTTGAGAACTTTGGGCCGGTGCCGGGATGTTTGGTCATCGGCGCGGGCAAAACTTCGGCAAGAGCGGAGAGTAAGCCGTGACTCCACCGGAATCCGAAATTGATAAAAATTATCTATCCGATCATTTTGCAACCACAGTGGGTTTCTGCTGAAGTTTGGTTTGTCAACTAAGTCCACCCACCTTACTTGCAATAACGCACCCGCAACCGCCCCTAATCGCGCGGCCAAAAGTGCTGTTCGGAGCAGGCACGTAGACGCTGAGCGGCATCTTCCGGGGTGATATCGCGCTGCGGCATACCCAGCATCTCAAATCCCACCATGAATTTCCGTACCGTCGCCGAGCGCAGCAACGGCGGATAGAAATGCGCATGAAAATGCCATTCTGGATGTGCGACTCCGTCCGTGGGCGACTGGTGAAATCCCATCGTGTAAGGAAAACTGGTTTCGAACAGATTATCGAAGCGCGTGGTTATGCGCTTGAGGGAGTCGGCCAACGCGCTTCGCTCGTCCTTAGTGAATTCCGGCAGCGCCCCCGCGTGACGCCGGCTCACCAGCATCACCTCAAAAGGCCACACCGCCCACCATGGAACCAGCGCAGTAAAGTGCGCATTTTCAAAAACCACGCGCTCATTCGCCCCGTGTTCGACATTGAGGTAGTCACACAATAAACATCGCCGCGTCTTTGCCAGATGATCGCGCTGCGCGTCTGTTTCCGCAGCAGGCTCATCGGGAATGAATCCTGTCGACCAGATTTGTCCGTGCGGGTGAGGATTGCTGGCGCCCATCATGGAGCCGCGGTTTTCGAAAATCTGCACATACTCGATCCAATCGAGGCTCGCCAGTTGTTCGTATTCATGCGTCCATGCATCGACCACATGGTGAATTTCAATCTCGGTCATGCGCGCCAGGGTGAGACTGTGGTCGGGATGAAAGCAAAGTACTTTACAGAGTCCGCGAGCCGGCTCTCGGATCAGCAACGGCGAGGCAGGGGAATCAGCAATCACTTGCGGTTCGGGTAGCAAAGCCGCGTAGTCATTCACAAACGTGAATATAGAATCGTAAGCCGGATTCACCGTGCCGCCAGCGCGCGCATTGCCGGGACACAAATAACACGAGGGATCGTAATGAAGCGCTGACGGCACCGATTTCTGTCCCACTTCGCCCTGCCAGGGACGCTGCGTACGCTGCGGCGACACCATCACCCATGACTGTCGCAACGCGTTCCAGCGGCGGTGTGGCAATTGATTCTGTTTTTCCATCCTTGGCCTCGCAGTCATTGTAGAGGCTTCAGCACGACGAGTTCCTCTTTGAAACTCGATCTATCCAGCCGCGCTTAGACAGTCGGCACCAGGATCTCCGTAACCAGTTCATCCTCAGGCGTAGATTTTGGATCGTTGATATAGTTCTCGATGGCCCAATCGTCGCGCAATTGAATCTTGTTTTCCGCGACCGTCGCCCATGCTTTACCAGACACATTGGGCAGATTGGCATAGGATCCAGTCAAAACGAAACGAACATATCTGCCGCCCAGGAAATGTACGTAGGAGAGACTTGCCGGCAATTCAACTGGCGGCGCAGTGAGAATAAATCCGGCACGATAGGTTTGCGGGCTCATTTTGTAGAGACTCATGGCGCCGGTGATCGTGTTTTTTTCTGACAAAGAGGCAAAGAAGCGATGCGCTTCCTGCCACGCCTGCGGAGCGTTACTCATAAACGGCCCAACCTTCTCAACAAACACGTAATGCGTCGCAGGCCAGGAAGTAATTTCGGGATTCTCAGTGAAATTCATTGCGACTCCTTCAGGTTTGAAATTAGCAAAAACAACATTTACGATAGCGGTGGAAAAGATCGTTGCATTCGCCGACGATGTGCATGGGCAAATTGCGACAAACGTAGCGCCCAAAACGTTAAGCCGTCGGTTTGTCCGGCGCCGGCATAGACGCCAAAAAGCGTTGCGCAAACTCCGTGCTGTACTGCTCAAGCAATGCGCACACCCGTTCGGGTTTTTCAGAGCGCACGATGAGTCCCGCGTGATGATGTTTGTTCATTCGATGCACAATTTCCGGCGCGTCAAAGCTTGAAGTGTCTGGCCGTTCGGTCTTGGCAAGACATAGCACGCTTCCTGCGTAGCTCTCGTAGGTCTTCGGCAGCACATATTTTTCTCCGCGCAAATCGGCAACTTCGAGCCGCGCCCATTCCCGCCAAAGATTGATGCCCGTTGAGACCTCCACCAGATCCGAGATAAAGGCTCCTCCCACGCGCGCCGCGACCTCGAGGAAATAGAAACGGCCATCCGCATGAGCGTGAATGTATTCCCCGTGCGTCACGCCGTACACCATGCCTAATCCGGGCACCAGGCGCGCATTGAATTCAGTCAACGTTCGCCACTCCGGGCTTTTGCGATCAACCGTCCGAGTCGTGAACACGCCGCCCTCATGCATCACCTGCATGGGTGGCCGCCCGTACAGGTGCGCAACCGAGAAGACGACTTTACGCTCGCTCACAATTGAGTCGACGTGAAAAATATCCCCCGGCACAAATTGCTCGAGCAGAAAATTGGTCTGCAGGTCGCCTAGCAGATCGAGGGTGCGCCACAGTTCCTCGGGGTTATGAATTTTGCGTATTCCTAGCGCCGATGCCTCCGCACGCGGCTTGAGCAGCCACGGGGCCGGTACATGTTTCATAAAAGCGCGCAGTTCGTCGTAATTGAGCACGCGGCAAAACTCCGGAACCAGAAAACCAGCCTGGCTGGCGCCTGTGCGCATCGCCAGTTTGTCGCGGTAATAGGCGGTCGACGTTACGCCCATACCGGGAATGCGTGTGTGCTCACGAATCTGCGCGCTCACGTCGAGGTCAAACTCATCAAGGGCAACCACGCGATCAAACTTTCTCCCCCTTGACATCCAGCAAACGGTATTAAGTATCGCTTCGCGGCTTAGATCTCCAGGCATCAGCGCAAGGTCTTCGAGCACTTCATGCGGCCACGGTCCATCGCGCAATTTTTCGACGGTGAGCAGAGTGGGCCGTACACCCATCTCCGCGCATTGACGCATGAAATCCTGCCCTTTTTCGTAGCTTGAAATACAAAGAATCCGCTCGATCTTGTCCGCCATTCAACCCCCCGCAGTTGGCCCTGCAGTCTCGATAGTTCTACCATAGAAGTGGCGAGTAGTAGCATCATGTACCGGCCAAGGAAAACAGTTCGATGCTTTCGGCAGAAACAATAGTCCACTTGCAAGATGAATTGACCATCGCAAGGCACACGAATCCAGGGCGGGCCCGGTCTGGGCCTTCGCTAACCAATCGTGCCGCCCATGCCGATACTCGCGCGCAATGGCTGGACAGCGTGGCCCGGCAGCATCAGGCCAACTACGATCTCTGGCACATTGAAGACGAGGCCCGCGCCCCGGGCGCAACCGACGCGGAACTTGCAGACACCAAGCGGCGCATCGACAAGATAAATCAGGTTCGCAACGACTTGGCTGAATCGCTTGATCGCGCGCTGCTCGATTGGCTAAAACCGCGAACCTTGCCCTTGCCAACCGCGCCTCTTCACTCCGAGTCGCCCGGCCTGATCATCGATAGACTTTCAATTCTCGCACTGAAAATTTTCCACACCCGAGAAGAGCTGAAGAGAAATGACTGCTCCACGACCCATGCGGAACGCAATCTCGGCCGCCTCGCGGTTCTCGAGGAACAGCGCGCAGACCTTGCTAACTGCCTCGATGCGCTGTGGCACGAGACTCTTGCGGGCACGCGCCGCTTTAAGATTTACCGCCAGCTAAAAATGTATAACGACCCTGCTCTGAACCCCGCAATTTACCGCAAAATTGCTCTGTGAATCACCTGTTCTAACCTGGCGTTGCCGACTGCCCATTGACGTGAAACGGGGTTCTGCGTATAAAGAGGGCCTAAGCGGCGTTAATCCGACCAGGGCTCAGACGGAATTTTTCCGGCTCGACTTTGTGTTCGGAGGTGGGCGTCCCTGACAAACTCCATGACGCAAGAGGCTCGATCCGTGGCGCCAAGCCGCAAAAAAATTGCCCCTCCTCCGGCCGCCAAACCCGGTGTCCGGTCAACCTCGGCCACGGCGCCTATTTTTCATAGTTACCAAGCCGCGGTGCAACTGGTGCAACAGGGCAAGTACGACAAGGCATTGGGCGCCTTTGAGAAACTGTTGCCTGTAGCTCCAGTTGAAATCGTAGAACGCTGCAAAATGTACATCAGTACCTGCCAGAAGCAGTTGAACAAGACCGGCCTCGCGTTCCTTACCGCGGGAGAGCGCTACGACTACGCGGTGTCGAAGCTTAACGAGGGCTACTTTGAAGTAGCGGCAGATCAGCTTAAAGGGATACTCGCCGACGACCCCACGGCCGACTTCGCCTACTACGGCCTGGCTATCCTGCACTCCATCACGGGGCGCACCCAGGATTGCCTCGACAGCCTCGGCAAAGCCATCGAACTCAACCCTAAAAACAGGTTGCAGGCGCGTTCCGATAACGACTTCCAAAGCATGGTGGACGACCCTCGATTTACCGAACTGCTCTATCCTGAAGTTCCCTAAGGCCTGTAACCTATACACAGACAGCCAGTGAACTCCGTTCCATCTTCGAGCACTTCTCCAAATCCTGCGGCCGAATGGCCTCATCAGCGTGAGCCAAAGCCGTCCTCAGGTCTGCGGGTAGTCGCCATCGGTGGCGGCACCGGGTTGTCGACGTTGCTGCGTGGGCTGCGACGTCACGTCAGCTTCCCCGACTGGTCATCCTCGGTTCCATCGCAAATCTCAGACCTCGCCGCAGTCGTCACGGTGACCGACGATGGCGGATCCTCCGGGCGTCTGCGCAAAGATTTCAATATGCTGCCGCCCGGCGACCTGCGCAATTGCATGGTCGCTCTGAGCGCGGAAGAAGATTTGCTGGCAAAACTTTTCGCATACCGGTTTCGCTCCGGTAGCGGACTGGGTGGTCATAACTTTGGCAACCTCTTCGTTGCCGCGCTCACTGAGATTACCGGCGACTTCGCTCACGCCATTCAACTGTCGTCAAAAATTTTGGCGACACGCGGCCGCATTTATCCCGCCACTACTGCCAACGCGACGCTCGTAGCGCGTATGGACGACGGCAGCCTGGTGCGCGGGGAGACCAACATCACCGCCAGCCGCCAGCGCATAGCCGAGTTGATGATCGAGCCGCCGACCGCAGCAGCGCTGCCTGAGACCCTTGAAGCGATTGAGCGGGCAGATCTCATCACTGTGGGTCCAGGGTCTCTTTACACGTCGCTCATAACCAATCTGCTGGTGAAAGGCATTCCCACCGCGCTCGCCAGTGCACACGGCGTGCGCGTCTACGTGTGCAACCTAATGACCCAGGCCAATGAGAGCCTTGGCCTCTCTGCCGCAGAGCATATCGAACGCATCTACGATCACACCCGAGCGCCCGTATTCGATTACGCCATCGTCAATACAGCGCCCTTCTCAGCGGATACGCTGGAGCGCTACGCTGCTCAACGTGCAGCACCCATCAAGGCCGATATAGAACGCATCGAAGCTCTGGGCGTGCGCTGCATCGCCGGTGACTTTGCCAGCGAAGATGCGGTGGTTCGCCACGACGCTATCCGCGTCACCGAAGCACTGCTCGCGCTGGGCAAAACGGGCGTTCGCCGAAAATAAAGATCGGCTCTGATTGTTGAG
>JANXYB010000129.1 GCA_025350325.1 Acidobacteriaceae bacterium
CACTGTCGCAGGCGCGGCGTTACGTGAAGAGCGGATGGTTCTGGGGCGGCATTAGCCTTGCCTTGCTTATCTTTTTGCCGAATCTTCTATGGCTGATCCGCCACAACTTTATTTCTTATCATTTCTTGCAGCACATTCACGCGCGCGATGTGGCAGAAGGGCGCGCGGACGGTTTCCTGCGCGATCAGTTGTTGCTCTGTGTCAACGTGTTTGCTGCGCCCCTGGCAGTGGCAGGGCTTGTGCTTTTTTTGCGTAGCCACCGCTATCGCATGCTGGCGTGGATGTACCTTGTCCCACTCGCACTCTTTTTCATCGGCAAGGGTCGTTTCTACTACATGGCTGCCGCTTACCCGATGTTGTTCGCAATGGGAGCGGCCGGTGCAGAACGCTGGCTCGCCACGTTGCCGCGGTGGGGCCGCCGCACGATCGCCTCAGTGTTTTTTTCGGCGCTGGCAGTTTTCGGAGTCTTCATTTGCGCGGTGTTGATTCCGCTGGCCTCTTCAGGCCCGCTGCGGAATTTCGCGCTGCAACGGAACGGCGATCTGCGCGAGGAGTTCGGCTGGAATGAGCTGGTCAGTACCGTCGCCGACATTCGCAATTCTCTGCCTCCGGACCAGCAAGCAAGTGTCGGTGTGCTGGTGGGCAATTATGGTGAACAAGGAGCGATTGAAATGCTGGGGCCGGCCTACCACCTGCCGCCCCCAATGAGCTTGACCAACTCCGCGTGGCTGCGAAGCTACCCCACCACACCTCCTGCGACGCTGATTGTGGTGGGAAGGTCGCGCGAAGATGTCGATCGGATGTTTGACGGATGCCGGCCGGCCGGACACAACGGAAATTCGGACGGCATCAAAAATGAAGAGAGTCTCTTCCATCCAGACATTTTTGTTTGCGGTAATCCAAAGCTACCCTGGCGGGAATTCTGGAAAAAATATCAATCCTTCGGCTAATGCGCTCCGAATCGACCGCGGGAGCCCTAATACAACAACACGGCGACGCGATAGGCAGTAAACGTTCCTTCAGCGCCGCTTGGCCGACAGCTTCCAACGGCCGCCTGCGTGTAATGCCTCGACGCGAGCCGGCCCGCCAAAGCCTTGGGCAATTCGCTCATCTCGGAATCTTGCCAGCGCATAACGAAGCCGACAGGCAAGCCACCCGACGAATGAGGTACGCCGCTATCCATCGAGCACGCCGCTCGCGCCGTCGCTGCATTGCCGATGATCGTCACGCCACTCGGGCGAATCATCTGCGCGACACGCGCCTCGACCTGTGCAGGCGAAAGCTCCTCGACGTCGCGCGCATAATCGGCCACCGCGTAGAGCACGCCGCGGCTGGCGACAACGGCTACGCCGACACGGTCTACCTCTGGATTGAGTAGATTCGTTCGATGCCCGGTCGAATGCATCCATTCGTCGTGGATCACAGCAGATGTTGGTCCTATTGCCACGTTCTCTTCAATCAGGCTGAAATGGGCGCCCGCCTGTCCGGCGCGCTCCGACAGGTCCAGCTCGCCGTCGTAACGGTGCGAGATGGGCCCCTTGGCAGCCATGAGCAGGCAGTGTTTGCGGGCAGCGGACGCCAGCCCGCTATCCCACTTCAAGCGAACGGCGCCATTGCTCGCGCGCGCCCGGTTGGCCAGTGCCATCAATTGCTCGGCTTCCGGCTGCAGAACGGGTCGTCCTGCTTCAGCGCGTGCTGTTCCGATGGCAGCACAAAGTACCAGAAAGATTACGGTGTATTTATAGATGTGAGGCACACTTATTTATAACCCCGCTGTTTCGAACGAGTCGCGATATGATTACGTTCGTAATGTCATTGACTGCAACCGCTTCGGTCGTGAGGCTGCACATGCGTCGTCAGCCTTTGGCGGTTGTAGGCGTTGTGTTGCTTGCTCTGTTCATTGGCAGTGGCTTGGCGGCTCCTTGGCTTGCTCCTTACAGTCCCGCTTCGATTGATTTGGTTCACCGGCTGCAAGGCCTGTCTGCCGCGCATCCCGCAGGCACTGACGAATTGGGCCGGGACACCCTATCACGCCTGCTCTGGGGAGCCCGATTGTCGCTGTCAGTGTCAATCAGCGTGGTCCTGGTTTCGCTGGCGCTCGGAATCACCATCGGCGGACTTGCCGGATACCTCGGTGGATGGATCGATACCGCCCTCACAACGTTTGCGATGAACACATTTCTGGCGTTGCCCGGCATCCTGCTGGCCATTGCGTTCGCAGCGTTTCTAGGCCCCGGCTTTTCAAACCTGGTGCTGGCGCTGGCCATCGGTGGGTGGGCCGGATATGCACGGCTGGTGCGCGCGCAAGTGATGGCAGTGCGCGATCGCGAATATGTAGACGCAGCGCGGGCACTCGGTGCAGGCGGCTTACGCATCTTCTTTCGTCATATATTGCCCAATATTGTCCAACCGATTCTGGTGCAGGCTGCGATTGGGATGGCCGGCGTTATTCTGGCTGAGGCGACGCTTTCGTTTCTGGGTCTCGGTATTCCCTCCCCCGCGCCTAGTTGGGGAGCGATGCTCAATGACGCTCGGTTGCATCTTTTCGATTCTCCGCACCTGGTTCTGTTTCCTGCAATGGCAGTAGCAGGTGCGGTCCTCGGTTTCAATTT
Source organism: Acidobacteriaceae bacterium (assembly GCA_025350325.1). Lineage (GTDB taxonomy): Bacteria > Acidobacteriota > Terriglobia > Terriglobales > Acidobacteriaceae > Telmatobacter. The sequence goes on from JANXYB010000129.1 coordinate 2,613, forward strand.
TCTAGGCGACGCACTACGCGATCAACTCGACCCGCGCACACGTCTAGAGTTGGGACTGTGACAGAAGAATGGCTAGAACGCTGGGCGGTTGAGTCGACTCAAGCCCGCGAGCCGTTTTGCTAAAGCCGCGCTGTGAGGCGGCATTCGCGCTTTAGAAAATTTGTGGTCAATTTCACAACCGCAGCCTTTTACTCTTTCAAAGTCTGTTCGAGGAGTTTGGCGATCTGAGCCGTGTCCAAACAGCTCGGCATAAGAGTGAACGGATTCATACGCCGCCATTTCGTAATGTTCTACACGTTGTTCACCGGAAATCAAGGCTGCGCCTCGCACGAGAAGGGACGACCCCTTGTAAGTGGAACTGGTATCTCTCCAACTAATCAGTTCAATGTTAGGCCCGGTCTTTGCGCAGTAACAAAAACGCTATTACTACAAAAGTCTACGAGGATTACCAAATGGTCTGGTGCGTTGACTGCGACTATCTTACGGTCAATGTCTGCCCCTAAATAAACGGCAGCGGGAGCACCGTGTGACTGAAGGAATTGAACCGTCCAAGATGACCTCCGATTTAAACCTCGGTGTGAACAGCATCAAAGAGCGATGCATTTACCCTAATCTTAAACTTCGTGTATACACGACAGGCATGCGCCAGAATCGTCTTGCGAAGCTGGTGGGAATTGATGAAGCCTACCTCAGTCGCATAATCAATGGGATTCGTGCCCCCGGCAAGCAAATGCAAATACAAATCGCGCAAGTGTTGGGTTGCGACGCCGAGTGGTTGTTCGAGCAGGCAAGAATGGAAGCTGCATTTAACCGCGAGCGAGAAAATCTAAAGGCAGGATGACGATAGTCTCGCGACCATCAACACTTTTATGATACCAACGCCGACGACTGAAGCGGCGTAGCTGACTCAACAACAATTATCTAACTTAACTTACTAACACCATAAATGCTCGTGGATCTACGACTGCACTCCATTGACACATGCTGCAATCTGATCAGTATCCAATAATGCCCAAGATCTCTGCCCGCTTTTCTGCGATCAATGACTGCGGCTTGACCCGTTTGCATAAACATGGGTTAAGCCAAGACGCAGTCGATGATCACTTAAGATTTTAAGGGCCTACTGCAAACCGTACGCGACAACTTTGCCTGACAAGCCCAGGTAAACGTGCCCATTCGCGACCGTGGGGGGTACCCAGCGAATTGAGCTACCCAGCGACGGACTGGTGTAGAGTACTTTGCTTACATCCGCCGCATCGTTTGCATGCAGCGTTGCTGTTGCGGCATCAAGCGTCCAAACGATTCCATTACCATCCCCGTTTGACGACACCTCCGGATCAGAGCCTGGCCACAGATAGGTGTAGGTTCCCTTTGCAACAGGAGTGGCACTGAGCATGCCGGTGCTGGGGTCGAGCACAAACATCTTCAGTACGTCATGATTGGGAGCGAAGTATACATTTTGCTTCCACATCGCCGGGGAGTTGTAGCAGGGCTGGCCCGAGTCACGGAAGTTGCCCGAGTTACCTAATTGATGATCGAGACGTTGAACGATATTGTCGCTCGTCGTGCCGCGACCGCCAAGATTGTCTCTGTTCAAGACATAGATCGGTGTTGGCTTGCCGCAGACAATAAGTTCGTGCGCTATCGGACCACTCTGGTCAGGGACCACTAGCACCGCACCCGAGCCCAAGTCGTAGTCGCCCTTATTAAGATCCACATAGTTATAGGGCGTGAAAAAGTCCAACTCCTGTAATGTTGGACTTAGCTTCACGATGCTCTCTCCATAGTTATTACTGCTTACAGTTCCATTACCAGTGGAGACATAGATGTTACCGTCGCTGTCCGCTGTTGGTGCCGAGCCCGACATCCAAAGTCCGCCTTCGCCGCCAGTCGGCGTAGCGTTAAACACCGCTGCTTGTGAGAGTGTCTTGGCATCGAAAGCAAAGAGAAGTCCGTGATATGGGTCGTGATCTTCGATCGAACCGAAGCCTACATACACGTACCCATTTGCTAAGAGCAAGCCAGGACGCTGGAATTTGTAAACCGGCTCCAGGTCGGGATGAGTTATCAACACCGGCCCGCCCAGCGCCTCCTGCCCTGTCGTTATAGTTAGCGCGTGCAGTCGATGCGGAAAATAAGTTGCGCTGTTCTCAGACGTCTCCGCTACGACGTATAGAATGCCTGTGCTTTGATCGATCACCGGCGTGCTCAGAATTCCGGTCGTGTTAGAGATTTTGACGCTGGCCCCAGCTACCGCCGTCACCCCCGTTGAGAGGAAGCTCTTCTTCCATAGCAGCGATCCGGTGTCGGCATCGAACGCGTAAACGCTGTCGTTCGATGTGGTGACAAAAACAGCATTCCTAACTTTGCCATTGATGGTAACGGCGTTCATATAAAGCGGCTGGCCCCAGATGCCGCCGTCGACTGCCGCACTCCACTTTTGCCCAAACTTGCCTGAACTGACGCTCGACGGCGTCAGCAGGACTTCGTCTGCCTGTACACCATTTCCATTCCCACCATTCTTGCGAACAGTGTAATTCACCACTGTTATCAGAGCGACCGCAGTCGATTTGTTGCTCGTGTTACCGCTCGCTATCGCGGTGATTGTGCAATTAGTTTCAGTTGCCGGCGCGGTGAACAGTCCGCTGCTGTTGATAGTTCCGCACGACGTTGACCATATTACAGACTGATTTGCAGTGAACTGCGTCTGACCGATTGCATGCAACGCGATCAGTGACGGCGTGATCTGCACTTGCCCAACGCTCGCACTCACGGTCACTGTTGTAGACGCCGTGCCTGTGCTGGCCGTGCCCGTTACCATACATGAGGCAGCGGTTGCCGGGGCCGTGTACAATCCCGTGCTACTGCCTATCGTCCCGCATGTAGTCGTCCAGGTAGCAGCATAGGTTGCAGTGAATTGCAGCGTGCCGTTGACGGCTACCGTGGGATTCAACGGCGCGATCGTAAATGCGCCCGCGCCCGTCCCTGAGAGCGCTATAAACTGCGGACTTCCTGCGCCTGAATCGGTAAAGTTTAGCGTTGCGGTGCGCGTACCTGCGGCCGTGGGCTTGAATACAACAGCCGCTGTACAGCTTGTTGACGCTGCCAGGCTCGTCCCGCACGTCTTGCTTGCAATGCTGAAGTCACCGGCATTCGTTCCGGAAATCGCAATCCCGCTGATAGTGATGGATGTAGTTAAACCGTTCGACAGCGTCCCTGCCTGCGATGCGCTGGCTACTCCAACTGCGGTACTCGCAAAAGAAAGGGTTGCAGGGCTGGCAGTCACGCTGCCCGAAGCGCCTGTGCCATCGCCAGAGAGCGCGACAGTCTGAGGACTGTTATTGGCTCCGTCGCTAAAATTGAGTGTTGCTGTGCGCACCCCGGTTGCCGTGGGCGCAAAGACAATGGTCGCGGTGCAACTCGCAGATCCAGCAAGGCTGGTTCCGCAAGTCTTGCTCGATATCTGGTAATCCCCAGGGTTAGCGCCAGTCAGAGTGATGCCGCTGATCGCAATCGCCGTAGTTCCATTGTTGGTTAGGGTCGCCGCCTTGGGCGCACCGCCCTTCCCAACGGCTACCGACACCCAATTGATTGACGAAGGAGACACTGAAGCGCTTCCACCTGTTGCCGCTCCTGTTCCCGTCAGCGCAACTGATTGCGGAATATTAGTCGCCGAATCAGTGAACGACAGCCTCGCCGTGCGCGTGCCTGCCGCGGTTGGCTTGAACACTACCGAGGCGGTGCAATTGGTAGCAGCCGCGAGGCTCGTTCCGCATGTCTTGGTTGAAATGGTGAAGTCTGCGGCATTGGTTCCGGAGATTGCGACGCTGCTGATCGTCACCGGGGTTGTCAGGCCGTTGCTCAACGTAGCCGATTGGGCGCTACTGGCCGATCCCACCGCTCGGCTGGCAAATGTGAGCGACGCGGGGCTTGCTGTCACGCTTCCGCTCGCGGCTGTGCCGGTGCCCGACAAGGCAACGGTCTGTGGACTCCCTGTCGCCGAGTCATTGAAGTCAAGCGTTGCGGTCCTACTGCCAGTCGTGGTTGGAGCAAAGACAATGCTCGCCGTGCAACTCGCCGATGCAGCCAGGCTGGTGCCACACGTCCTTGAGAAAATTTCAAAATCGCCGAGATCGGCTCCGGTGAGCGTAATGCTGCTGATGGTGATGGCTGTTGTGTTGCCATTCGTCAGCGTGATTGCTTTCTGCGCACCTTTGCCGCCAACTGGTACGGATACCCAGTTCAGGGCGGCGGGCGAAACAGTGACCGCCGCAAAACCAGCTACGGCGTGCAGCGCCCATAACGCCACTGCGGTCTTGAGCAACCCCGCTTTCACTGGCCAGTGATTGGCAGTTCCTTGGCTGACCAAAGCCTGCGTGCGCGCGGCAGTTAAAAGCACGGATGTATGGTTTGCAACTGAAGACACAAAGCCGCTGGGCGCAGAAAAAAATCGCATGGCTCTCCCCTGGTGATTGGCTGCTCGCACCGCATCCCTATAGGGAATGCAAAAAAAAGTTAAGCTGACCTTGCAGATCAAACCCTGATGAAGGAGCCCATATTTTGGATCTCGTGAGGCGCATTGCGCGCCTTTCCCCACACCACCCCGGTTGCTCTGATGCTAGCCTCACCCCAGTGGTTGACTAAGACTCTAACTTCAGGAAAACAGAATATGCAAGTGTGTGCCTTTGAGGCTCGCTGACGGGATCTAACCCATGTCATTCAGGATGAACATCATGGCCCCTGATAGGCAATTTATTGTTAGTCAGACGAGCCTTACGGCAGCAAGGATTTTCAAATCCATTACCACTAAAGTTGTAGTCTCACTTAGAGATTGTTTGAGTTGAGATAAGCAGTTATCGCTATCAATAAGTCGACAACTTTCAACTTAGCTCCACGACTATCGGAACATGATCTGATGGGCGTTCAAACGTACGCGGCGTCTTATCAATTTCGCAACGAATGAGGCGCGCAGCCAGGGATGGCGTAAGCAGAAAATGATCGATCCGAATGCCTCGATTGTGTTCGAAGGCGCTCCGGAAGTAGTCCCAGAAAGTGAATTGACCGCCCTCATCCGGATGCAACGAACGAAAAGCATCGATGTAACCGCGTTCGAGCAAAGCGCGATAGCGCGATCGTGTCTCAGGCTGAAACAAGGCGTCGCGAATCCATGACGAAGGTTTATGGCAATCGATGTCTTCAGGTATCACGTTGAAATCGCCGCCGATCACGGTCGGCATTTCATCCTTGATCCATCGAATCATTTGATCTTGCAAGCGGTCCATCCAGGCAAGTTTGTAGACAAACTTCTCGCTTGCGACAGGGTTTCCGTTGGGCAGATAAATGTTGACGACACGTACGCCGCCGATCTTCGCTTCAATGAATCGCGCGTGACTGTCCTTTTCGTCTCCAGCGAGAGTCGTGTTAATTGTCTCAATCGGCTGACGCGATAAGATCGCTACGCCGTTATAGCTTTTCTGGGTCACCGCGACGCTCTCGTATCCGAGCTCTTTGAAAACTTCGGCAGGAAAAATGGTTCCCTTCAATTCCTGCAGCAGGAGGACGTCGGGCGATTGGGCCCTTAACCACGTCAAGACATGTTCAAGTCTGGTTCGAATCGAATTTACATTCCAACTGGCAATTTTGATTTGTTGTCTCCTAACCGCGCTGAGGTCTAAGATGCCCGATCGCAATTGCGAGTGCGATGTAGTGGTGCAGTTGTCGTGAAGGCCTTCATAGCTGCGATAACACTGGGCATCACGCCGTCTTTCCAATGCTGAGAATCGCCTTCATAGTATGTGTCTCTCCTGACGCCAACTCCACCGAAGACGTCAGAATATTGCCCGCCTCCACGCAAAGCATTTCATTCCATTCATCGTCGCTCATATCGGCAAGTTCTTGCGCCCCCTGCGCCCACGGATTCCAGACAATCGTTGTAGCCGAATCTTCCTTCTCCGTTCTCACAGTCCGCCCGGCGATCGGATCACTGAATTCCACCGCACCGGGCGACTGCACATACGCGTTATCGGTTTTGGTCGTGAGTACAAGGTCTCCTTGCTGCACCTTCTGCAGGTTCTGGTCGGTGTTGTCGAGGTACGCGATGTGATTCAAACCCCGAACCCGTACCTTCCCAACGTCCGCAGCTTTGAAGTACGTATGCAGCGCTTCCTCAAATCGAAAAGACACAGTCCCTGTATTCGTCACCGTCAGTGCCATTCCCAAAACCTTCCCGACGGATACGTGCAGCATCGTGCTGAACTCATACGGCCACCAGTTGCGTGTGACTTCATCGCTTTTGGTAGAAAAGCTAGCGGCGACAGTCCCGTCTTTTTCAGCCTTGATCGAATCAAGGCTCCACTCCCTCGTGCGCACAAAGCCATGCGCCGGTGCCTTCGGATTGTCCGCCTTCGCACGAAACCAGGGAAAGCAAACCGGGATGCCTCCGCGCACCGCACGCCCATCTTCCCAGTAGGATTTTTTACTCAAAAAGATTACTTCGTCGCTGCCCGCCGGTCGCCACGAAGTAACCTGCGCGCCGTGAAGATAAATCTGGGCCGTCGAATTTCCACTCTTGATGCAGACCTTTGGCAATCCGCCATTCCCAGCGACAACCTGCACCGCCCCGGCTATCTTGAATCGCCGATTCAAGTCATCGATCGTTGCGCGCTCAGCCATGTTTTGAATTCTATTTACCGAGGTTGCCGAGGATCAAACAACCCCACATTTAATATGCCACGTACGACAGAAATTTGCCGCCCCCTGCCACGCGGGTGCCTGGCATGGGTACACTGGCGCCTATGAATCTTCCTTGTAATCCGCCCATCCTTCCCATGTTGGCCAAGCGTGTTGACGACATTCCCGCGAGCGGCGACTGGATTTTTGAACCTAAGTGGGATGGTTTCCGCGTGCTGGTTTTTCGCGACGGCGACGAAATCCTAATTCAGAGTCGCGACAAAAAATCGCTAAACCGTTACTTTCCAGAGATGCTCGAACCAATCCGTAATCAGCTGCCGCAGAAGTGTGTCCTCGACGGCGAGCTTGTCATCGCCCAAGATGGAAAGCTCGATTTCGATGCCCTGCAATTGCGCATTCATCCGGCTGCATCGCGCGTCAAGCTGCTCGCCGGCCAGACACCCGGCTCATTCATCTTTTTCGATATTCTCTGCAGCGGCGAACGCGATCTACGCGACGAAACCTTCCAGACTCGCCGGGCCGAACTGGAGTCGGTGCTGGCTTCCGTCTCCCCGCCCATTCACATCACCCCCGCAACGCGCGACGTGAGTACGGCGCGAGACTGGTTCAGCAGGTTTGAGGGCGCGGGCCTTGACGGGGTCATCGCCAAACCCTCTGACGTTGCCTATCAGCCGGACAAACGCGTCATGCTCAAGGTCAAGCACGAACGAGATTGCGATTGCGTGGTCGCAGGCTTCCGCTGGTACAAAGAGAGTCAGGGAACCCATGTCGGTTCCCTGTTGCTCGGCCTCTTCGATGATGCAGGCGTGCTGCAACACGTCGGCGTATGCTCGAGTTTCACCACCGAAAAGCGTCATGAGCTGGTCGATTTTCTTAAGCCGTGGCGCGAAAATGCACTCGCCAATCATCCCTGGAAAACTTGGGCGGAAAACGACGCCTCCGACGGCGCAGCAGAACGTCGCATGCCTGGAGGACAGAGCCGCTGGAGCCAGGGAAAGGACCTGTCGTGGGAGCCATTGCGCCCAGAACTCGTCGTCGAGGTCGCTTATGAACACATGCAGAGCGGCCGCTTCCGCCACATGTCGCACTTCCGGCGATGGCGCACCGACAAGAGTCCCGCCGACTGTACTTATGCTCAATTAGAGGTTGTCCCACCTGAGGAATTGAAAAACTTATTCGCTCACGGCCGCTGATCCATCAGCATCCGCCGCATCCTTGCGCACACGGCTGCGCGCCGGCGCTTTTTCGGTTGGCGCGTCATCCGGGTCGGGAGTCTCCTGCGACGGCCTCGATTCCTCAGGAATGTGGCGTAAGTTGACCCGTATGCGCGTCCACGTTGAAAAACGTCCCCGCATCGCATCCACCAGCACGTCATCGACAGCCAGCAGCTTTGCCACTTCTGGGTGCCCCGCCTTCCAACGTTCTAACCCGGCAAGCGCCTCGTCCTTGTTCTTCGAATTCGCCACCACAATCAGGGGCATCTTCACACGGGGCTTCTTCTCCGCGGCTTTCTTCTCCGCCGCGGCCTTGGCGCGCGAAGGAGACACACGGGGCGCCTCCCCTTCCATCTTGCGAAAGTGCGGAGGCCATGGCGCATCCCCTAATCCTTCAACTTCGTCTCTCGCTGCCAACTCAAGCAGCGCATCGAGGGCGCCGGCCGCGTCATCCATCCCCGCGTGCGCGTCGCCCATCAGTGCAAAGCGCGCCGGCATGGTGAGCACCGTGAAGTCCGCCGGATTACACGCTTCAACTTCATCCCAATGCAGCGGCGCCGACACGCGCGCGTCCGGCAGAGGCCGCACTGAATACGCCGACGCCGTGGTTCTGTCTTTGGCGTTCTGGTTGTAATCGAGGAACACGCCGTGCCGCTCCTCTTTCCACCACTTTGAAGTAGCCAAGGCCGGAACGCGCCGCTCGACAGCACGCGAAAGCGCCAGAGCAGCCCTGCGCACTTCAGAGAAGCTCCATCGCGGGTGAATGCGCACATTGATGTGCATCCCGCGCGATCCGCTAGTCTTCGGCCAGCCGCGCAGACCGGCTTGCTCCAACACGGCTTTTACTTCCTGCGCGACGCGGCGCACGTCCTCCCAGGCCACACCCGGCCCCGGATCAAGGTCGACGCGCATTTCATCGGGATGGTCAAGGTCGGCCGACCGCACAGGATGCGGATGCAATTCGAGGCATCCGAGGTTTACGATCCAGGCCAGTCCGGCCGCATCGTCGACGACCACCTCTTCCGCCGTTCGACCCGAAGGGAAAGAAAGCGTCACAGTACGCAGCCACTCGGGACGATCCTCGGGCGCACGTTTCTGATAAAACGCTTCGCCCTCCGCACCATTCACAAACCGCTTCAGGACGATGGGCCTATCTTGGATGCCAGCCAACGCACCGGGGGCAACCGCTAGGTAATACTGCACCACTTCAAGTTTCGAAAACTTGATCTGCTTGGAAAAATAAAGTTTGTCAGGATGCGAAACGCGAACGTCTCTCCCCCCGACCGAGAGCACGGCGGCGTCGTCAACTTTTGGCGTTTTGTTCTTCATGCAGCTTCGCGGGTCTCGCCCAAAACTCCTACCCACTATGATGCCAATAGAAACACGCAGCTATCAACCAGCAAAATGAAATGCAGCGCTACGGCTTGAAAGCCTTGCTCTCCGTAACCTCAAAAGCCGCCCGCACCGGCAACTTGTCGCTCGACCCACCCGCCATGACGCGCACTTGCTCCTTTTCCACACGCCATGCGTGGTTTGAAGTATCCCAGAACGCAAGGTCACGCGGCTTCAGTTCCATCGTCACGTCTTTCACTGCGCCGGCGTCCAGCTTCACTCTCTTGAATCCCTTCAATTCCAGTTGTGGCCGCGTCACCGCCGACCCGAGATGCTGCACATACACCTGCACCACCTCATCGCCGGCGCGCTTCCCCGTGTTCCTCACCTTCACCGTCACCGTCACGCTGCCATCGGCATCGACCTTGGGGGTGCTCACCCTAACGCTCTCATAGCGAAAACTCGTATAACTCAGCCCATAGCCAAAGGGATAGAGCGGCTTGTCTTTGCTATAGAGATAGGTGCGGCCGTCGAGCAGGTTGTAATTGAGTATCGGTTTCAACTGCGCATCGCCCGTCGGCCACGTCTGCGTCAGTCTACCCGCGGGCGAATAATCGCCAAACAGCACGTCCGCCAACCCATGCCCTTCCTCCTGGCTGTTATGCGTCATGTGCACGATTGCCGGCACGTTCTCCTGACTCCAGACAATTGCATACGGGAAGCTCGATCGCAGCACTTCAATCGTTTTGGGATTGGCCGCGAACACCTTCTTCACCAGTTCTTCCTGCTCCAGCACAATGGTCTTGCGATCCACATCTTCCTTGCCATTTGAGGGCGTCGGACACTGATCCCATCCCGCGTTGCATTCTGGATGATTGCCAACGACGACAATCGCTACATCCGCCTGGTGCGCAAGCGACGCAGCCTCTGCCGGGTCAGATCCGTCCGCGAACAGAACCTTTACATGCGGTCCTGCCGCTTCACGAATCCCCTCAATCACGCTCACGCCGTACGGGGGAGTCCCGCTGTACCAATCGAGCAGCACCTGGTCCGTCCATGATCCGATCACTGCGATGGTCTTCAACTTGGCGCGATCAAGCGGCAGCGC
>JANXYB010000023.1 GCA_025350325.1 Acidobacteriaceae bacterium
GTGTGGTCCCAGTTACCGCCGGTGAGCCAATGACCGGGTGGTGAAGCCTTGGCTGCGGCTTCAATCTTCGCCAGCATCTCCGGCAGGGATCTCACGCCTGTCAGATCTACATTCAACTTGGTGCGCCCCGCTCCACCCAAATGCGTGTGCGCATCATTGAATCCCGGAAAAATAAAGGCTGTACCCTTCTCTTTACTCAAATCGCGCAGAGTCGTCGTCGGGCCGGCGAGGCGCTTGATCTCTTCGCTTGTGCCTACTGCTAGAATCTTTCCGCCACCCACCGCCATGGCCTGCACGATCTGCGGTTTGTCCGCAGCAAATCCTGCACCGGTGTAAATGGTGCCGTTGAAGAAGATGATTTCGGCCGTTGCGACACCCTGCGAATTTGTCTGCGCGAGAGGCGCGTGTTGAGCGGAATTTCCAGCAGGCGTTTGAGTGGAGCTTTGAGAGGGGGCGATCAAAGCAGCGGAAAGCAGAAGACAGGCAGCGCGCATGCGCGCAGTTTAGCAGAGCCTGTTGATCCCCTATTGTTCCGACGCCCATTCCGTAATGGCGAGGGTTAGCAGCAACACGCGGCGCAGGCCGGTTTCCCGATCCTTGTCTGAATACCACTCGGCAACGGTGTGCGCACCGCCGCCCTCGCCGCCCGCACCCATTGAGAGGGCCGGCACGCCAAGCGATAGAGGGATGTTGGCATCGGTCGAGCCGAGGCGCAGGTCGGTGCGCAATCCAAGATGCCGGTCAACGGCACGCAGGGCATCGAGCAGTGGGGAATCGGAAGGCAGCAGTGCGGCAGGTCGGTCGCCAATCTTCTCGACGGTGTAGGTCATCGCGCCGCGACTAGTGTTCAAACTATTCTCGGCGACCGTATTCCAATGATCAACGGCGTCTTCGGCAGCACGATGCAGGGCGACTTCAAGCCGAACCAATTGGTCTGGTGCCGTGGACCGAAAATCAATCGATGCCGTGGCATTTTCAGGGATCGAGTTGACGCTGGTGCCTCCGTGGATGGTGCCAACATTCCACGTGGTCCGCGGCTGCTCTGGCAGTTGTATATGCGCCAGATTTGCCAGTGCCTCAGCCAAGGCCGCAATCGGATTGGGAGTGCCTGCATCAGTGAAACTATGGCCTCCGGGTCCTGAGATGGTCACCTGGTAGCGCCTGCTGCCGAGAGCTTGCGTCACCACTGAATCCGCCCCTGCACCGTCGAGAACGATGTGTGCGGCGATGCGCCCCGCCATGGCCCGCTGCTCGTAGAAATGGCGAACGCCGCGAAGATCTCCCTCACCTTCTTCACCGACGTTTCCCATCACCAGCAGAGGCGCTTTCAGCTTCACCTTTGCCTGCGTGAGTGCATGAACAATGGCGAGCATCCCAACCACCCCGGCAGCATTGTCGCAGGCGCCAGGAGCGGAGAGCCGGCTGGTTCCGTCTACCTGGGTCACTACTGCATTGAGCGGGGTGTGGGCAGGAAAGACGGTGTCGAGATGCGCTGAAAGCATAACCACCGGCCCGCTGCTTTCCGGCGGTAAATTTGCAGCAGGAATGAACCCGAGAACATTGCCTATGGCATCGATCCGAACATCGTCGAGCCCGGCTTCAGTAAAGCGCGCGGCTAACCATTTGCTTCGCGCTTCTTCTCCGAATGGGGGAGCCGGAATCGCCACGAGTTCGGCTTGCCAATCCATCAGCGTTTTGGGATTGTTGTGCAGCCATCCAAACGCGCCGTGCACCGCTCTCTGGGCAGCCAAAGCGGTCACACGCGAAAATGCCGAGCTGCGCAAAAAGAGTGCCATATCGATGGTCTTAGGGTAGCAGGCGAATCGCAAGCGAATTCCGCTCGGAATTTTCGTTTTGACGAGGAACCGTAACCAGGCACTTCACTTTACTCATAGTCAACCGAATGTAGAAACAGGCCGCGGGACGGAGCAGTCGGACCCGCAGCCGCGCGGGACTGAGCCAGAAGAATCCGACCAATATCCTTCGCAAGAAGACGGCCTCTCCCGACATCGAGCATTGTTCCAACCAGGTTGCGGACCATGTGGTGCAGAAATCCGCTTCCCCGCACGCGGTAAATCAGCAGCGAACCAGCCTCGTTTACTTTCTCCTCCCATGTCGAAGAAAAAATTGTTCGCATGGGAGAGCGCGTTCCTCCCTGGATTGGATGATCGCCCAGAACGCTTCCTGCCGCGCTCCTGGTCGACAAGTCCGGGTCAGTGGCGGCGAAACTACTGAAGTCATGGGTGCCCACAAACGCGTTGGCTGCACGTTCTAATTCTGCAAACTTGAGCGGCCAAGAATATGCATACACATATCGTGCGAGGAACGGCGGGCAGGTCTGACGCGCTCCGGGTTCCGTGGGCATCACGCGATATTCGTAAGTCTTTGCGGCGGCCGAGTGCCGCGCATGAAACTCATCCGGCACGAGGATCGCTTCCAGAATCCGAATGGATTCGGGAAGAGTTCGGTTGAGGGCTGTCAAAAGATTTGCCGGTGGGATCGTCGCCGCGAGCGCGAAACTCGCGACCTGACCTAACGCATGAACGCCGCCATCGGTTCGGCCTGAACCCTGGGGCAGCGGACTTTCGCCGGTGACCCGTCCCAGTGCAGACTGCAATTCTCCCTGAATGGTCTGTTGCCCCGGCTGCACCTGCCACCCACGGAAATCCGACCCATCGTAAGCCAACGTCAATTTCCAGTTCTTCGTACCCGGGTTGAGATGGGCCAAATGGGTCACAGTAACCTTTGTAGATAACAGGTTAACCGACTTCTAACGAAGCTGAGTTAAGCCCGTCGTTTAAACCTCGTTACGATATACTCAGTCATTCGCATTTATTAGCGTTCAGCCTTAAAGAAACCGATCCAGCTCGAGGTAAGGGAACGAACTGCCGGCCGGGCGCGTATTGCCTGAGTGACCATCGGTTGACGCAGGCGAATTAGCAAATGTCTTGAAGAATCAAAAATCTGCGTCCGGATAGAGTCTTCGGACGTCTTGAAGAGTGGCACCCCACATGCCTCAGGAACTCGTGGAGAGGAAACATGCATTCGTTCGGTATACGTGTGTTTGAAGAACAGACTATAGCTACGCACAAAACGGGCCGCAAGGCAGCCAGCCGGTTGCGCGCACTGACTGCGGTCATGCTCACATTGGCGACTGGAGTGCCTCAAGGATTTGCACAACAAACCAAGCCCGACCCGGCGCCCCAGATTACGCCGAAAGTGTCGGAGCGGTCTGGCTCAGATCTTCCGGCGGAGCCGACTCCAACGCAAACCGAGCCGTTCTCACTGCGCCAGTCGCAGCGGGACTTTACCAAGCCGGCCGGCCATTGGTTTGGAAACCCGATCAACATTTACCGGCCGACCACGATTGCCAAAGCAAACCTCAGTAACTCCGTTCGTCTCACCGATCTGGTAAAGGACGGCAAGATTTATCTCAGCCTGTCTGATGCGATCGCGTTGGCTCTTGAGAACAATTACGACATCGCCATCGCCCGCTATAACCTCGACATCGCAGACACCGACATCCTTAGAACGCGCACCGGCGCTTTGCCGCTCGGCTCTCCGTCCAGTCTGATTAGCAACACGTTGAGCGGTTCGGCTGGATCGACGCTGACCACCGGCGGCGGCCCCGGCGGAACCGGAACTGGATCGGGAGGCGCGGGCTCCGGCGTTTCCGGCTTGACGCTGACTACAGGCGGCGCAGGACCTCTGCCTGAAAATATGGACCCCTACCTGGGGGGTACCATTCAGTTCGACCGCCAGCGTTCTCCATCCACCAGCTTTTTCAGCGGTGGCACGAGCAGCACCAATACCTACGACTTCACCTTCAACCAGGGATTCGTGACCGGAACCAACTTTGCTGTTGGCTTTAACAACAGCTATGCCACGACCTCAAACGCTATTACGCTTTATAGCCCGCAGTTGAGTTCCAACTTCAAGGCGACTATCACCCAACACATTTTGCAGGGCGCAGGCATCTGGATCAACAAGCGCTTCATGTACCAGGCGATCAATGATCGTCGCATCACCGATTCTTCCTTCCGCCAGCAGATTCTTTATACCGTCAACCAGGTCGAGAGCATCTACTGGGGCTTGGTCAGCGCCTATGAAGATGTGCAGGCCAAGGAGCGTGCGTCGGAGCAGAGCATCAAGCTCGACGAAGACACTCGCAAGCAATTGGAGATCGGCACCATGGCTCCGCTCGACGTTGTCAATGCGGATTCAACAGTGGCCACCGACAAAGAGGCGCTCATCTCTTCGCAAAGCAATCTGAATTATCAGCAGCAGATTGTGAAGCAGGCGATCGCGCGTAATTTGAATGACCCGGCCCTGTCAACGGCACCGGTCATTCCTACTGACCGCGTGAGTCTTGAAGAGCTTTCTGAAGAAAAACAGCCTGTCGAAGAACTCGTACAGTTGGCTTTCCGTCAGCGTCCCGAACTGGAGCAAGCAGTGCTCACGCTCAAAAACGATGCCATTACATTGCGTGGTGCGCGCAACGGCATGCTTCCTACCTTCGACGCATTTGCCTTCCTGGGCGGAAACGGTATTGCCGGCTCCGTTAACCCGAAGTGCAACCCCGCCTTCAACGGCGCCGCATGTAATTCAACCAACTCAACCGGTTACGGAACAGCCTTCAGCAATGCGTTTAACAACTCCGCTCCAGATAAAGGTGTCGGGTTCACGCTCAACATTCCGATACGCAACAGGCTCGCGCAGTCAGTTCAAGCGCGTTCGTTAATGGAGTATCGCCAGGCTGAATTGCGTCTGGAACAGGTTTACACGCAAGTCCGTATGCAAGTCGTCAACGCGCAATTTGCTCTGACCAATGACCGTGCGCAAGTCATCGCATCGCGCGCCGCCCAGAGCTATGCGACGCAGAGCCTGGATTCAGAACAGAAGAAGTTGCGTCTGGGTGCTTCAACCACCGCCAGCGTCTTGCTGCAGGAACGAAATCTCGCCATCGCTGAGAACAACCTGATTGGGGCCAACGCTGCGTATGCGCGCGATCGCGCGGGCCTGTACCAGACGCTGGCCACAACACTGGAACACTACGGCATCAACCTCGGCGAAGCGGCAACAGGCGACATAAAGACCGCGCCCGCCGTTCCCGGCGTGCAGCCTGCCAAAGCCGGTCGGGAACCGTCTACGACGCCTCCACCGCCAAGTCAGCCGCCAGCACCGCCAGCACCTGGAGGGGCTGTAACCACTCCTCCTCCGCCTTCGCGCTAGTTCGTTAATGCTCAACAGAAACAGAAAAGCCCGGCCATGTGCCGGGCTTTTCTGTTGTTGCTCTCGTTCGAAGTTGTTACCGTTCCGCCACCAGATCGAGCAAGTTGAAAAACTCAGGGAAGCTGATAGCTGCAGATTCAGCACCTTGGATGATCGTTTCGCCTTCCGCCCGCAGCGCTGCCACGCTGAAGGCCATGGCGATGCGGTGATCTCCGCCTGAGTCGATGGTTGCACCGTGCAGTGTTTGTCCGCCGGGCACGTCAAGTCCATCCTCGAATTCTTCGACTTCGGCGCCCATTGCGCGCAGATTCTTGGCGACCAGGGCAATACGGTCCGACTCCTTCACACGAAGCTCCTTAGCGTCGCGAATGCGAATACCACCGCTGGTGTAAGGCCCGATCGCGGCCAACACCGGCAATTCGTCGATAAGTTGCGCCGCCAGCGAGCCGCTGATCTCAGTGGACCCCATCCCGCCTGCAGGAGCAGACACCTGCACAGTGCCGACCAGTTCGGCGTGAACTTCCTCGAGATTGAGCACTGCAATATGCACGCCCAGCGCCGTCAATACATCGAGCAGTGCGGCGCGTGTCGGATTCAAACCAAGGGAGTCGAGCAGTAAGCCTGAATTTGGGAACAACGCA
Source organism: Acidobacteriaceae bacterium (assembly GCA_025350325.1). Taxonomy (GTDB): domain Bacteria; phylum Acidobacteriota; class Terriglobia; order Terriglobales; family Acidobacteriaceae; genus Telmatobacter. The sequence goes on from JANXYB010000023.1 coordinate 5,874, forward strand.
GCAGCGCACATAAAAAATGCAGCCGAGGACAAGTCGCCAGGAACGACAGCATCGATGCCGCGCAGCGTTTGCGGACCCTCAATCGACACCGAGGCTTGGGCGCGAGCGATCTTGGCGCCAAACGCGCGCAGGGCCAATTCACTGTGATCGCGTGTGCGCACCGCCTCGCGCACCGTCGTGGTGCCCTGTGTTTGCAGTCCCGCAAGCAGCACACACGTCTTCACCTGCGCGCTCGGCACCGGCGGGGTGAAGTCGATACTGTGAAGCTTCGTTCCGTCGATAACAATCGGCGCGTGGCCTTCGGTTAGCGTCAAGCGCGCGCCCATCTCCGTCAGTGGCTTTCCAATGCGCTCCATAGGCCTGCGCGATAACGAATCGTCGCCAATCAAAGTGAAGCGACCTTGTTGCGCTGCCAGCAAGCCTGAAATCATGCGCATCGTCGAGCCGGAGTTCCCGCACTCGAGGGGCGCATTTGACTCTGTGACCCGACCGCCGACGCCTGTCACCTCGATGGTGCCGTCTTCAAGCTTGTGTACCTTCGCGCCGAGCGCTTCCATGCAGGCCAGAGTCGATGCGCAATCTGCGCCGGTAGAGAAATTTGTGAAGCGCGATACCCCTTCGGCAAACGCACTCAGCATGGCGTAGCGATGGCTGATAGATTTGTCGCCGGGAAGGCGCAGGCTGCCCATGATGTTACGGGCCGGGCGAATGATTCGTTCTTGCGCCGCAGTGTGCAAATCGTCTCCGAAAGTTTTATCTAGTTAAGTTTATACAAGGCAGGGCAGAGCACGTTACCGCGCACGCAAGACGATGATCGTCTCATCGTCAAATCGATCCTGCGCGCCTTGAAATTCCGTGACGTCGGCCATGATCGCGGCTGCAATGTGCGCCGCAGACTGGTCCCGGTGCGCGCATAACAGGTTTGCCAACCGCTCGTCCCCGTACATCTCGCTGGCCTCGTTTCCAGCGTCAAGGATTCCATCCGACACGAACACAATCGCGTCGCCAGGCTGCGTTGCCATGTTGAATTCTTCATAGGTAACATCGGGAAACATGCCCAGCGGAAATCCTTCCGCGCGCATCGTCACCGATTGTCCCGCCCTGCAAAATATCGGCTGCACGGCGCCGGAATTGGCGACCTGCAACGTTTGGTTTTCGTCATTCCACACCGCGAAGAGCATGACCACGTATTGCGAAGAGAGGCGGCGCTCTTGCAGCGCATGATTGAGAATCCTCAGCATCTCGGCGGGCCGCGGCCGTTGCTGCGCGGCGGAGCGCATGATGCCACTCACCAGCGCGGCAAACAGAGCTGCCGGCGCCGCCTTTCCACTCACGTCTCCCAGCACAATCGCCGTCTGGCCCGGCCCGTAATCAACAAAGTCATACAGATCGCCGCCAATGGTGCGAGCCGGCAAAAAACTCACCGCAAATTCAGCATGCGTATGCTCAGGCGGATCAGTCGGGAGCAGCCGCAATTGCACTTCGCGCGCCATGGCAATGTCTCGCTCCAATTGCTGCTCCTGCCCTTTCACAGCCTGGTAGAGTCGCGCATTCTCAATCGCAATAGCGATCTGCGCTGCCATTGTCGTCAGAGTGCGCACGTGTTCTTCGTTGAAGAAGGCGGCGCGCGTATGCTCCAAGTCGAGCACGCCGGTAATGCGCCCCTTATAAAACAGAGGCACTACCAGTTCGGAGCGCGTTTCTGCATTCATGGGCAGGTAGCGCGAATCTTTACGCACGTCGGGCACATTGATGGGTCGCCATTCGCGTACCGCAGCACCCACAATTCCCGTCGTGATCGGAATGCGCCGCATCGGTGCCTCGGCATAACCAAACCGCCACGCGTAGCGAGTAATCAGCGTGTCACCCTTGTCGTCAACGAGCATGATGCTGAACATCTGATAGTCGATCAACCGACGCAGCAATTGCCCCACCTTGTCGAGTAGCGGGTCTACATCCAGTATCGAAGTCAGCTCCGTCGAAATTTCATTCAGGACCGTAAGCGTTTGGGCCTGTCGCGAAACACGCGCATAGAGCCGTGCGTTCTCAATCGCCTGTGCGATCCGCGAAGCCGTCAACGTTAGCAGATGCAGATGCTCAGGGCGGAAGTAGCCGATTTCCTCGCTCTCCATGTCCATCACGCCGATGAGCCGATTCTTCACGATCAAGGGAACAGCTAACTCCGAGCGTACGTCCGGGCTCGCAGGAATATAGCTCTCGACCTTTGAGACATCGTGGATCAGCATGGACTGGCGGGTAAGAGCAACCTGCCCCACTACGCCTTTACCCATCGCAAAACGCATGCGACGCGCCTCGGGAGTATGTCCGATTTCAAAGCGCATGCGCAATTCCTGGGTGCGCTCGTTGAGCAGCAATATTGAAAAGATGCGGTAATGAATAACGGCATGCACAAGCTCTGACGTGCGCACCAGCAGAGTCTGCAGGTCGAGCGTAGTGTTGAGCGCATCGGCAAGCTTTGACAGGAATGCAAAGTCGGCGGTCTCTACACGGATGTTTTGCGGATCGAGATACGCATAGGGATTTTGCGGGTCGGCTGGGCGGTAATCGCCCTCGAACTCCGGTTCCTTCGGCGCAATTGGGGGGCTACCTTGCATGATTGCTGATGAGAATCATAGCTGACAGAGGGAATCGAGAATAGGAAATACCTCCAGGCGATCGGCCGCCAGCTTTACGCAGAGCTCAAAAGCTCTCGACGGACTTCAGGCGCGTGAATGCAGCTCACCTAAAACACGGGAGCGCCTTAAGAGAGCGTCGGGCGGGTGTGAGGGATCGACCCGCGAAGATTTATCTACTCCGCGCCCAGTTCGCGCACAATATCGACCGACGCTGAAGCGCCAATGCGATTCGCACCAGCCTCAAGCATGGTCTTCACGTTCGCTAGTGTGCGTATGCCGCCAGAAGCTTTCACTCCACAGCGACCGCCAGCGACACCACGCAGCAGCGCGACATCGGCGGCCGTCGCACCGCCGGACGCAAATCCCGTTGAAGTCTTGATGAAATCCGCGCCGGCCTGAATGGCGAGTTCCGCACCGCGCAGCTTTTCCTCAACGGTGAGCAGTGCAGTCTCAAGAATCACCTTGAGAAGAGCCCCGTTATGATGCGCCACCGTCGCGGCCGCTTGCACAGCGTGTTCAACAGCATGATGATTTCCGCTCTTGAGCTGCCCGATGGGAATCACCATATCCAATTCGCGTGCTCCCAATCGTGTCAGGGCCTCAGCCTCTTGCCGAAGTGTCGAGACCAGTGATGCACCGAGCGGAAATCCAATTACGACACCGACAGGAATACCGGTGCCCGAGAGCATCCCAATCGCTGTTGGAACCCACACGGGGTTTACCATCGCGCAGGCAAACCGATAACGGATAGTTTCGTCGCAGAGGCTTTCAACCTGCTCGCGCGTAGTATCCGGTTTCAGCAAGGTGTGGTCGATTACGAGGGCAAGGGATTGCCATGAAGACAAGGCCTCGCGAGCGAATCCGGTGGCATCAAAATTACCATGGTCAAACTCTATATCTTCTTCCCGTATGGGCGTGATGACTGACATTTGCTTGCTCCTAAGTGCATTGCGCCGCTCTTGAGTGGGAGCTTAAAACTTGTTGCGAGGCGTGAATACCCAAATCTGCGAGGCAGATCGGTATCCGTTTCCCGTATGTATCCAAGCTAAAGGATGTTGCGAATTCCCCAGTATTTACCCCACGCAGCCGTCTTCAAGAGCAAGTCGATGCGCTCGACAGATCGTCTCGTCACAATAGACATGATAGACGATTGCGTTGAGCTTCCGGTTGCTTACGTTCTCTCCACCTGGAAAACGGTAATGCTCTGAGCTTTACTTTGATACAAAGCGATGGGTGCTCGAGACGTCTATTCAGGATGGTCTGTCGACAACAGGCAGATTTCCGGCAGGTTGCGGTAGCGTTCAGCATAATCCATGCCGTACCCGATGACGAAGAGGTTCGGAATCGCGAAGCCGACATAATCCGCATCGATCTTCTCTACGCGACGCGACGGCTTATCGAGCAGTGCAGCGATGCGTAGCGTCTTTGGATGGTGCTGCACAAGGATTTTGCGCAGGTAAGACAGCGTTAGCCCCGTGTCGAGAATGTCTTCTACAATGAGCACATTCTTGCCTTCAATGGGCTCATCAAGATCCTTGATGAGCTTGACGGCGCCTGAGGACCTTTGGCCTTTACCGTAGCTTGACACCGCGACAAAATCGAAGGTGGTGTCGACCTGCACTGAACGCGCCAAGTCGGCCAAAAAGATCGCAGCCCCTTTCAGCACTCCGACCATTACCAACTTTTCGCCGTTGAGATCGCGCGTAATCTGTGCACCCATTTCGGAGACGCGCTCGGCGATTTGTTGATGCGTATAGAGAACTTCAAGTCCCTGGAACGTGTTGGTGGCCATGGAGACAGTATCGCCCGAGCACTGGAGGTCTAAGCAATCTTCAATTTGTGTAAATCGCGTACGATTGATCCGCCAAGTACCTTCCCAAACCGATCGATATTTGTTCGCGTCTATACTTAAAAGAAATGATTCCGTTCTTACATATCTGGCACTTCAACGTCCCGACCTTCGGCGTCATGCTCTGGCTCGCTACCGTCGCCGCCGCTTTTGTTATGAATCAGACTTTCAGGCGCGCCCGCATTGACGCCGACGCTGTTGGGATGGTTGCACTTGCAGTAGTTGCCGGGATCATCGGGGCAAAACTCTGGCACGTGGTGGATACCCCGAGTGAGTTTCGTGAAGAGGGTTGGCGCGTGCTATGGGATACCGCTGGATTTGCTTGGTACGGCGGCCTGGCATTCGGCATCTCCGCTCTGGTGTTGCAAGGCTGGTGGTCGCGGATCGGCGGTCTTAAAACGCTTGATCTGGCTGCTCCCGCAGCGGCCATTGGGTACGGCATTGGCCGCATTGGGTGCTTTCTATCGGGCGACGGCTGTTATGGCATAGAAACGAATTTACCCTGGGGCATGAGTTTTCCCAACGGAATCGAGCCGACCTTTGCCCGCGTGCACCCCACCCCTCTTTATGAATTGGGCGCCGGGCTGATCATCGGCTGGTGGCTTTGGTGGCGCGGTGGGAAGCCGAGAGGCGTCGGGGCGATTGTCGGCGAATACTTGGTACTGAGCGGAATAGCTCGCTTTTTAGTTGAATTTATCCGACGCAATCCTAAGATAATAGGTGGTTTATCGAATGCACAGTTGGCAAGCGTCGGGTCAGTGGTGATGGGCCTCGGTTTGATCTGGTGGGCCGCCCATCGACCCGCAACCGACCCCGAAGAGGCTGTCGCTCCAATCGAAAAAGCAGCCTGACAAATATGCTGAAAAGTGAAAGAGCCAGCGTGGGCTGGCTCTTTTACTTTCGACCTGTACTTACGCGACAAACCTAGGAGACAACGCGGAAGGGTGCCGCCTCTCCCTCGCCGAAACTCCGGTAACTGGGAGCGGAAGAACCCGTCTCTGGCTCCCAAATCGGCGTCTGCAACTCCGGCATCGGTTTCGATTGAAAAATCTTCCGGCAATACTTCGCAATCCACCGCGCCGAGGTGTTTGCCTTGCGTTTACGGGCGCTGTCGGTTGAGATTCCCGTACCTGCATACATCTGCCGATAAAGCTTCGACAGGAAAATAAAGCCCAGACGCGCACGCATATTCGGCGTACACGAAGACCTGGTCCAGATCGAACGGAAATTGTAGAAACGGTCCCAAACTCCTTGCGTTCGCTCACGAATTTCATCGGTACTCATTAAGGGATGGGGCGTAAACATTTTCGGGCGGACGTTCGCGGGGATCAGCCAATAGCGCGTGATGGGCACACCATCGACGAAGGTTGGGTTCTTCTCCTGGTCCTTTTCCCACTTGTTAAAGTCAACGGTGCCCGGGAACGGTGTCATCATCACAAACTGTGCAAATGTGACCGCCTTCAACGCCAATTCGGCGGTCGCATCGAAGGTGCTGGGCTTGTCGCTCGGCAGCCCGAAGATGAACGAACCAAGGACATGAACACCGTGTTCGCGGAAAGTGCGCAGTTGCTGGACGAGTCTGTCGCCTGAGAAGTTGAAATCTTTGTGTACCGCCTTCAGGCCTTCCGGTGTCACAGCCTCGACGCCTACTAATGCACCTTTGATGTGGGCCCGGTGCATTGCATCGAGGAATTCAGGATCTTCAGCTGCTTCCATGGTTATCTGAGTGAAGAACACCATATTTGAAGGCAGTTTTGCTAGCTCTTCCATCAAGAGGAAGCGCTCAGCCCGCGTTTTCTCAAGCTGTGCAACGCGAGCTTCGTTATTCTGGGCCTTGGCCAGCTTGATATCGGTAAAGGAGACGGGATAGAAGTTGTCGTCTGCCAGAGCAATGAAGCGGAAGCCTCTGCGGCGAAGATCGACGATTTCCTCGATAACTCGTTTATAGCTCCGTACTCGCGGCTTCTGCCCATCGGTTCGCCAAACTGAGCAGAATGAACAATGTTTGGGGCATCCGCGCACCGTCTGCACCGAGGCCCACATGTATTTGTCAGCGGACAGCAAGTCCCAACGCGCTGAGATGAAGCTGTCGCCATCCACTTTACCGCCAGCGTACATGCGCTGCGGTGTGCCGGCGGCGCAATCGGCCAGGGCTTGTGTCCATACTAGATCGCCATCCCCGGTCACTACCGAGTGAGCGGCGCCGCGTTCAAAAGCCTCTTCAGGAAACAGCGTCGCATGGATGCCGCCAAAGACCACCCAGGCGCCGCGTTCGCGCGCGATGCGGCCAAGTTCGTAGCCGCGGAGGGCGTTGCCAGTGTGTATGCCGATGCCGACAATGTCGCCGGCCTGGACTGTCGTTGGGTCGACTTGCTCAAGGCTCTCGTCAACGAGTATGGGATCGCCATAAATGGCGGGGGTTGCGGCTGCCAGAACGAACAACCATCGTGGTGTGATAACGGCGGTTCCGAACGAGTAATCGCTCGGATTCATTAGGTGAACTCTCAAAGGAAATAGCCCTTCGTTGCGCGTGGAGAGGGACGCGCGTGCGGGGTAGACATTGAGCAGCAGTACCCCGACCAATCCAGTTTGTCCAGCGTTTTCAAAAAATCCGCAACAGCATCGCGGGAGGGAAACGCGATGCGTAGCTCGCTGCGGGAAAGTTGCCGGGCACAAATTCAAAGAAAAAGGCAGCCGGTCGATCCTTACAAATCATACTCTGAGACCCTACGATCTGTCGGGTATGGGACAAATAACTGAAAATACGTCAGGCACGCCGAAACATTAGCAATATTGATCAGTTTAACCCGGCTCCTGTCAAGGCCAAAGAGGGCAGAGAGATGAAACCGGATCGCGTCTTCAGCGACGTTTCGCGACTGCAGCTAGAGTCGCTTTATGAACGCGAGAGCCTCGTGCAACTGTGGAAAAAGCGATTCATCGGCCTTGAATTCGCGCGAGTGAACGCAGCGGCGCAGGCCACGCATCTTCACCGGGTGCTTCAAATGAAGCATCTCGTGATAGAGCAAGTATTCAATTGCGTAGCGCGGGCTGGAGGGCCGGTCAAAAACCCGACTGACGACAATCGTATTGAGCGCCGCGTCGTAGTGACCGAGAGAGCGCTTAGCCATGTGCTCGCTCCACGTCAGATCGGGACGGCCCAGCAGCCCGCCGAAAAACTGAGAGTTCAACGAATCGAAAACTTCCTCTAGGTGGTAGAAGCGACCTTCCGGCCCGCTAAATCGCTTGCTGCCGCGCGTATGGCGAATCAATTGCGTCTGGCGCGCGACTGCCGCACTTGTCGTAAACCGCTTGAATCGGACGTTATGCGCTGCCTCAACGGGCTTCTTGTATAGCTTTGCCAGCAGAATATGCGCAATGGCGCGAATGACGCTCTCCGGCGCTCCCTCCATCAGATCGGACAAGCTGACGAAGATTTTGCCCTCACGAAGACGAATCGTCGTGTTCAGAGAAGTAAAGCGGCGAAACCGTACTGCAATTGGAGGTATCGGCGCTCGGGGGCGCAGCGCCCGATATTCTTCCGCAAAGATAGGGACAAAGTCAGAGATCACCGACATGGAGGTTAGCATAAATAGCTTCTACGATCAGACACGTGGAGGGACGTTCAGGTTCGTGCACTTATTTTGGCTCGGCGCGTTCCTGTCCTTGTTCATCTTTATGTAATGCGAAGTATTCGGTTTGTTCGCGTAGCAAGCGCGCTGCCTGAGCAGCGAGATCCTCGCCACTCTCGATCGCTTCTTTGCGCGAAAGATCGAATCCAGGCTCACCTGCCAGCGAGCGCAGCACGCCGAGCCACCGCTGAGTGTTGTCGGTCAACGGCTTCAACGCTTTGCGAATATCCGCCTTTCGATCCGTGTAGACATCGAGGTTCGTTGCGAGTTCGTCCATCAACGCGGCCAGATCGAGCAGTTCATCGTCGACACGGTGCACACGCGCGGAAGAGTGGGCGCGGTTGATGAGCCCCTTGACGGTGGTCACATGCTCATCCACAAATTTTGTGTAGAGCTTTACCCGTTCGCCAGGATCGATTCCCGCCTCACGTATCAGTTCAACCTGGGCTTCGGTCAGCGGCTCGCGTTTCTCCTTCTGCGCCAGCAGAGAAGGTGCAGACAGCATGCATAGCAGGCTCGCGTACATGCCGAGCGATCGTATGGACCAATTCTTCATCGGTCACAATTGAACCACAAATCAGGGTCTAGTAGAAAGGTCGGATATTGGCAGGCCTGAGACCGTAGGAGATTGAGGTGAGACACAACTGCTACTTTTTGAAGACCTGCAGCATCGTCTCGCTTTGCGCTTGGTTCACCTGCGCAAGCGTTTCTTCGAGCAGTGGACGGTCCTCAGAAGTGCTGTTGTGCAACATCTCTTTGAGGCGGAAGGCGCTATGGCGCAAGAGGATTTCAGCATTTTTAAGCCGCTTGTGGTCGTCGGCCACACCGAGGTGCATCTTGCGTGTAATTTGTTGTACCTGCTTCAGCAGGTCGCTGGCCCTCTCAATATCGCCTGCAGCAAACTGCTTAAGGCTGAATTCAGTCATTTGGTGGATCAGTTCAGCGTAGAGGAAACATTGCTCTCGGGGTTGTGCCTGGGTGATTCTGACTTGCAGCGCGGCAATGCTGTTTTGATCGAAAGGCTTTTCATCAGGCGACGACGCGCATGCAGGAATAGCGATAGAGGCCAAGAGAATTAGCACCGTCGACAACGCTCTACACCGCATAAGGAACCTCCGCTGAACCGGGATTAAACCAAGGTCAGAGTTCCCGTGCTGTACCCGATAGCACATTCGGACGGCTTTCTCTTTTCGAGAAAGAAGCCTCGTGGATTATCCCGGTCTGCGCAATGTGCAGTCGCCGGTATTCTCCAAGACGTTAAGAGACTATAGGAGCATTTCAGGATATTGTGCAAGCGAAAAAACTCCAACATGTGTAACTTAATTGTCACGGCGGCTTCCATGCTCGCCGCAGTGTTCCGAGCCCTGCCCTGCTACTTCTTCTCTAAGACCAGAAGCCGCTGCCGTGCCTGCCACTCCTGATCTGGAAACTTTCCCAAGGCGGAATCCAAAAAGTGATGGTAATAGGTCGCTGCTGCCGCCTTTTCGTGCAATGTGTCGTAGGATGTGGCCCACAGAAAATAGGTTGCGGCCACCTCCGGCAGGAATTTCGAGCGCATGGTAAGCGCATGGAGCGTGACGTTGGGCTGATGAACTTTTGACGCTGCAAAGGCCAGACCTGCCCATGCATCCCCGTTAGCTGGATCGGATTGCGTTGCCCTATCGAACGCCGTCAGCGCTTCGGCATACCTTAGCTGACGAGTCAAGCTTTGCCCATGTGAAACCAGTAAGCCCGCATCGCTGGGGGATGCGCTCAGCAGAGAAACATAAAGTTTGTCTGACTCCGCATCATTCCCTGCTTGAGAGAGAACATCCGCCAACATTCTGGTGATGGCCGCATCACCGGGCCGCGAAGCGTGAAGCTTTTGCAACAACGGCAGCGCCTCCGCATCATCCTGTGCGGCAAGGATCACAGCAAGCTGAGCGGTCAGCTCAGTGCTGTCGGGAGATTGCTTTAGCGCCGTCCGCACCAGCTTTTCAGCTTCTGGATAGTCCTTGCGCACGATTAGCACATGGGCGAGACCGGCGTTAGCTTGTGCAGAGGTTGGATCGCTGGTGAGAACCCGGCGATATGCGGCCTCAGCAGCGTCATATTGTCCTTGGGCATCGGCAAGATTTGCGGCGAGGAGCGTATCGGTAGGGGTCTCGGGACTGAGCTTGAGCGCTTCGAGCAAATCGTTCGAGGCTTGCTCAGCATTTCCAGAATAGTTGGGGCCCGGCTTGTCGATCTCTGCCAGTGCGCGCCACGCCCGGGCTTTCATTGCCGGACCGGCTTCGCCCGCTTCAAGCTTCGTTGCAATTATCAATTCATCGCGCGCATCTGTCGGTTTACCGTGGCGAGCGAGCAGGAGACCCAGGGAAATATGGGCCTCGAACGATTGAGGATTAGCGGCGATTGTGCGCCGATAGAGTGCCGCTGCCTGATCGAACTGGTCTTGCGTGTCTGCCACGTAACCATCGTCAAAAAGTGCACGCGCATCGGTTGGATGAACTGCGATCCATTTATCCAATTGGGCTGCTGCAGCCTTCCAATCGGACTTCGCCATTGCTGCTTCAGCCGCGGCTACTTCGGGAGCCGCGTTGGCGGGAGACGAGGTTGACGTTGGTTGCGGTTGGGCCTGTGCCTCGATGCGGGCAATGCCAGTCGCGACCAAAACGAGCAGAAATAAAATTCGAGTGCCACGCACGAAGTACCTCACTGGTCAGTTTAATGGGTGGGGGAATCTCTGGGACCTCCCAGGCGCGAATGATGCTTACCAGCTGCGCAATTCCGGTGAGTGGTACGGGAGAGTGGCGGCCTCTAACCGGCTGGAATCATAAGTATTTACTAGATCATTTCGAGCAGTCAATTTTGCTAGCATCCTGTCGGCTAATAATTCGCATCGAAATTTGCTGGAGTGACAAACTATGGATAACACCTCAAAGATGAACCTTTTCAAAGCGCCAGAACGGCCGAGTGTTGATGATCCCAACCAAGCGGAGCCGGATGTTAAAGACCGGACGGAACGCATTGCCGACAAGCTTGCGAACAAAGCTGGGCAGCAGGAGCACAAATTCGACGAGCATCAAAAGCCGTTCAATAAGTAACGTGAGAATGATCGGCGCGTTGGCCGAGCCAGCGCGCCCTGATCACAAGTGCCGGAGACAAAGTCGAATGATAATATTCCGAAATTTCATCTCGTCAAGCCATTAACAAATACATTATTTCCAGCAGAGCATTTGAACCGACTCGACTGCGCCTCGCTCGCCAATGCTATTCGCGCACACACGATGACCGTTCGAGTTAGGTGTGCGCGCCGGGAAGTTCCTGCTTAAAACAACTACTGGCAATCCATTGGCATCTACGTACCTAGTGCATGTAGGGTGATCTGGCCCGCACGCACATCCCCAACAATCAGGTGAAACTATGCTTACCCCTGCATCAAGGCGTTCAGGTGAAGTTGCAAAGTACCTGATGCTTCAACACTTTCCTCTGACCTACGCTTATCTATGTCAGGACTGCAACTCCATTGGTAACAGTGCCACCAGGTGCCCAGCGTGCGCCTCTGAGGTACTAATGAGTCTTGCAATCGTCCTCAACCGCTCCAAAGAAGAAATGTCTGTAACACGGTTCCACTCTTTGCCGGCTATGGCGGCGGTTTCGTCGCTATCTGAATCGGCATTGGCTGCTTAGGTTCACTCGTGAGGGCGCGTCAAATTTGGATTAAATCTCGATCCGAATTCTAGACGCGCTGCCTCGCGCCTCCCACCGACTCGTTAGATTTTTTGCATAATTCAATCCATAATGCCGCTCCAAAGCAACCGGCGTTAGCCCGTATAATTGAGAATGGTCTAGTCCGCTCTGCGCCTCTCTGAGGTTACAGAGACGCGACACGTCTAATTCTTCCCGGTGCCTTCTCTTTGATTTCAGCAAACGAAGCAATCATCATACGCGGCGCGCGAACACACAACTTAAAGGACGTCTCCTGCGAGATTCCGCACGGCAAGCTGACGGTGGTCAGTGGTGTCTCGGGGTCGGGCAAGAGTTCGCTCGCATTCGACACAATTTATGCTGAAGGTCAACGGCGCTACGTCGAATCGCTTTCGGCGTACGCGCGTCAGTTTCTAGAGCGCATTGAAAAGCCGGATGTCGACGAGATCGACGGTCTTGCTCCGGCAATCGCTATCAAGCAGAAAAACACTACCCGCAATCCGCGTTCGACCGTAGCCACGGCAACCGAAATTTACGACTATCTGCGCCTGCTCTATGCGCGCTGCGGCACTGTGCACTGCATCCACTGCGACGGGCTGGTCAAGCGCGACTCGATGGACGAAGTCGCGGAATCGATCTTGGCGCTCTGCGAGGGCACCAGGCTTAACGCGCTCTTTCCGGTGCGCCACGATGTGTCAATTCCCGAGCCCGCAAAAGCTTCCCGGCGCACCACGAAAAAGTCTACTGCCTCTACATCGAAAGATTCCGCAAAGTCCGGTGTGCTCGAACCAATGTCCGAGACCCTGAGAGGTCGTCTCACCGAGCTTCGCGCATCTGGATTCAACCGACTGTACCAGCAGGGAGAAATCTACGAATTCTCTACGCCGGAGTCGTTACTTAATCTCGATTTCACCCTGCCCGTATTCGTTCTGCTCGATCGCATTGTTGTGAACGACGAGAACCGTGCGCGCATTGTCGACGCTGCCGAAATTGCCTATCGTGAAGCCGGTGAAGTGATCTTTGAAATTGTTCCGCGCGAAGAAATGGTAGAGCGCAGACGGCTCCGCTTTTCAGGCGAGTTTGAATGCACCACCTGTCACCGGCCTGGCAAGGAGCCTGAGCCTCGACTGTTTAGTTTCAACAATCCATTTGGTGCGTGCCCACGCTGCCAGGGCTTTGGCAACACGGTCGATTACGATTTGAATCTTGTGATCCCCGACAAGGGCCTGAGTTTGAGTGATGGCGCAATTGACCCATGGGAACGCCCAAAATATCGCACATGGTTTACTGACTTGCGCAAGCAGGCTGATTCTCTCGGCTTAGCACTCGATGTGCCGTGGCGGGATTTGCCGGAGGCTGCGCGCGAGGCCGTTCTGCGTGGAAAGGGAAGTTTCGAGGGCATCCACGGCTTCTTCGCGCAGATGGAGAAAAAGAAATACAAGCTCCATGTGCGTGTGATGCTGAGCAAGTATCGCGGCTACGCGGAGTGTCCTGATTGCCGTGGTCAGCGGCTGCGCGCCGAGGCACGCGCCGTGCGCATCAATGGCATGAATATTTGTCAGGCGACCGCATTGACCATCGCGAAAGCCAAAGACTTCTTTGGGCACCTCGAACTCACGCCAATGCAACACGAGATTGCCGGGCCGATTCTGGACGAAGTGAGGCAGCGACTGATTTTTCTTGATTCGGTGGGCCTGGAATATCTGACGCTTGATCGTTTGGCTTCGACTCTGTCCGGAGGTGAAGCGCAGCGCATCCAACTCGCAACATCGTTGGGGTCCCAACTTGTCGGCGCCCTTTACGTTCTCGACGAGCCATCTATCGGTTTGCATACACGCGACACCGAACGCCTGATCCGCATCCTGGAAAAGTTACGCGACCTAGGCAACACCATCCTTGTCGTTGAGCACGATGCTGATATTTTGCGTGCAGCCGATCACTTGCTTGATCTCGGTCCGGGGGCGGGAGAGTATGGCGGCAAGCTGCTTGCGGAGGGCCTCGTTGCTGAGGTTGAGGCCAATCCCAATTCGCTGACAGGCCGCTATCTTTCGGGCAAGATCTCGATCCCCGTTCCTACGCGCCGTCGTGCTCCCGGTCGTGAACGCCTCGTTCTGCGCGGCGCGGAGGCCAATAACTTGCATGGTCTCGATGTCGAAATTCCCTTAGGAATGCTGGTCGCAATCACCGGAGTTTCCGGGTCGGGTAAATCCACTCTCGTGCATCAAGTGCTCTATCGAGCCGTCGCGCGCGCGCTGGGACAGACAGATGGCGGCGATCCCACCGGTGTTTTCACATCGCTCACTGGTGTCGAACGCCTCAATGACGTAGTGCTTGTGGATCAGACACCGATTGGACGCACGCCGCGATCGAATCCGATTACTTACATCAAAGGCTTCGATCTTGTACGCGAGTTGTTCGCTTCGCAGCCCGAGGCCAAGCGTTTGTCGCTGACGCCGGGACACTTTTCCTTCAACGTGCCCGGCGGACGCTGCAACACTTGTGAGGGCGATGGCACCGTCACGGTGGAGATGCAATTTCTCGCTGATGTTGAACTGCCTTGCGAAGACTGCAATGGAACCCGCTACCAGACAAAAATTCTGAATGTGCAGTACAAGAGCAAGAACATTCACGAAGTGTTGTCGATGACCGTGAAGGAGGCCTTGCGATTCTTCGCAGGTCAAACGCGCCTGCTCGAAAAGCTTGCAGTGCTTGATGAAATCGGGTTGGGCTATCTGCGCCTGGGACAATCGGCCACTACCCTCTCTGGCGGCGAGGCCCAGCGTGTAAAGCTGGCCGCGCATCTAGCACAAGTGCGGGCAGCGAACGCAAATGCGAAGCCGTCGCAAGCAAGTCGGGTGTTATACATCCTTGACGAGCCGACAACCGGCCTGCATTTCGACGATGTCTCTAAGCTGCTTACCGCATTACGCAAGCTGATCGACGGCGGCGGATCGCTCATCGTGATCGAACACAATCTTGATGTGATCAAATCGGCTGATTGGGTTATCGACCTGGGACCCGAGGGCGGCGAGGGCGGCGGCCACATAGTCGTTGAAGGTACGCCAGAAGAAGTTGCGGCCAACCTTCATTCATACACTGGAAAGTGGTTAGCGAAGGTGCTATGAATCAGGTGCGATTCCGGCTGTGATTCAACCGGTCGTAGCGGTTCGCTTAAGCACCTTCCGGCTTGCCGTCGCGAAGACGCGCGATTCCCAGCGGATTGCTGTCGTGCAACGCCGGCGGCAGCAGCGATTGCGGAAATCCCTGAAAGCACACGGGGCGTGCAAATCGGTAAATGGCCATGCTGCCAACCGAAGTGAAGCGCGGATCGGAAGTCGCTGGGTAGGGCCCGCCATGCACCATGGCGTGCGTGACTTCCACCCCTGTTGGAAAGCCATTGAAGATCAGCCGCCCCACCTTCTGTTCGAGGATTTGGATTAGTTCGCGGTTAGCCGCAAGGTCTTCTTCGTCGCCCAATAGCGTGGCCGTGAGATGGCCATCGAGGGAGGTAGCGGCGCGAACAAAGTCCTGCGCGTTATCGCAACTTACAAGCAATGTGTTCGGGCCAAATATTTCGTCCGCGAGGGCGGGCGTCGCCAGAAATTGCTCAAATGGCACATTGAACAGCCTGGCGCTTGCGGCGCAGGCGGAGGAAATGTCCGCAGCATGTGCCTGTGCAACCAAAGGTATCTGGGCCGCGCGCGCCGATGCCGCGCGGGTGTATTCGTGCGCAATGCCGGCGGTCAGCAGTGCGAAGGGTTGAGCCTTATCGACGAGAGCACGGAGCTCATCGAAGAATATTGCGGCTTCAGGAGTGTCGGGGACGAGCACGATTCCAGGCTTGGTGCAGAACTGGCCAGCGCCTAATGTGAACGAGCCGAACAGGCTTTGCGCCAATGCGGCCGGCTCCCTTCGCAATGCACCCGGTAAGATGAAGACAGGGTTGCCGCTCGACATTTCTGTAAAACATGGGATTGGATTTTGCCGAGCGGCGGCTAGATCCATCAGGGTGCGTCCGGCTCGCAGCGAGCCCGTAAAAGCGACTGCGCGCACTAGCGGATGCGTGATAAGAGCCTTGCCTGCTTCGACGCCTGCATCAAAGACCATCGAAAATACGCCGGGATGAAACCCTTCGGCAGCCACTGCGTCTACGAGAAGTCTTGCTGCGAGTTCGCTGGTGCCGGGATGCGCGGGATGCGCTTTGACAATGACCGGGCACCCTGCCGCGAGAGCAGAAGCCGTATCGCACCCCGCCACGGAAAACGCTAGAGGAAAGTTGCTCGCGCCAAATACCACAACCGGCCCAAGCGGCCGCAGCATCGAGCGAATATCCGCGCGGGGCAGCGGTTGGCGATCCGGCAACGCGGGATCAACCCGCGCCTGCACCCACGATCCTTCCTCTACCACATCGGCAAACATGCGCAACTGACCGGCGGTGCGGCCTACTTCGCCCAACAGTCGAGGCATCGGCAGCGCCGTTTCAAGATGTGCGCGCTCGGCAAGTTCCTGTCGATGAGCCTCGAAGCCATCCGCAATCCGACGCAAAAATGCGGCCCTTGTTTTACCGTTGGTTTGCGAATAGCTGTTGAATGCCTCGTTAGCAAGCTTGGCGGCCTGTTCAATCTCGGCGGGATTAGCCGAAAAATACAACGGCAGCAGTTCTTCGCCAGTATGCGGGTTTACCGCTTTGAAGCTGGCACCGTCACGAGAACCCCGTTCTGCACCGAGAAAAGATTGTCCAGTGAGTTTCATAGTCAGTTCAAATTATCCTGCATTCAGGGAGCCGGCAGCAGCAACAGCGAACTATTTTCAGATCGATTTGCCAGCATACATGTAAATTCGATAGAACTGGTCAGGCTGATGCGCGCGCTCCATTTGCCTCGCTCGCACTGTGCATGGAGGCTTTCATTGAGCATTTCTACCGGACCGATCGAGTCGTCGCTTAGCGCCGACAGAGATGCTCCGCTCATCCCTGCCGGCCGTTTGTTGCCGTTTATGGTTGTCACCGCGCTCTTTTTTCTGTGGGCCATCCCTAATAACCTTAATGACATTCTGATCAAGCAATTCATGAAGTCGTTTGCCATGAATCGATCAAGCGCAGCGCAAGTGCAGATGGCGTTTTACCTCGGCTATTTTTTGCTTGCTATTCCCGCCGGACAGTTGATGCGCAAGTTTGGATACAAGACCGGTGTGGTTACTGGACTGGTGTTGCTGGGGTGCGGTTGCTGGATGTTCTACCCCGCGGCACAAGCGGGCGTTTACGGATTCTTTTTGGCGGCAGAATTTGTGATCGCCAGTGGACTTTCTTTTCTTGAGACCGCGGCGAATCCTTTCATCGCGCAGTTAGGGCCGTCGGCATCGAGCGCGCAGCGTCTGAATTTGTCGCAGGCGTTCAATCCGCTCGGCTCGATTACGGCTGTGCTGCTTGGTACGGTGTTTATCTTTTCCGGCGTCGAGTTAACTCAGGCGCAGACAGCGGCAATGCAGGCTGCCGGGACGTATCAGGCCTATCTTCATACCGAGACCTTGCGCGTGGTCACGCCCTACATTGTGCTCGGCGCTGTTGCGTTGCTCTGGGCAGGCCTCGTCATCATGACAAAATTTCCTGCCGTTGGAGTGGAAGATATCCCCCGCGACTCGGTAACAAATATCGGCGAGGTAAAGTTGTGGGAGTGGCACTTCATCTTTGCAGTGCTTACACAATTCCTCTACGTAGGCGCACAGGTCGGTACCTGGAGCTACTTCATCCCATACGTTGAATCGGCGACTGGGGTCGGCGAGAAGGCTGCGGGATACATGCTTACCGCCACGCTCGGAGCTTTTGCAGTTGGCCGCTTCGGGTCAGCGTGGCTCATGAAGTATTTGCCGGCGCGTATGTTGCTAGGAATCTATGCGGTGGCCAACGTAGTACTCGGCCTGGCTGCGGTAACGCAAGCGGGCTGGCTGGGAGCCGGATGCCTGCTCACGACCAGCTTGTTTATGTCGATGATGTTCCCAACCATCTTCGCGCTCGGCTTGAAGGGAATGGGCACGAAGACAAAAACGGCAGGATCGCTGATGGTGATGGCGATCCTCGGTGGTGCGCTGTTGACTAAGCTGATGGGCATTCTCGGCGACTCTTATGGATTGCACACGGCTTACCTGGTCCCCGTCGTTTGCTTCGTTGGAGTAGCGCTCTATGCGTGGCTGGGTGCGGAGCGCCGGATGAGTGCCGTGGCGCAGTAGGGTTTAGGTACGCCGCTAGCGTGCTTATCTATTCCGCAACTACTGGATTGGTCAACGAACCAAGTCCTTCTATCGTGACCGTGACGGTTTCTCCAGGCTTGAGCCAGCGTTTTGGCGTGCGGCCCAGACCTACGCCGTAGGGTGTTCCTGTCGAAACGATGTCTCCCGGCAGCAGCGGCGCAATGGACGATAGGTACTCGATCAATTCTGGGATTTTGAAGATTAGCTCCTTTGTATTTGAGTTTTGCAGCACTTCGCCATCGATGCTGAGACTGATCGCGAGCTGATGCGGATCACTGATTTCATCAGCGGTCACAATTGCAGGGCCGAGCGGGCAGAATGTTGGGAAGCTCTTGCTCATCGACCACTGCGATGTGGCAAACTGCACGTCGCGCGCGCTGACATCGTTGATGATGGTATATCCGTAGACATGCTCGCGCCACGCCGAGGACGGAATACGATATCCACCCTTGCCGATCACAAATGCAAACTCCGCTTCGTAGTCGGGCTCAGTTGAATTCCTGGGAAGGATGATGTTTTCGCCGGGCCCGATGATCGCAGTCGCGAGCTTGAAAAAAACTACGGGCGTGGTCGGAATAGCCATTCCAGACTCGATCGCATGATCGCGGTAGTTCAGTCCTATAGCGAAGACGCGCGGCGGGTTGAGGAGCGGTGCATGCAGATGTACCTGGCTCATCGGGAAGGACGCGCGATTGGTAATCGCGCTTGCAGAGGCCCCAGCTGTTATTACGGCGAGGGTATCGTCATACCCGGCGGCCCCCAGGTCGATAACCGAGGTGCCGTCATCCTTCAAAAACCCCGGCCGCACGCGACCGTCGCCGACAGAAAAAGATACAAGCTTCATCAAGTCTCCACTGAAGAAAACGGTAAGGGCGTTTGGCCTACGCTGCAGTCCAGCCGCCATCGATTGTGAATATAGATCCGGTAATGAAAGCAGCTTCATCAGACGCCAGGTAGCGAACCATTGACGCAATTTCCCCCGGTTTACCGAGACGGCCGATGGGCTGGCGTGCACGCAACTCGGCACGCACTTCATCTTTGTTGTCTTTGTGAAATTTCTCGAGATAGCCTTCGACAAATGGCGTCTCCACAGTGCCTGGGCAAATTGCATTGACACGTAATGTTTTTGGATACTCAACCGCGAGTTGACGGGTCATCGCGATGACGGCGCCTTTCGTAGTGCAGTATGCGAAACGCTGCTTGATGCCAACCAGCCCGGCTACCGAGCCAATGTTGATGATTGATCCTGAGGGCGCGCCCGCGCTGCCTGCAGTCAGCAGGGCAGGCAAAAAACCGCGCGTGACCAGGTATACAGCCCGGACATTTACATTGATGAGCCTGTCAAAGTCTTCTGTCTCCGTAGCTTCGATCGAGCCCACGTGGCCGACACCGGCGTTATTCACCAGGATGTCTAATCGCCCAATTTGGGCGACTGCATCAGCGATCGATTCGGAGCTAGTCACGTCGAGACGAAGTGCCTCTGCAGAGCCAACCGACTTAGCGAGGGCCTCGGCTGCGGCGACATTAATGTCAGCAATGTAAGCAAACGCACCAGCGCGCACCAACTCTTTAACGGTAGCCTCGCCAATACCGCTGGCACCGCCCGTCACGAGTACGTGTCGTCCGTCGAGGCGAAAAGCTCCATCTGCATCGTGTTGCGCTGCAACCCGGTTCTGCTCAGTACTCACTTGAATTCCAATCCTTTGTTTTCGATTTCTTTTTGCGCCCACTCAAGAATCGTGTGTGTCTTGTCGCTCGAGTTAAGCGCACGCGTCACGACTGAGTCGATGATCGACGCAAAGGCCGCCATGTGCGGTCCGGCAGGCAGTTGCCGTGCGCCTAGTGAGATTGTCTCTATTTCACGATAGACCGGAATTTCCGCTTGCAGCGCGGCACTGCGCCACGTAGAGAGCCGCACACCGACTGCGCCGTGTTTTGTTATACCGAGATCCCGCTCCGGTGTAGCGATGAGGCGCAGAAACTCCCAGGCAAGCTCTTTATTGAGCGAGCCGCTGCCCATGGCGAGCGCCCAGAAGACCGACAGCGAAATAGAGGCGGCGCCGTCACCAGACGGAATAGGTGCTATCGCGACTTTGCCGAATAGTGGCGAGCCGTTGCGGCTTGACCGCGCCGCGAAACCAAACCAGTTGGCCATCATCGCCACTTCTCCCGATTGAAACAGGTCGCCCGATTGCGTCGAATCAAGCTGCGATGAACGCGGGTGACAGGCGGTGGGGTCTCGCACAATTCGTCGATAGAAGTCGAGCGCATCGACGGCCGACTGAGTGGTGATGAGAGGCTTTCCATTCGAGTCGAGCAGCTCACCGCCTCGACTCCAGAGCTGAATAGCGAAATCGTAAAGCGTATTGTGTCCGTCGGGGAAAGCGGCAAATACCGTTCCGTATAAGTGCGACGCCGGGTCAGTGAAGAAGCGCGCCGTATCTGCAAATTCCTGCCATGTGAGCGGCGGTACTAGTTCACGGCCAAACTGCTTGCGAAATCTTGTTTTCCGCTCCGGATCGGCGAAAAGATCGCTGCGATACACAAGGCACTCAGGGCCGTCATGCCAGGGCAGTGAAGAAAGCTGTTGACCGAAAATCAGCGGCCTGACCAGCGAACGAGGCCACCCGTCAGGCCAATCGGGAATCGGAAACTTGTGTTGCCACGGATTGAGATCTTCCAAAGCTCCCGCCGCGATCCCTTCGGCAAGCCAGTCGGTTCCCAACAGTGCAAGATCAAACGTGCCGCCGCGCAATCCATCGCGGACGATCGTAGATTCATAAAGCTCGCGGATGCCCATCGACACAAGTTCAACTTGAGTGCCGGGATGCATTGACTCGAAGAGGCGGGCTTCCTCGCCGAGAGCATTTTCAAAGTCCGCATAATTGCGCAGAGCTACGCGTAGTGTAGTCATACTTGCACCGGCGGGCGCATCTCGACTTGGATATGAGTTGACAACGAGACAATCGTGGCTGCAAATAAAATTTACTTCAACGGGCAGCCGCAGTATATCGCGGGCCACCGTGATGAACGATACTAGGAAACCCTGGCGTATAAAGGAGACCGCAGTGGCCTTACTGCATGAAGACCGGCTTTTCCCAGCGGAAACAGAGACGCGGAAGATCGCGAAGCGGCTTTACGAAAGCATCAAGACGTTGCCGATCGTCAGCCCCCATGGGCACACGCAGGCCGCTTGGTTCGCGCACAATCAACCGTTTCCAGATCCGGTTGCATTGTTTGTGCAGCCCGATCATTACATCTTTCGAATGCTGTACAGCCAGGGGATTTCGCTCGAGGCCCTCGAGATTGGCACGGCGCAAATTGCGGAGCCGCGCAAGGTATGGCATATTTTCGCTAGCAACTATCATCTGTTTCGCGGAACACCATCGCGCCTGTGGCTTGATTATGCGTTCCAGGAACTGTTTGGCATGACGGCGCGGCTCTCTGAGAAAACGGCGGATCAGTACTATGACGTGATAGAAGCCAGGCTGGCAACACCCGAGTTTTTGCCGCGCGCGCTTTATGAAAGATTTGGCATCGAGGTGCTGGCCACGACAGACGCCGCCCTTGATTCGCTTGCGGATCACGCGGCGATCCGCGATTCCAAATGGAAGGGGAAAATTCTACCCACGTTTCGGCCCGATGCGGTCGTCGATCCGGCCTTCGACGGTTTCTGCGAGAATGTCGAAAAGCTCGGTGCCATGACCGGCGACGACACATCCGTGTGGCGCGGATACTTGAACGCTTTAGCCGAGCGGCGGCAGTTCTTCAAGAGCATGGGCGCAACGGCTACCGATCACGGCCACCCCACAGCGCGAACAGCCGACCTGGGCGATAAAGAAGCGCAACAACTCTTCGCAGCGGTGCTTGGCGGTCATAGCGATGCCGAACAGCAGGAACTTTTCCGGGCGCAAATGCTGACAGAGATGGCACGCATGAGCCTTGAAGACGGACTTGTCATGCAGATTCATCCAGGTTCGGTGCGTAATCACAATGCGCAGTTGTTTGCTCGCTACGGCCGCGATATGGGCGCTGATATTCCGTCGCCGACCGGCTATGTTGAAGCACTGCGGCCGTTGCTCGACCGATTCGGCAATGAAGGCAAACTTACCATCATTCTCTTTACTTTGGATGAGACCGCTTACAGCAGGGAATTAGCGCCATTGGCAGGCCATTATCCTTGCCTGCGCCTGGGGCCGCCCTGGTGGTTCTTCGATAGCCCCGAGGGCATCCGGCGTTTCCGCGAAGACGTGACGGAGACGGCTGGATTTTACAACACCGTCGGATTCAACGACGATACGCGCGCTTTTCTTTCGATTCCAGCGCGGCACGATGTGGCTCGCAGAATGGATGCTAGCTACCTTGCGCGCCTGGTCGCAGAGCATCGCATCGACGAGGATGAGGCTGTGGAGTTGGCGCACGAACTGACCTATGGCCTCGTGAAGAAGGCCTATAAACTCTGACGCAAGCATTTTCGCAATCGAGAGCAATGAAAAGACGCGTCTCGCCGCGATAGCACCGCTAACATAAGCGGCAATCTCTGCTGGATTACCGGCCAACCGGGAGCTGGGCGATCGACATTCGCAGGATTCTAATTGTGTGCCTGACAGCGTATGCCTGTGGCACCGTGCAATCTTTCAACATCGGACCCGGTCCGGCCCCCCTCCCCCCCTCCCCCCCTATTTCTGGATGGAAGTATTTTGCTTTCATTGGTTTGCGAAGGTTGGTCGGAGCTAAAAATCTGACTCTCAGCGGGTTATTCGCAGAAATTTGATTCTAAAGGGGTTATGAATCATGGGGCTGA
>JANXYB010000024.1 GCA_025350325.1 Acidobacteriaceae bacterium
ACCTGGGGCGAGTCTGGAGTGACGTTGGGCTCGAAGCGGGCTACGGGGTTGCCGTTGCGATCGAAGAGGAACTTGGTGAAGTTCCACTTGATGTCGCCGCCGAACTGGGGGTCAGTTTCCTTGCCGGTGAGGAAGACGTAGAGGGGTGTCTTATCGTCGCCCTTGACCGACACCTTCGACATCATGGGGAAGGTGACATTGTACTTGTTGGTGCAGAACGTCTTGATCTCCTTATCGGTGCCCGGCTCCTGGGACATGAAGTTGTTGGCGGGGATACCGACGATGACGAGACCGCGGCCCTTGTATTTTTCGTAGAGCGCTTCTAGGCCGGTGTATTGCGGGGTGAAGCCGCATTTGCTAGCGACATTGACGAGCAGGACGACCTTGCCGTGGTAGCTCTTCAGGCTGACCTGGTCGCCGTCAATGGATCTCATGGTGAAGTCATATATGCTCTTCGGCGCCGCCGACAGGCTGACACAGGCGGCACACAACATCAGGATCAGGATTAGTTTGCGCATGGGACCTCCCCCAAGTGGCTATTTTGGGATCATAGCGGTTGGAGATGAGGAAGTTGTTACGGAAATGTCATTGGCGATCCACTCAAACACTCCCTCGGTATGGCAAACCTGCATACAAACTACGATATCGTCATGTACGTTATCCGCCCCGACTCGCCTGCGGCTACTGCCTTAACTCCACTAGCGTTGCGCCCTGGCCGCCTTCGTTTTGCGGAGCTTCGGTAAACGTGGCTACGTGGGGATGACCCTTGAGGAATTCGCGGACGCCGCGGCGGAGAATGCCGGAGCCGTGCCCATGAATAATGCGAACACGCGGCAGCCCGGCGAGGAAGGCACGGTCGAGATATTTCTCCAACTCCTCGGTGGCTTCGTCGACGGTGCGGCCGATTAGATTAATCTCGGTGCGCATGTCATCGGTGTTGGCGCTGGTGACGGTGACGTGAACGCCTCGCTGCTTGCGCGCGGCGGCTAGCGGGCCGGCCTGCTCGCGCTGGGAATCTTCTGCCGATGGCGAAGGTGCGGCGCAGTCGTCGCGCTTGACACGCATCTTGATAGGGCCGAGAGCTACCTCGAACAAATCTTTTTCGATCTCGCGCTGCACAATGCCGATCTTGTTGATCGACTTGATGCGCACCTGGTCGCCGGCGGAGATGTGCTTGAGCAAGTGCGGCTGGGCGTTGGCGTCTCCCTGATCGGCGCCGGTGCGATGAGCGACGACGGTCTGATTGAAGCTTTCCTGGAACTCGCGGCGCAAGCGAGTGATGCGGCGTTCGGCTTCTTTTGAGAGTTTCTGCTGCGCGGCTCGGTCTTCAATGGCGCGCACATTCTCGCGCATCTGAAATTCAAATTCCTTGAGTAAGGACGCGAGCTTGGATTCAAGTTCGCGGGTACGGTTTCGCAGTTCTGTGTCGCCCTCGCGGGCGAGTCTAGCGCGTTCAACATTCAGGGCGTACTGCTGTTCGCGTGCGTTTTTTTTCTCTACTTCAAGCGCGGCAAGGTCGTTGTGCAGTTTGTCGAGGAAGCGCGCAATGTCGACCTGCTGCGACCCGAGGCGTTCCCTAGCAGCGGTGATGATTGTGTGGTTGAGGCCGAGCCGCTCCGCAGTTTGAATACCTGCCGACGCACCGGGAACCCCGAGCCGCAGTTGATAGGTGGGCAACAATGTAACTTCATCGACACCGGCGGCGGCGTTGAGCACGCCTGGTGTGTTCGCGGCGTAGACCTTGAGTGACGTGTGGTGGGTCGAGATGAGCGACCACGCGCCGGCAGTGAGAAAGTGATGCGCGACGGCGACGGCGAGCGCAGAGCCCTCTTCAGGGTCTGTGGCAGAGCCGAGCTCATCGAGCAGCACCAGCGAATGCGTATCTGCGAGACGCGACAGCCGATCTAGATTGACGATATGCGCGGAGAAAGTGGATAGCTCCGCCTCGATCGATTGTGCGTCGCCGATGTCGGCCAAAAATGCAGTAAAGATGGGGAAGCTCGCCGACTTGGCCGGTGCCGGCAGGCCAGCCTGCGCCATCATGGCGAGCAGGGCGGTGGTCTTGAGGGTGACGGTTTTGCCGCCTGTGTTGGGACCGCTGATGATGAGTTGGCGCGCCTTGGAATTCAACTCAAGCGTAAGCGGAACGACGCGCCCCGACGTCGCGCGCGTGTGCCTCTCAAGGAGCGGATGCCTCGCCGCGTCAAGGTGCAAAACATCGGGCGTGATGGTGGGCGCAACACAATCGTAGTCGCGTCCAAACCGTGCGCAGGCTTGCAGGGTGTCAACCATTGCGAGCACGTGCGCGCCGGCAACGAGGGCGGGCGCATGGCCGCCGACCTGGTGTGTGAGAGCAACGAAGATGCGGTGAATTTCGGCCTGTTCATCCTCAAGCAAGCGGACCAGCTCGTTATTTTGCTCGATGGTTTCAAGCGGCTCGACGTAGACGGTTTGACCGGAGGAACTGGTGCCGTGAACAACTCCGCCGACGCGCCGCTTGAGTTCAGAGCGAACTGGAATCACGAAGCGGTCGCCGCGGATGGTGATGAGATCTTCCTGCGTGGAACCGTCGCTTGACAGCTTGCGCAGCGCGGCGCGAAGGCTCTGTTCGATGAGACGCTGCTGGCGCTCCTGGTCGCGGCGGATGCGATTCAATTCAGGAGATGCATCGTCGGCGAGGGAGCCATCAGGCTGAATTTTGCGCTCGATCGATGCAGCGAGAGAGCGCAGATTGGCGGCGTCCGAGGTGAGGGTGACGGAGAGGTCCGAGAGACCGGGCAGCTTGCCGGCGAGGCGCGCTGGCGGTGATTGCAGCAGGGCTTGCCACGAAGCTACATCGTTGGCCAGACGGGCAACGGCTTGCAGTTCGCTTGCCTCAAGTGCAGCTTCGGGAATCCGAGCTTTAGCTGCCAACTGCGTCGGGTCAAACAGGCCGCCGAGCGCAATTGAGACCTGCTCTTGAAGCAGCAGGCGGACCTCGCCGGTGAGCTGATGCTGGAGGGCAATCCAAGCCTCGTCAGTCGAAGGATGCAGTGCGAGGATGGCAGCGCGGCCGACCGGCGATGCGGCAAAGCCGGCGATCAAGGCGAGCAGCGGTTCCCACTCGAGAGCGGCGATGTCGGCGTATTCAACGGGGTTCGGAATGGGATCGAGAAGGGGCATATCCAGGCACTATCTTACGGTGTGTGGCGGAGTCGGCGGGAGGGGAGTTGCCGGGCGATGCGGCGAGGGGATGTGCAAGTTGGCGGATTTGGTGGCCCGAAGTAACGTGGAACCAAAACGATTGCGCTTGCGTAACTTAGTACGCTGCGTAATAATACGCCACGTACTATGAATACGAATAACTCACTCCTCGGCTTTGCACTACTCGGATTGCTTCATCAGCATCCGATGTCGGGGTATGACTTGAGAAAGATTTTTGCCTCAAGTGCCATGGGCAGTTTCAGCGATAGTCCGGGCGCGATCTATCCCGCGCTGGCAAGGCTTGAGGTGCAAGGACTGATTAGGGGTAAGGTCGAGAATTCTGCAAGTTTGAGGAAGCGGCGGCTCTTCAAGCTCGCACCGAAGGGCGTGACGGCATTCAGGGCGTGGGTAAAGAGGCCGGTGCGGCGCGATGACGTGATCCGGCGTCTTGGCGAGTTGATGTTGCGGTTTGCTTTCACTGATCAGTCTCTCGGCGACCGACAAGCTGCACTGTTCCTGAAGCAATTCGAAGCAGAACTTGCCGGCTACATACCGAGTCTCAAACAGTATCTGGATACAAACGTGAGCAAGATGCCGCTTTCAGGTCGCCTGGCATTGGAGTGCGGCATTCAGGAGTATGAGGCCCGGCTGAAATGGGCCCGGACATCGCTAGCTTTTTACGATCGAAGAAAGAGGAACAAGCTATGACACTTCGAATCGGAATGTTTTGTCTTTTGAGCGGATTATGTTTCACTATCTCGTCGATGGGCGCAGGCCACTTCGGATGGTGGTGGCTCTCAGGTGCAGTGGTGGCTGCATCGCTCGTGCCTGTGGTGCGGTACGGGCCGCGCGGCCTGATCGGTCAGTTCGGTGCCATTTTCACGATACTCGTGAGTGTCGGGCTCGTTTGCACGCTGTCGGAGGGAGCGTTGTTCCTTCCGACGATCAAAGCGCAAATGGTCACTGCCCTGGTAGGTGGGATCGTGGTCTACGCGCTTGCGGCGGCCGTGATGGCTGCGCTGGCCAAGATGTTGAGGCTCACTGACGCGGGAAAGATTGAAGTTGCCCATCGCTCTACGGCGATGTTGGTGCCCTTCATCCTGTTGTCGGCAGGCTCGTATGTTTTGTATTACGAAGTATTCGGCGCGATCACCTATCTTGGGTTCACCAAGAAGTACTATCCGCACGCAGCGGAAGAAGTAGCAGCGCTGGGACTTTGGTTTTTCGGCTATCAACTGCTGCGCGGGTTGGTGATGACGCTGGCGGTACTGCCGGTAATTTACACGCTGCGTCTACCGCGCTGGAAGGCGGCGATAGCAGTGGGCATCATCATATGGGTCGTGGGTGGAGCAGGCCCTTTGCTGGTCCCGAACGCGATGATGACCGGGACGCAGCGCTTCATTCACATAATCGAAATTATGACGCAAAATGTTGCGCTCGGCATGACGGCACTGCTGCTCATGCGCCCGAAGACATTGCCAGTGTCTGCGGCCGAGCGGTCGATGACGACGGCATAAGTGTGTTGAATAATGACCTGGGCGGGGACGCTGGATCGGGGTGCTGCTCTCGTGTCTCTAGTGGGACTCGCCTGAGGACGAGGAAGACGCCGGCGTCGACGCAGGCGCTGCAGCGGGCGTGGATGGGGCTGA
>JANXYB010000033.1 GCA_025350325.1 Acidobacteriaceae bacterium
GGCGCTGAAGAAGGCACCTCCCAAGAAGGCAGAAAAAAAATTGGCGAAGAAAGCCGTGGCAGAACGAACCGCGAAAAAGGCTCCGGCGAAGAACGCAGTTAAGAAAACCGCCGAGTCACCTGCCAAGAAAACTGCGACTAAGAAAGCCTTGAAGAAATCTGTGAAGAAGCCCGCCAAGAAGACTGGTCGGCCGCGGCGGTGAGTTGAGCACGTCGGTCTTCTGGGCTAGGAGAAAAGCGGCACAACGGGTGGTCTGAGCGACATGGACTAGATAACACTTCGGGTTGCGAGTAATGCGATGCGGGCAGGTATTTCGGTAAGCATACGCCGTGCTGCGAAGTCTGAGAAAGATCGCTTATCCGCGCACTCGCGAATAGCTTCAGGGCCGCGAGCCGCTGGGACGGCGATATTTTCTCAATTCAGAAATATGTCCTGATTTGGACGATGCAGAGAGAACGTCGGGATCTCAATATCAAACCGCTCACCGCTCTCACTCTCCATTTGGTAGGCCCCGCCCATCATCCCCGACGGCGTGTTGAGAGGCGCGCCACTGGTATATTCAAAGCTTTCACCTGGCTTGAGGACTGGTTGCTCCCCGACAACACCCGGTCCTTTGACCTCGGTCAATTCGCCACGCGCATTCGTAATCATCCAATGCCGGCTCAACAGGTGCACAGTTTCCCGTCCCTGATTCTCGATGATCACTCGATAAGCCCAAAAATACTGCGAGCGGTCCGGCGATGATCTGGTCTCGGAGTAAGTGGGCTCAACGCTGACCGCTATTCCTCGAGTGTTTGCCATGTACGGTGTCCAATTTGCCATAGAGAAACTTTAGTTCAAAGTCCTGGGCCTTGGAAGAACTCCGTTCGTTAAGAAGATCAGACAAGAACTGGGCTCCCCTTCGGGGCAATCGTTTCCGGAGAAACAGACATATCTGTCCAGAACACTCCGGGCCATCCAAATTAACGGGATGTCGTCAATCCGGAACCAATCCACATGAGCGAGAAGTCGCCATTGCGTCCGTGTGACCGAGATTTCGCTGAGCTCTTCAAGAGCACTAAGCGGGCTTTTCTCGTCAACTTGCCGACCCGAGAAAACATGGAGCCCGTCTGCTTATCGGTACCGTTTCTGACCACGCCCCCGTCCTAACAAAATTCTTCAAGATTCAACATCCAAATGTCTGTTGCCGCCGTTCTCTGAGCAATGAACGAGAGGCCGACGAACCTCCACCCCCCTTCTCCGTTCGGACCTGGCAGCCCGTTCCCCAACCGTCCAATTGAAAGGGGAGATCCACATGTCAAAACTCAAGCCCGTACTTGGCATAGCATTGAGTCTGCTCATTGCGATGCCGCCGGAGGCGTTTCCGTCCAGCCATCGGGAAGCGCCGATCACCGCACTCGATCACGCGGCCGACATCACCGATTTCTATGCGTTTGTCAGCTACGACCATCCGGATCGGGTCACGTTCATCCTAAACGTGGATCCTTTTCTTCAACCAAGCAACGGACCGAACTATTTCCCGTTCGATCCGGACGTTTTGTACCAGATTAAGCTCGATAACAACCATGACGCCCGCGAGGACGTGACTTTCCGGTTTCGCTTCAAGACGCAAGTGCGGGCACCAGGAGTGTTCACCGGATTTGTCGGCGCTGGTAACGGAATCAGCGCACCCTCAAACTCTCCGGCGCCTGTCCCGCCTGGTACCCCGATCGTGCCGCCGGCAATCACTTCTCTTGACGGCGCAGGTTCGGCAGGTCTCAGTTTGCGGCAGACCTATTCGGTTCAAATGGTTCGCAACGGCAGCGTTGTTAGTCTGAACAGTACCGATGGCGATGAGCTGGTTGCAGCTCCCAGCAACGTTGGACCGCGCACCATGCCTGATTACGATGCTTTGGCAGCACGTGGCATCTACGAGCTTCAAGGCGGAGGTGGGGCCTCTGATATTAGAGTCTTCGCGGGAACGGTTGCCGACCCGTTCTTTATTGATCTGGGTGCTGCGTTTGATAGCTTCAACTTCCGCGCAAGTGCGGGCGGCGGCGTTCTCAGTCCCTCACAGAATGCGAATGATCACCTAAACCTCGCGCCGAATGCGATTTCGGGATTCAACGTAAACACCATCGTTCTTGAGGTCCCGATCAGGCTCCTGACGAGCGATGGCTCTGTACACCCTTCCACCGACCCGAGAGCCACGATTGGCGCGTGGGCGACAAGTCTCGGCGACAGGTCACCATTCGGCGTTCCCCTCGCCCGGCTTTGAATGAGGGCGGGTTTTATCAGGTCCAGCGCGAAGGCAATCCGTTAGTCAATGAACTCCTGATCGGCACAGGCAGCAAGGATCGCTGGAGCATGGAGCAGCCTGTGAACGACAGTCAATTTGCACCCTTTGCCCTGGATCCGTTGCTCGCAAGAGTGTTCAACGCCGTCTACGGAATCAATATTCCCCCACCGCCGCGCCTCGATCTCCTGCCGCTCGTGACCTACGCCGCACCCATTGCGGCTCCAGGCACGCCGGCTGGCCCTATCGCAGATCTCTTGCGGCTAAACACGGGCGTGCCTCCCACGCCTTATGCGAAGCGAAGCCGCCTCGGACTCATTGGGGGCGATGCAGCCGGGTTCCCGACGGCCGGAGGGTCACGGACGACGTTGTGGATATCGCGGCGCGTGTTGTTGGTGGCGGCGTCCTGGTTGCAAAATTCAACGTCGCACCGAACAACCTGATAGGCGACGGCGTCAACGCGACAGACGTGCCTACACAAGAGGCGTTCCCCTATGTGCACTACGCATACAGTGGGCGCGACAGCAGGCATATCGATCCGAGCGAGAGGGGTTGCGGCGATCAGCCGACACCAACGAGCGTTCAGAACACGGATCCTGCTCCGGCAAACCAGGGCGGTAGCACGACCTGCCCTGTTAACTAGGACAGTCCTAAACGAACGCGGGGCTCTGCGGCCGGCACACTCCGACTCGGGGCCCCAAACTTCACGTTGCCGGCGGGGGGTTCTCTTATGAAGATGCTACATGCAACATTATTCGGTCTTGGCGCATTGAGCTTGAGCTCAGGCTTGGCTCAACAATCGGCCCCGGCTCGAGACCAGAAACCTTCAGTGTCTGCCAAGGTCGCGGCTCAGGCCGATACCCCTGGTCAGCAATCAATTAACGCTGCGAAACGGCAACTCACGGCGCATCCAAAGAAAGTGCAAGCCTTCAACAATCTGGCCCTCGCATATCTGAGAGGAGCGCGCGAGGCTGCCGATCCTCGGTATCTGCGTGAAGCTGATGAGGCACTCTCCCAAGGGTTTAATGTCAATCCGCATGATTTCCAGCTTCAAAAGACACAAGTAGCACTCTTGTTAGCCAAGCACGAATACGTCAAAGCCAAAGAACTGGCGACGACGCTGAATAACCTCACACCCGACGACGTGATGACTTATGGATATCTAGCAGAAGCCGACATCGCACTTGGTAATTATCCTGATGCGGAGAAATCAGCTCAGTGGATGCTGAACATGCTGCGCAACAACGTGCCAGGCCTTGTCATCGCAGCCGAACTGCGCGAGCTATATGGCGATCCGGAAGGGGCAATTGATTTTCTCAATCTTGCCTATTCAGAAACTCCGTCGACTGAGGTCGACGAATTGGCCTGGATTGGCAACCAGATCGCGTCGGCGCAGATTGAGTCGGGCAAGACGGA
>JANXYB010000069.1 GCA_025350325.1 Acidobacteriaceae bacterium
TTGTTCAATAGCGCCGCGCTATTTTATCCCGGTGGCCAGGTCAGCTTGCGCCCGCCTAGGAGATGGACGTGCAGATGGTCGACGCTCTGGCCGCCATCAGGACCGCTGTTGATGACAACGCGATAGCCCTTTGAGAGCGCATGCGTGCGAGCGATCTCCGCAGCAACGCCAAGCAGATGGCCAAGCAAGTCGTGGTGGCTTTTTTCAGCATCGGTTAGGGACGCGATGTGTTCGCGAGGAACTACGAGCACATGCACGGGCGCTTGTGGTGTGATGTCGGCGAAGGCATAGCACTGATCGTCCTGATAGACGGCCTTTGACGGGATGGTTCCGTTGACGATCTGGCAGAAAAGACAACTCATGGCGCGTCCTAATTTACGAGACCAGGTTTACAAGACCAGGTTTACAAGTCGAGAGGATGCCGGTGTTGTGCGGTTATCCTTCCGATAAGCTATCTTGTGAGAACGATTTGCCCGGTGTGGAATGAGGCATGATTGGTGCGGCTCAGTACCACTGCGAGCCTGTTACGCGAAGGGTCTTTGGCGAAATCTTCATCGGAGACAGCCGTGTGTTTTTGCAGCCATTCGGCTGGTGTGAATTTCTCAAAAGCAGCAGTGAGCTTGGAGTTGATTTCGCTCCACGCCGCCCTGAGGTTGATGGCCGTAACGGGATCGCTACCTCCTTTGTCAGGATTGGTAACGAAGGGCTCATCGAGTTCCGAATGCAGACGCTCGCCAATCGAGAGCATCGTGATCAAACGATCATGGACGGCTGCCAGGTGGCCCAAGAGATAGAAAAGTCGATTCTTGCCGGGAGCAACTGGTGTTTGGAGTTTCTCGTCTGAGAGCGCTGCCAGTCCCTGATCGATGCGACCGATGGTCAGCTTCCATGAATTGACGGCAGAGGCAGCGAGAAGTTGTTCGTTTGTCACACAGACCTACTTTCTGGTATTAGATCCTGTTTGATTGCAGACGCTGCGGCAGGATGCGAATAATCCCTCAAAAATTCGTAATGATCGACTGTTCAATTCTGGATGACGATAAATGCGTACCGCTTCCCCGTCGCCGGTGGTGCCGCGCTCAGCTGGTGTGGTCGAGAATAATCTTCCATCCAGAGGAAGTTTTGCGCCACAGCAGCGAGAAGATACCATCGTCCTTTTTGGCTTCGCCTTGGGCGGTCCTGGCGAGGTGAAACTTCCCTGTGACGGTCGCGAATTCCGTCTTGCCGCAGGGACCGGGCAGCAGGCGGATTTCGAGATCGCTGAAGGTGAGAGTGCCCATCTGTTCGCGGGTCGTGTAGGCCGCCTTGTAGTGCTCGAGTATCGGCTGAAAGCCCTTGCGCAGGGTCAAGCCGATGAAGGTAGTTTCCGTCGAGTCTTCATAAGACTGCATGAACGCGGGAATGTCGGCGTTGTTCCATGCGGTGACCTGGGCGGCTATGGTGGCGCGGATGGCGACTTCGTCGGCAGCCATCTTCGGCGAAGCAGACGACGCTTGGGAGGACATATCTGGCGCGGCCGTGAGCAGAAACAGCGCGAGCGACAGAACCGGGAAAAGGAGTTTCATTGACGATCCTCCGGGGATAAAAGATACGGGTTCAGCTTACAATGACGGCATGGCGACCGCTGCTGATACTTCTCCTTTTCGCGTGGTGCATACGGTCTGTTCCCATGACTGTCCCGATAGTTGCGCGGTGCTCGTAACAGTGAACGCAGAGGGCCGCGCGGTAAAGGTGGCCGGCGATCCCACGCAGCCGGTGACCCAGGGATTTTTGTGCGGCAAAGTGGCCAAATACCTCGACCGCGTGTATGCGCCGAACCGCATTCTTTATCCACTCAAGCGAAAGCCCGGGGTCGCCAAGGGCCCGTTGCAGCGGGGGCGCGAGCATGAGGCATTTGAGCGCGTCAGCTGGGATGAGGCACTGAGTAGCATTGCGGCTCGGCTGCAACAGATCAGCGATCAGCATGGTCCCGAATCGATTTTGCCCTACAGTTATGCGGGAACGATTGGCGTACTTGGTTATGGATCGATGGACCGGCGATTCTTTCATCGCCTGGGCGGGAGTCAACTCGACCGCACCATTTGCTCAGAGGCGGGCGGAGTTGCGTGGAACCTGGTCTACGGTAAAAAGCTGGGCACGCCGACTGAGGACTTTAAGCTGGCAAAGCTGATCATTGCGTGGGGCGCGAATATTCACGGCAACAATATTCACCTCTGGCCGATGGTGGAGCAGGCACGACGCAACGGCGCGCGACTGATCGTGATCGATCCCTATAAGACGCGGACGGCGGCACTGGCAGATTGGCACATCGCGATTCGTCCTGGAACCGACGGCGCTCTTGCTTTGGGAATGATGCACGTGATTTTGCGCGACGAGCTTGAGGATCGCGCCTACATCGATGCAATGACATACGGCTTTGACAAGCTGGCGGAACTAGCGCGCGACTACACGCCCGAGCGCGTCGCGGCATGGACCGGTATGACACCCGGTGAGGTGGAGCAACTGGCGCGCGAATATGCGACCACGCGCCCGGCGGCGATCCGGCTGAATTACGGTGTGCAGCGCAGCGAGAATGGCGGAACGACGGTGCGTGCGGTAGCGATGTTGCCAGCTATGACGGGGGCGTGGAAATATCGCGGCGGCGGCGCGCAGTTGTCTACTTCAGGTGCCTTTGCCTGGAACAAGCGCGAATTGGAGCGGCTTGATCTGGCGCTCGATTCACCGCTGGGTCGCCCGGCACGCGTGGTGAACATGTCGAGGCTGGGGGAGGCGCTGACAGCGAAAGCGGTAGAAATCAGCGAGCCGGACTCAGCGGCCCAGTCGCCCGTAAGCGATGTGCTGGACGGCGGTCCGCCGGTGCATGCGTTGTTTGTTTATAACTCGAACCCCGGTGCCGTCGCGCCCAATCAGAACGCGGTGCGGCAAGGCATGGGACGCGATGATTTGTTCACCGTCGTGCATGAGCTGTTTTTCAACGACACGACCGACTACGCCGATTACGTGTTGCCCGCAACGACGTTTCTCGAGCACACAGACATTCAAGGCGCGTACGGGCACTACTTTGTGCAGCTCTCGAACCAGGCCATTGATCCGCCGGGTGAGGCTAAATCGAATGTGTGGCTGTTTGGACAACTGGCGCAGTACATGGGTTTCTCTGACGCGTGCTTCCGCGACACCGAGGAGCAACTGATTCGTCAGGCGTTGGCGGTGGGGTTGAACGGAAATTCAACCAATGCGGGCATGGAACATATCACCCTTGAAGATTTGAAAGAACAGGGGCATATCCCGCTCAGCTTTCATCGCTCGCCGGAGACGGAGAACTTTTTGCCGTTTGCTGCGGGCGCGGTACCTACTCCATCGGGTAAGGTGGAGTTCTATTCGGCAACCCTGGCCGCGCGCGGGATGGACCCCTTGCCGACGTTTGTCGCGCCCAGCGAATCGCGATGGGGCAAAGATGCTGAGCGCTTTCCGCTCGAGTTTCTGAGCCGGAAGGCAGACAACTATATGAACTCCACCTTTGCCAATCTTGAGGGGCATCGCAAGATGGAGGCGCGCACCAGCCAACGATTGGAGATGCATCCCGCAGACGCTGCAAAGCGCGGTATTGCAGATGGGGATGCGGTACAAATCTGGAATGATCGCGGTTCAATCCAACTGACGGCGCTGGTGAATGGCAGCGTGGCCGCAGGTGTGGTCGCCGCTCGGCTGGATTGGGCGAAGTTTCACGCGGACGGCAGCAACGTGAATGCGCTGACCAGCGAGCGGCTCACCGATATCGGAGCGGGAGCCACTTTCTACTCGACTCTTGTAGAAGTCAAGAAAGTGTAAAGCCGGCCTGGGTGTAGCCGGAAATGCCGCATCCAGGGAAATCTCAAGACCCCTGCTGAACTTTGGATCTCTCGTTCGCCAAACGCATTTCCTGCCCGGCACTTTCCGAAAGGCGGTAGACTTGAGCTATGACGTGGATGCCTTTTGTCGTGATAGCTTTTCTCGCGTCGGGTTACGTTTTCTTAAAGCGCTCGGGCCAGGTACCGAGTAAAGTGGCCTCTCAATATTTAAAGGACGGCGCTATGGTTATCGATGTGCGTAGCGAAAGCGAGTTCAATTCTGGACATCTTTCGCAAGCGGTGAACATGCCGCTCGAGCAGATCGATTTTCTTGTGCCGAGTGCGGTGAAAGACAAAAACAAGATTCTGTTGCTCCACTGTCAGACTGGAATGCGTAGCGGACTGGCCAAAAACAAGCTAACCGAGCTTGGTTACAAGAACATTTATAATCTTGGGTCCTATGACCGCGCAGCGAAAATTGCGGGCCGGAGATAGTTTGCTGGCTCTCTCGACGATCATAGGCACTTCGACAGAAAGCCGGCGTGCTCAAGATGACAGAGTGACGTTTGTTTGACTGATCGAGGGTTTGTCGTGGAGCGTGAACTTCATAATGGGCTGGTTCGGATAAAGGTGATGCATACAGCGATCTGGATGTTCATGGTCGCTTGTATTTTTGACATTCCGATTGCTTCCTTGCGGGGTCAGATGCGGTGGGCAGGCGCGCTCTCGGGCTTTGTGTTGATCGAGTGTGCGGTGCTGGCGGTGAATGGCGGGCGTTGTCCGCTGACCGATGTGGCGGGAAAGTACACGCGGCAGCGGGCTGACAATTTCGACACCTATCTGCCGGAATGGCTGGCGCGGCACAACAAACTGATATTCGGCATTCTTTTCGTCGTGGGTGAATTGATCTTTCTGTGGCGGCTAATGGTTCTAAGTAACGCGCGCTGATGGGGTCCGCACTACTCCCTCCTGATAGCATTTCCCTATGAATTCGAAGCCCCTTTCCGAGCCGTTGTCTACCTGCGTGTTGGCCTGTGTTGTTTTGGTTGTGAGTGCTGCCTGGACTGTTCCGCTGACCTGGGCGCAGGGCACTCCTGCGGCGACTTCGCCGGCGCGTGCGCATGTAGAAGAAGTATTGAAGGGGCTTAATCGCGGCCATTCGTATGGCCAAGTGGCAATCTCGCCGGATGGCAAGCGGCTGGCGTGGATTCAGGGTTCGCGCGAGAATGCCGAAATCAGGGTTTCAGGGCTGAACGAGATGACCAAGGGCGAGCGCGTGACTGCGGCGGCCAAACCGGACCAGCATTGCCGCGAAGGCGAGATTGCGTGGGAGCCTGACTCGAAGGCCTTAGCATTCAGTTCAGATTGCGCTGCGGCTGGGAAGCAGGCGGATGTGTACGTTTCGCGCCTTGACGGGAGCCCGGCACGCCGGCTTACTACGTTGAACGGCATGGAAGGTTCGCTGGTGTTTTCGCCGGACGGGACGAAAATCGCTTTTCTTTATGTGGAGGGGGCGACGCGGCCCTCGGGTGCGCTCGCTGCCATGAAGCCGCCTTCGGGCGTGATCGGTGAAGACGGGGTTGAGATTCAGCGGGTGGCCATGGCGCGTGTGGATGCGGCTACGCCTGCACCGCCGACGCAGGTGACGCCGGGGAATCTGCATGTGTATGAATTCAACTGGTCGCCGAATTCGGCTGCGCTGACGTATGTTGCCGCCAATCCACCGGGAGAGAACAACTGGTGGGTCGCGAAGCTCTACACGCAACCGCTGGATGGGGCAGCAAAGGCGATACTTGCGCCTGCTGAGGTCGCTGGGCCGCTGCATGGGCTACAGATCGCGGTGCCGCGATGGTCTCCTGATGGGAAGGCGATTGCGTTTATCGGCGGCCTGATGAGCGACCAGGGGTCGACGGGCGGCGATGTGTGGATTGTTGCTGCGGAGGGCGGTGAACCGAGGAATTTGAGCCAGGGCAGGCCGACTTCGCCGGCGTGGATTGAGTGGGGCAGCAACGAATACATGTATGTCACCGAACTGGCAGGGGGCAACTGCCAACTAGTGCGCTACCACTTGCAGGGCGAACGCGTGACGGCTGGTGGCCAAATCAGTTTTGGGTCGCCGATCTTCAGCATTCCCGGCAGCGTGGGCGATGGCCGCATGGAGTTGAGCTTGTCGTCAACCGCAGACCGCTCGATGTTTGTGTTCACGGCCAGCACGTTCGATCACCCGATGGAGATCTATGCGGCCAAGCCGGGCACGGTCATGGCTTCGGGCCTTGAAGGGGTAATGCAGCTTTCGCATTTGAATGATGGCGTAGAAGCGGGCTGGGGCAAGTCGGTTTCGTTGAGCTGGAAGAGCGACGCGTATCGGGTGCAGGGGTGGCTGATGCTGCCCAAGGACTATGACCCGGCGAAGAAGTATCCGCTGGTTGTGGAGGTACATGGCGGGCCTGCGGCTGCGGTGGTTTCACATTGGGGTGGAGGCGGGGGCCTGAGCGCGACGGCCCTCTCGGCGCTGGGATATTTTGTGCTGCAGCCCAACCCGCGAGGAAGTTATGGACAGGGAGAGGCGTTTACGCAGGCCAATCGCAAGGATTTCGGTTATGGGGATCTGCGCGACATTCTGGCCGGTGTTGACACCGTCGAGGCGAAGTATCCCATTGATCGGGCTCGGGTGGGCATCACGGGTTGGAGTTATGGCGGATTCATGACCATGTTTGCGGTGACGCAGACGGGACGCTTCAAGGCGGCGGTGTCGGGGGCTGGGCTGTCGAATTGGCAGAGCTACTATGGCGAAAACTCGATCGACCAGTGGATGATTCCATACTTTGGGGCAACGGTGTACGACGACCCCGCGGTGTATGCGAAGAGTTCGGCGATCAATTTTATAAAGCAGGCGCACACCCCGACGCTGGTCGTGGTGGGGGATCGGGACGGCGAATGTCCGGCGCCGCAGTCGTATGAGTTCTGGCATGCGCTGCGCGATCAGCATGTTCCGACGCAACTGGTGGTGTATCCCAACGAAGGGCACGGGTTTGTCGATCCGGCGCACCGGCGCGATGTAATGGAGCGGGCAGTGGACTGGTTTGAGCGCTACATGCCTCCCGCCTCGTAGAGAGCTGGGCTGCTGCCCATCCGATTCGCCAGGAGTCTATTCTGGGAGGGGGGAATGGTGTTGGGGAAGGCACTGCGCCAGTCCCCAACCTGCCCTGATACACTTTTATTTGGAGCAAATCGGAGCGTGATTCGTAGATTGGCGACACCGATTGCGCACTGCTCTGTCGCCGGTCGCCTGAGCCAGTTGTGCTGGTTGCCGAGCGAATGGCGCGGCGCTTCAACCCACATTTCTAAAACGGATTGGAAGAGACCGTTCCGCGGCTCGACAAAGCGGGGCGGGGAGGATTCATGCGGCGGTATTTAACGCTTGTCTTTTTAATTTGCCTGGCGCTTCCAGCGGGCATATCTTTCTCAGGCTGCACCCGTAATCCGGCAGGCAACTACTGCAACGGTTCAGGTTACGGTCTGAAAGATACACAGGTTCAGACGATTAACCTGGAGCCCAGGACGACGGGTATTTCCCTGGCGTTTGGGCAGACCAGGCTTATTTCGGCGCCCACCGCGACTACTTGCCGAGGAACTTCGGCAAGCGTTTCAGCCTACAGCTACGGCACGACCGACAATCGACTCGTAGACATTGCGCCCAACGGCAACATATGTGCGGGAACCTGGAATCGCAATTCCGGTGGCGGTATCACCGACTTCACCATCTGCAATCCGCCCTCGCCACTGCCCAATACTGGGGGTCTGCCGTATGGTACAGCCTATATTTCCGCTTCGGCGAATTCTGTAACATCGAACCCGGTAGCGGTCTATGTACACGCCCAGGTGAGTGCGATCACGCTTGCGCTCAGTGGTCAGCAACAGCAACAGTGCCATTCGCAGAGTACTACTGCGCAGCTTGATGCTGAGGCCTGCTATGTCTCGAATGGCAAGCAGTATGAGCTTTGTGCACCATCGTCTGTAAGCAATTATTCGTGCACCGGCGGCTTGGCTCCGGGTGTGACGGCGGTGCCCAACTGCTCGGCAGCGGTGGGTGCGTTGACTTATTCGGTCGGCACTAGTTCGGTGGCGTCGCTCAATAGCGCAACCAACCAGATCACGGCGCAATTACCAGGCACCACAGCGATCACCGCATCGGTTGCGGGATCAGGGTCGTCAGCGGGTTATTTTTCGACCTGCCCGCCCAAGACGATCGCAGTGAGTCTGAACGGATCGAACAGCGGCACAGTCACCACGGGCGTGGTGCAGAACCTGGTCACGGTTGTGAAGGATACAAACGATCAGCCGATTTCCGGGCTGACACTCGATTATCAGTCGACTAACCCGCTCGACATCACGGTAGGAACCGGTGGGGCGATTACGCCTGCTTT
Source organism: Acidobacteriaceae bacterium (assembly GCA_025350325.1). Lineage (GTDB taxonomy): Bacteria > Acidobacteriota > Terriglobia > Terriglobales > Acidobacteriaceae > Telmatobacter. Next base: position 8,255 of record JANXYB010000069.1, read on the forward strand.
TCCGGGTGTGGCCTCAGTGTACGCGGTTTGCCAGCCTTCGACGTGCAATCCGTCACCGATCAATCAGGTGGGACTTTTTGGCACAGGACTTCCGATCACGAGCAATGCCGTTACTGTCACGACCCCTGGCACGGCGAGTAGTTATGTCTGGTTTTCAGCTCCCGGGCAATCGCAATATTTTGTTCCCATCGACTTGCTCACAGGAACGGTCGGGTCGAACGTGCGTCTGCCGTATGTGCCGAACTCCATGATCATGGACCAGACGGGCTCGAATCTTTACTTTGGATCGTCGCATGCGTTGATGGTTTTCAGCACCTCGAACAATTCAATTGCCGGCACTCCAGATGTTACGGTTCCGGGAGTGGTGCTGGCGGTTGCGCCCAACAATAAAGACCTTCTGATCAACGATCCAGTGAGAAAAATTTTCTACATTTACGCCACCTCGGGATCCATTGCCTCAACGTTCTCGGGAGTGGGGAATGCGGCGGCGTTCACGCCCGACTCAAAGACGCTTTACATCAGCGACAGTGCGTCCTTGGGCCCAAATCATAGCGATACGCTTTATGTCTTCAATGCCAATACCGGCTGGACCACCTACGACCTAAGTGCGTCTGGGGGTGCGGCAAGCCTTGCACTCACCATTCCCGGAGTGGGTGCTTACCTGAGCGGCACTCCCACTGTTGCCCACACCTGGTGCCCGACCGGCACGGTAGCAAACTATAGCAGCCAAGTGTTCTATCCGCAGGGCGATTCTGTTCCTGTTACGACCGACGTAGTTGCCGCGACGACGGACGGCAAACATATCCTGGGCGCGAACAGCGTGGGCGGCAGCTTGGAATTGTCTGACATCGGAGTGACGATTCCCAACGGAAACTGCCCTGCGGCCATCGGCAATCAGCTGCAGCCGCTCACCATTGCCCACACGCTCAACCAGTTGCCGGTAAGCGGCGTGAATTCGACAGCGGTGAATCAGATTGTGGTTTCGCCGGCTTCAAACCTGGCGTTTATCACTTACACTGGTTCGACTCCAGGAGCGCCTTTGCCCTACTACATGCCTGGCACAGGCGGTGCGGCGGGTACCTTGAATTACCTGACGTTGGCCGGTGGCACTGCGGTGACAGCGCCGGTGGCTGGCGCCTTCAGCCTTGACGATAAGGTATTCTTTGTCTCGACGGCGGGCGATAACAAGATTCACTACATCGATGTGCCGACGCTGAAAGATACGCAGCAGATCAGCCCCAACTTGCCAGCCTGCACACCGGGGACGGATCTAGGCTGCACCCTGGCCGCACCCAGTAGCAGCACCGTGCCAGCCACTGCGATTGCAGTGAAGCCGCGCGCGACGACCTAGTCTGCAAGCGAGCGCAGTCATTCAAAAGAAACGCCGGCTCACGCTGGCGTTTCTTTTTGTTGCAGTGAATATGGTGCACGGGTAGGGAGTGATTCGCGACCCCCTCCCTAGCAATCTTTGAAGCCGTTGCAGCACGGTAGAATTGAAGCATGATCAAGGGCATCTCTTTCCTTCGCCAAACTGGAAGCGCCGTGGTTCACAGCCGGCTAGCCAGTTTTTTTGAGGCGATGGGATTGGCACACGGTAAGGGCTGGGAAGAAAACGTCGGCCATGACGAATACACGTCAGAATCGGGGAGTTTCGAGGCAAGTCACGGCACTTCATTCCTCGCTCCGCTCGGCAATCTTGAATTTATAGACGGGAAAATGCCTTCAACGGCGAGTGTACTTATCGAAGTGACGTCGCTCGATGCGGCACATCAATCTGCAACCGCATGGTTGCAGATTCAATCAGAGGCAAATTCAGAGCGCCTGACTGCAATCACTGAAACGACATGGAAGTCGCGCATCTTTACGGTCGAGCCGGAAACGGGATTTTCTTATAGCTTCTGGGCGTGGACCGATCCGCTGAAGGGCAAGCCAGTCGCGGTTGAAGGCGAGCTCAGTGCCGCAGGCATGAAGTTTGCTATCGTGGTGGCGCGTTGGAATGCGGTCATCACCGACAGGCTGCTTGAGGGCGCTTTAGATGCGTTGAAACGCAGTGGCGCAAACGCAGCGGATGTTGAAGTGGTGCGCGTGCCCGGCGCGTGGGAAGTGCCAGCCGCTGCGCGAACCTTGGCTGATCTTGCCAAGCTGGGCAAAAGCAAGGTGGAAGCAATTATTACGCTGGGATGCTTGTTGCGCGGCGAAACTGCGCATTACGAGGCGATTTACAACGAGGTCGCGCGCGGCATTGGGCAATCGCAACAAGAGACCGGCATCCCGCATAGCTTTGGAGTGCTCACTTGCGAAACTCTGGAGCAGGCTTTGAACCGTGCTGGCATCAAAGCCGGAAACAAGGGTTTCGAGGCCGCGATAGCTGCGATTGAGATGGTGAGCTTGAAGAGAAAACTTTTAGAAGGCGGCGGCTTTTGAGCGCCGGCACGCGGCGCAAGTCCAGGGAACTCGCGATGCAAATGCTCTTTCAGGCGGACATTGGAAAGCAAACGCCCGACGAGGTGCGCGCGACGTTTTGGAAAGCTGGCGACGAAGTTGAGCCTGAGGTGCGCGGCTTTGCTGAGGACCTCTTTCGCATCGCCGTCGTTGAACAGGAAAAGATCGACAAGCTGATTATTGCCAATTCGCGTCACTGGCGTTTGGAGCGTATGCCGGCAGTCGATCGCAATCTGCTGCGTATGGCAGTGAGCGAAATGCTGGGTTTTAAATCTACGCCGTTCCCGATTGTGATTAATGAAGCGTTAGAGATCGGCCGGCGCTATTGTGCACCAGAATCTATCAATTTCCTGAATGGCATGTTGGATTCAATCGCGCGAGGACTCATTGGTAAGTAAGCACCGGTATTGTTGCAGACTTGGCGCCTGGTTCGCAGCGATTCCGCCATTTGCATTTGTTTAGCGCGGCAGCAAAAACCTGCATCGAACAAGTAGGTAGGAATTTAGATCTATTATCACTTTGTGCTTGTTTTACAGTTTAGGGAGTGTGCAACTCACTCATTAGCCTCCGCATCAGATTTGCGAGGTTCCGATTACGACTCGGCGGTTTAGCCGGGTCACTAGTTTCACGAGCCGATGTTGGCGGAATTTGCGGCACATCGGGTAATTTGATACGCTCAGGCTCTGAGCATCTGGGCAAAAGGAGATATCTGTTATGGCTGAAGATAATGGTGGTGGTAATCAAGGCGTAGCGTGGTTTATTGCGGGACTTGGCGTAGGTGCACTGGTGGGAATCCTGTACGCTCCGAAGGCCGGCCGCGAGACTCGGGAAGACCTCGCGCAGAGCGCTCGCGAAGGTACGGACTATCTCCGTGCACGCTCTAAGGAAGCTGCTGATCAGGTTGGAACACTTGTCGATAAGAGCAAGGACCACGTTGGTCAATATGTCGGCAAAGGCAAGGAAGTTGTCGACCGCGGGCGCGCCCAATGGGAAGACTTTGTAGAGAAAGGCAAGAACCTCGTCAACGATCAGACCGGGCGCGTGGGCGCTGCGGTGGACGCGGGGCGCGAGGCTTATAAATCGACGGCCGATCCGGCTGCTCCTGGCCAGTAGGTCAACAGAGGGCCTGAACCGGTTTCCGGTTCAGGCTTTTTTACCGAAATCTTCGCGGATGGGTGAGTTCATTCCCGATCTATTCTTGTGCCCACTCTGACACTGGAGGAAGGCTCTAATATATTCAACCCGCAGCGACCCTGCGATTAATGATCGGTGCCGAAATGAATCATGACACTCTGCTGCTTATATTTGTCGCGCTTACCGCGATAGCTCTGCTTGCGGAAGCCGTTATTATGCTCGCGCTGTTTTTAACTGTGCGCAAGATCGGTAAAGTGGTCCAAGACCACGTAGGGGAAGTTCGCGGCGCCGTGATGCCGGTTATCGCGAAGTCGCGCGAAGTTATCGACCGCGTCAGTCCAAAAGTAGAGTCCATGGCGACAGACCTGACGCAAATCGTCCACAATTTGCATGAGCAGGGGATCGAGATCAAAGCATCAACCAGCGAAATCCTCGAGCGAGTCCATCGTCAGAGCACACGTGTTGATGGCATGTTTACCAATCTTGCGGATGGAGTGGAGCACGCCGGCCAGGTGATGTCAGAGACGGTAACCAAGCCGGTACGTCAAGTTTCGGCTATTGTCGCTGCTGCGAAAGCGTTTCTTAGTGTGCTCGCATCGGGCCGCCGAAGTGATGGCCGAGCGCGATCTGCAAATGAGGACATGTTCGTTTAAGGGTCTTACTTTTATTAGGGAAATACGAAGGGCCGAGACAAGTGTCTCGGCCCTTCGTATTGCGTGACGTTTTTACCGCTCTTCGTACTGAATCACCTGAATCGAGTACGGTGGCAGCGTACGTGAGAAGGATGAGCCAATAGCGTGCGTGCCGCTTGATTCGACCGGCACGATGCGATTAGGGTCGTCGATGCTATTGGTCGCGCGTGTGTCTTTTGCCGTCAGGAGCGTAGATTTTTCTGGCATCACCTTGTTGCTCCCAAATGAAATCTGAAGCGGCAGCGGAGTCGAGGACGCATTCACCAGTTTTAAATAGAGCAGCTTCTTCGGTGTGTTCTTGGTGATTGAGTAAAAGAATTTCGGGCTTGGACCCTCTACGCTTGATGCCACGGTGTGGTCGCCGATCAGCGAAGCAAACATCACTTGCGCGTAATAGCTGGGTGATCCGTAGCTCTTCATGGTGTTGTAGCCGATCAAGTCGGTTTCCCATTGCATGCCGCCTGGATTCACATTAACCAACAAGGGCGCATAGGCGGCCATGACGATGAGGTCACTATTGCGCTCAAGACCAGTCATCCAGGCTGCGTCGCCGAGGGCCGCATTGAAGTCGGGAGTGGGCAGGCCTTCGCGCGTGGCCCATTCGCCGACAAAGATTTTAGGTCCGCTGCGATCGACCTTGTCGTAGTGATGCGCATCTTTAAAATTCTGCGTGGCGCGCACGTAGTAGTGGTCGTCCTGAACGTCAGGCTTCATACCTTTTAGCGGCATGGTGGCGATGAGTTGTAGGTCGGGATACTTGGCCTTGATCGCTTTGTAGAACTGTGCGTAGCGGCCCTCGTAACTCCCCGACTTATCGAAGTTGTCTTCGTTGCCGATTTCAACATAGGTGAGTTCGAAGGGCTGAGGGTGGCCGTTTTGTACGCGGATAGCACCCCACTTGGTATCGGACCCTCCAGTTACGTATTCCAATTCATCGAGAGCGTCCTGCACATAGGGTTCGAGATCGGCACCGGGATTCACGTGCTCTTGCGCCATGGAGTAGCCGGCATACACGGCTAGGACGGGATGCATCTTCAAGTCCTCGCACCACTCGAGAAACTCGAGCAGGCCGAGACCGTCGGAAGAATGATAGCTCCACGGACTGGGGTGGGTGGGCCTGTCCACCAGAGGGCCGATGGTCTTCTTCCATTCGAAGCGCTCGGCAATGTGATCGCCCTCTAAATAATTTCCGCCGGGGAAGCGCAGGAACGCAGGATGCATTGCCGCCAGCTTTTCCATCAGGTCGATGCGGTTTCCATTTTCGCGGTCGTGGAACGTAGGCGGGAAAAGCGAAACAAGACCAAGCCAAAGGGTGCCGGTGTGACCGACGGACAGCACCAGATGATTCGACGCGGAGGCTGCAATCGCGCCGGTCTTCAAGGTGAAATCGTACTTCTTCCACGTTGTGGTGGGCGCAGGCCCTGTGGCAGTCGCAATGATTTTTCCGGTGTTATCGCCGACCAGGCTTACGGTGACAGGGCCTAGATCCGCGCTGTCTGCCTTGGCGTAATAGGAGCCTTTATAGCTGGTGGCGGAATGCAGCGCCATTCCCCAGTAACCGACGTTGAGTGTGCCTGCCTGATTGTGTTCGTCAGCTTTCTCCACATCGAGGCGCAAACTTGTATTGAGTGCGCTGCTGGGGCCGGTGCCGCGGTCGACACTCATCTTAGCCTGGGCGTCGCCATTTTCAACGAGGTACCAATAGCGCACACCTTCCCATGTTTGGTGGAAGGTGCGGTTACGCACCATTTCGGCATAGAGGCCGCCATCGTAGGAAAAATTGATCTCCTCGGTCATAAGGCCAAAGAGAGTAGGGCTGACCGCAGCGATGGGCTCGTCGGCGTGAATAGTAAGGGTGGTCGCAGCGGCTTGTGAGTATGCGAGTGTCGCGGGAAGCAGGGCTACCCACAGGGTTGCAAACGTTTTCCAAATCATGCGAAATTAATCTCCCTAACAGTGCCGGGCAAGTATAGCGCGCGTCACGACATTTATGGACATCGCCGATTTATCAGAGGGCGAGTGCGCTTAAGTTGTGCCGTGGGATTCAGGTACGCGTACCTGTGGATGTCGTAAAAAGAGTTTGCCCCAATTGACGATTACGCGGAATTGAATTTCCGGCGCTGCAAGGTTTCGCAGCAGCGTCGATCCGACCCTAGAGATTTGTCAGCAGCCAACACAGGGCCGGAGTTCAGCTAGGGCATCCGACTTCTCCTATATTCGCTCCTCAGGAGACATTGGTTTTTTTGGGCATTCTTGGCGTTCCAAGAGTTATGCCTCATGATGAATATCCGCGTTTCCCTTGGAACGCACCCTCCTTGTTAACCAGAATTCCTTTAGAACTGATAGCCGTATCGGACGGACGGTATCAAGGCAATCGCAAGAGGCGCTGCCCGGTCGAATGAGAATATGTAAGTGAAAGTGCATCAACCGATCTTGTGGAATCCGCCTATCGCAACCGTTGGCCGCCGGGGTAACATATACGAGTGGAGCTAGCGTCAAATCTCGTATGGGTGATCGCCGCATTGTTTCTGCTGGTGAGGACGTACGCTGGAGTTCGTCGAAGAACAGTGCGACTCTCCATGTCGTCGGCCATGACTCTAGGGCTACTGCTCTGCCTCATTCTGCTACCGGTCATTTCCATAAGCGACGATTTGTTGGCAACCCGTCAGGCCGCTCTACCGCAGTCAGGACAAACCTGGCGCATCGCGTCTGAGGATGCCTCGGTTGGGCTGGACCTCCTGCTGGTCGTGGCCGCTTATTTGCTGATGCTGGTTTGCCTTCAAATTGAGTCTCGCCAAAGTAAGGAAGACGTCTGGGACGTCCGTCCGCTCGCCGGATGGCTCGCCCTTTGCCAACGTCTTCGGCCGCCGCCCTGCGTAGCGTAATACGCCCCTCGTCAAAACCTTCCTCATTCTGATGTGCTGTTTTCCGCCCGGACTATCGAGGTGCGCTCATCATGCGCAAAGTAGCTATTCTAAGTCTTTTGAGCTGCATCGTTGGGCTAGCCAGCGCGCAGCCCGTAGGTCCTTCTGCCAGACAGCCGGGAGCACAGTCGCCGTCGCCAGTCAGGGGACCGCTAACACTTGCGCAAGTCCTGGATCTTGCGCACCGTGCGAATCCGACCTTACTCTCCGGCGCACAACATTTGTCCGCGGTGCGGGCACAGGAAGTCACTGCAGGCTTACGTCAGAACCCAACAAGTGTACTCAGCAGCCAGTTAGTGACGGAGCCGCCCAATGCCAACAACCCGTACTTCTACTCGGGCGGTGTATCGCGTCTGTTTGAGCGAGGAGGCAAGCGCGCGGTGCGGCTCGATACAGCTCGGGCCACGACTTCGCTAGCGAGCTTCCAGCTCGACGACCAACGCAGGCAGATTGATCTGTCGATCCGTCAGGCGTTCTCACGGATGTTGTATGCGCGGGAGGCCGTCACGATATCGCGCGACAATCTCGAGGGTTATCGCAGGACCGTCGACCTCACGAAGGTCCGCCTTAATACTGGCAGTGTCGACCAAACTGACTTCGATCGGGTTGAACTCCAGCTTGCAGGTTTCGAGTCCGATCTGGACAACTCGGAACTGGCATTAGGCCAGAGCAGTATCGCTCTGCAGACACTGGTGGGAATCAATAGACCGAGCACCGACTTTGCGATCGCCGGTACGCTGGATCCTCCCCCCGTAAGCGCGACACTTGAGGACCTTCGCCGCGATGCCGTTGCGAACCGGCCGGACCTGAAGGCTGCGCACGAACAGGTGGCAGTGAACGCCACAACCGTCAGGTTCGCCGTCGCTAACGGAACCGCCGACCCAACCCTCGCAGGAGAATACGAGCGCAGCGGCGACGTGAACACCTTTGGTGCAAGCATCAATATTCCTCTGCGGATTTTCGATCGCAATCAGGGTGAGAAGGAACGGGCTCGATATGAACTGGAGAGCAGCCGACTTGCCCTGACAGCTTTGGAGAACCAGGTGATCTCTGATGTCGACATCGCTTGGGCAGCTTACCAGGCAGCGCAGGTGCAGTCGGAGCGGTATCGCTCCAAGTATCTGGGCGAAGCCGCGCACGTGCGAGACAATCTCGAGTTCAGCTATCGCAACGGCAACAGCACTCTGCTCGATTATCTCAGCGCTCTCTCAGATTATAGGCAGGTAAACCTGGCTGCGATGAACGCGAACCTACAGCTACTCCTCGCGCTCGAACAACTCAGCTACGCGACACATACGGAGCTAGTTCCATGAATCGACTCGTTACTGCTCTTCTTCAATCTTCCCGATTTCCGATCATCGTGCTCGGATGCTGTTTGCCGCTAGTGCTTGTCGGCTGCAAGCAAAATGACGCGGCAGCCGCTCCAGATCAGCCAAAGGCTAATCTCAAGGTTGAGGCTGTCCGCAGTCAGAGCATCGGCGATACGCTCGAAATCCCCGGACGTGTTGAGGCCGATCCGGCGCACCTCGTGCACATTTACGCTCCGTTAAGCGGGAGGCTGTTGAATTTCACCTTGGCTTCTGGCCAGGATGTGAAAAAAGGTCAGACAATCGCGATGCTTCAGAGCGGTGATGTGGCGCAAGCGCGCTCCGATTTCGAGAAGGCTCGCATTGAAACGCTGCGTGCCGATCATGCGCTGGATCGGGGGAAAATCCTGATTGCGCATGAAGTTATGTCGCAGGCTGATTTGCAGGAACTCAAGGCTGTCGACGATGCCGCTCACGCCGAACAAGAGCGCGCCAGGCAGCGTGTCCACGAACTCGGATTTTCTGAAGACGGAACCACTGACATGACTGCCATCACCTCGCCGATCTCGGGGACTGTCCTTGACGTTGGCACGTCTAGCGGCGAGATGCAGCGCTCGTTGGAGACCACGAACGGCATCGCCACTGTCGCCAATCTGGATACCGTATGGGTAACAGGCGATCTTTTTGAACGCGACTTAGGCGTGGTGCGTCCGCACGAATCGGTAGACCTGCTGTTTTCTGCGTACCAAGGCGAAACCCTGCATGGCAGTATCGCTAATATTGGCGATTCGTTGGATCCAATTACTCACGCGGTGAAGGTTCGCGTTGTCGTGGCCAATCCAGGACACAGGTTGAAGCCTGCGATGTTCGCAACGCTGCGCATTGCGCAACCGCCGCGGCTACGGATTCTTGTACCCCTCGAGGCCGTAATCCACGATGGCGACAAAACTGAGGTTTATATGCCTGATTCGGGTGGCAAGTATGCGGTGAGGCAAGTGACGACCGGAGCGACCCGCGGGAAGAAGATCGAGATACTTTCCGGCTTGCAGGATGGCGACCAGGTTGTGAGTCAAGGTGCTGCATTCCTGCGAGAGCCGGTGGGGGACTAAGCATGGCTGAATTTTTAAAGGCTCTTTTGCGCTATCGCACAATCGTCCTGATTGTGCTGGCGGCGGCCGTCGCGGCCGGCACCTTCGGCGCGTTGAAGCTGGATGTCGAAGCCTACCCCGATCCGTCTCCGCCGCTGGTTGAGATCATCACACAGAACCCGGCTTGGTCTGCCGAGGAGATGGAGCAGCAGGTTACCGCTCCGATCGAAGTCACGCTGAACGGAACGCCCCATTTAGACCAGATTCGCTCCATCAGCATTTTCGGCCTCAGCGATGTGAAGATGTACTTCAATTTTTCGAGCGATCTGTTTCACGATCGTCAAGAAGTCCTTGCCCGATTGCAGACGCTTCAGCTGCCAGCGAATCTACAGCCGCAGCTTTCGCCGTGGTCCCCTATCGGCGAGATCTATCGGTATCAACTGGCAGGACCTTACTCGCTCAACGATTTGAAGGCAACCCAGGATTGGCTGTTGCGCCGTGAGTTGAAGGAGGTGCCCGGCGTCGTCGACATTACGACGTTCGGGGGTACGACGAAGCAGTATCAGGTCGAACCCGATCCGGGCAAGTTGCTGGCCTACGGCGTTACCCTGGCCCAACTCGTGACAGCGATTCAAAACAGCAATGCCAATGCCGGCGGGAATTACCTCTCCATAGGCGATCAGAACGTGAACATTCGCTCGCTCGGTCTGCTGAAGAATACGGATGATGTTGGCAATGTTCTGGTTGCGCAAAAGAACGGCACGCCTGTACTTGTACGCGATGTCGCGACGGTCAAAGAAGGTTTTCAGCCACGGCTCGGCAAAGTCGGCCGCAACGGCCAGGGCGACATTGTCGAAGCGATTGTGCTGCTCCAGAAGGACGAGCAGAGTTTGCCCGCACTGCATGCACTCAAGCAGAAGATTGCCGACCTCAACCATGGCACGCTCCTGCCGCCCGGGATGCACATCAACACCATCTACGACCGCACCAAACTGATCGATGTGACCACTCACACGGTGGAACATATCATCCTCACCGGGCTGGTGCTGGTTACGTTGATACTTTTGCTGATGCTTGGAGATTTGCGAACGACCCTGATAGCAGCTGCGACGATTCCATTCGCCGTACTCTTTGCCTTCTCCATGATGGCGCTGACCGGGCATTCGGCCAATCTGATATCCATTGGGGCGATAGACTTCGGCATCCTGGTGGACGCCTCAATCATCGTTCTCGAAAGCGTGTACCGAGGGCTCTCGCGGCGTAAACCAGGAGACGAGGCGACGGGGGCTATCGTACAGGGCGTTCTGGACGCTGCGCGGCCCGTGCTGTTCTCTACCCTCATCATCCTGGTGGCCTTCATTCCGTTGTTCACGATGGAGGGTGTACCGGGAAAGATTTTCGCACCGATGTCAGTGACCTACGGGTTCGCACTTACGGGAGCCCTCATCTTTGCACTAGTGTTCGCTCCCGTGCTTTCCGATGTCTTTGCAAGAAAAGTGGCGCCTGCAATTGAGTCGAAGCCTAAGGGCGCAGACGGAGAAAAAGAGACGTGGCTGAGCGGCTTGTTTGCCCGACACTATGCTTACCTGCTGGAACGCGCCTTACGCCTGCCCAAGCTGATTTGGGGCGTCGCTGCCATCGGCTTGGTCGGAGCAGTCCTGCTGTTCGTCTTTGCAATTGGTGGCGAGTTCATGCCTCCGCTCGAAGAAGGCAATCTATGGATTCGTGCAACCTTACCGCAGGACATCTCCTTTGAACGTTCTGCCGCACTGGCAGACCAACTTCGCGCCGAAATGTTGGCTTTCCCGGAGGTCACGCAGGTCGTGTCGCAAGTCGGCCGGCCGGACGACGGCACCGACGTTACGACATTCAACAACCTCGAATTCGGCGTTGACCTCAAACCATCTGACGAATGGCCCCCCCAACTTCACGGCAACAAGGACACGCTGATCGCGCAGATGCAGCAGGTTTTCTCGAAGTATCCCGGCGCAGTGTTGGGCTTTTCGCAAACAATCCAGGACAACGTCGAAGAGGCCATGAGTGGAGTAAAAGGCGAGAATTCTCTTAAACTATTCGGCGACAATCTCGATGAACTAACCCGCATTGCCGGCCAGATGCAAGGCGTAATGAACGGAGTGCGCGGTGTTGCGGACGCTGGCGTATTCAATGTCAACGGACAGCCCAGCATGGTGGTCGATGTCAATCGCGGGCGTGCTGCGCGGTATGGAATTGCGCCGGCTGACGTAAACGCTGCTATTCAGGCGGCGGTCGGCGGCGCTCCCATTACCCAGATGGTCGAAGGTGATCGCCGATTCGACCTTACGCTTCGCTATCCAGAGGCCGACCGCTCCAACCAAGAAGCAATTGGCAGCATTCTGCTTCCGACGTCTGATGGGGGCCACATTCCCTTGTCGCAGGTTGCCGATGTGGGCATCCGTGAAGGCAGTTTCATGATTTATCGCGAAGGTGGGCGCCGCTACATCCCCATCAAGTTTAGTGTGCGCGGCCGCGATCTCGCAGCGACAATCCTGGACTTACAAGGCCAGATTCGCGCGAAGGTCAAACTGCCGCAAGGATATACCTACACATGGGCAGGGGAGTTCGATTCGCTGCGCAAAGAGCAGCAGAGGCTTGCCATCATCATCCCGATTAGCTTGCTCGTCATCTTCCTACTTCTTTACTTGCAGTTTCAGCGCTGGGTCGATGCACTCATTGTGCTGGCAACTCTGCCTTTCTGCGGCATCGGCGGCATACTTGCGTTGCTGATCACTCAGACACCGTTCAGCATCTCGGCGGCCGTCGGTTTCGCGTCACTCATCGGCGTCTCCACCCTCGCGGCGGTGGTCTTCCTTTCCGGCGTTCGGCGAATTCAACGCAGCCACTGCGGAGTGGAGGCTTTAAAGGAAGGTGCTCTCGAGGAATTGAGGCCTGTGCTGATGGCTTGTCTTGCTGCCGGCCTGGGCCTCCTTCCCGCGGCAACTATGAATGCCATAGGAGCGCAGGCGCAGCAACCGCTCGCCCGGGTCGTCGTCGGAGGCATGGTAACGACCATTCTTGCAGTCCTATTCCTCATTCCGCTCATGACCTCAGCCACACAACCCGCCGCTCCCCGAATAGTCGGAGACAGGTAGATTTCACTCAGGAAACAAAGAAGTAGGGCCTCCAAGATGATCAGCCTTCAAGGGCTTGGGAGGCTGTGGTGCCTGCTGCGCGATTGCGAAGCTTAGCAATGCGGACACAAGAAACAGGATCATCCGCGCTGCTGAAACTTGGGGAGGACGCTTACGGCAATTTGGATACGTAAAGAAACCCATAGTGGGGTAGGGGCTAAACAATCCAGCCGCCACCCACGACTTCGTTGCCGTCGTAGAAGACGGCGGACTGGCCGGGAGTCACCGCGCGCTGCGGCTCGTCGAATATTGCCACAACTTCGCCCGAGTCTGGGCCGACGGGCTCGAGTGTTGCCAGAGCAGGCTCGTGACGGTGGCGGATCTTGATACGCACACGCATAGATGCGGTGAGCTCGGGAATGCTTATCCAATTCAATTTGCCCGCGCGTAGGGTGCGGGTGGCGAGTTCAGTCTCGACGCCCACGGTAACGCGATGGCTCGCAGGATCGATGCCCAGTACATAGAGAGGCGACGGGGATGCAATGCCAAGGCCCTTACGCTGGCCGACGGTAAAGTTTGAAATGCCGTCATGCTTGCCAATCACCGCGCCGCTGCTACTCACGAGTTCACCGGCGGAATCAGGCATGGGTCGACCCTGCTCTTCAAGATAGGCAGTAAGGAACTGCTTATAGTCGCCGCCCGGAATGAAGCAGATTTCCTGCGAGTCGGGTTTCTCAGCGAGAGCTAACCCATGCTGACGGGCGATTTCGCGGGTCTCAGTCTTGGTGAGGTTGCCGAGTGGAAACAGGGTATGGGCAAGCTGCGCCTGCGTCAGTCCGAAGAGAAAATAAGTCTGGTCCTTGGCCAGATCGGCGGGCCGCTTGAGGATCCAGCGCTGCCGTTCGGAATCGTATTCATTGACCGCGTAATGACCAGTTGCGATGCGGCTGGCTCCGATGCTGCGCGCGGTATTGAGAAGTTGGTCAAACTTGAGGTGATTATTGCAAAGCGAGCATGGAATCGGCGTACGCCCGGCAAGATATTCATCAACGAACGGGCGGACCACATCCTGCTCGAAGCGTGCTTGCTGATTGACCACGTAGTAGGGAATGCCGAGGTGCTCTGCAACGCGTCGTGCGTCGTACACATCGTCGAGAGAACAACAGCGGCCAGCCTTGGGAGCCTCGGGAATTCCGTGCTTGCCGGCAAGTCGGGTCTGATCCCAAAGCTGCAGGGTGAGGCCCACCACTGACTCGCCGGAGTGCACGAGCATCGCCGCAACCGTAGAGGAATCAACCCCACCGGACATGGCAACGGCGATAATGTCCTGCTGCAGCATGGCGCCCCCGTTTACTTTGATGGTTTAGAAGGAAAAACGACTGCACCCGCGAACCACGCTGTAGGCGCGTACCGATCGTAACGATTTCTGAATTAACCGAGCGTTCCGGCTGCGACCGGGGAAAGTGTTCTCAACTGCTGCACGGCCGCGGGGACGACTTCGAGCACGCGATCAATTTCAGCCCGCGACACGGTCTTGAGCAGACTAAAACGAAGACTGGCGCGCGCTCTGGCCTTGTCGAGGCCCATGGCCATGAGCACGTGGCTCGGCTCGGTCGCTCCTGAGTGGCAGGCTGAACCGCCCGAAACGGCTATTCCTTTTAAATCGAGGGCGATGACTAGCGCCTCTCCATCAAGATCGTCAAACCAGATGTTGGTGGTGTTGGCGACGCGGGGTGCGGGACGACCGTCGGGAAGGGCGCCATTTAGACCTGTGCCGTGAAGACGCAGCAGGTCCTTCTCCATCTGATCGCGCAGCGCGGCGAGGCGGATCAGGACGCCATCTTCGAGGCTGTGCATAGCCAACTCCGCAGCTTTTGCGAGGCCTACGATTCCGGCGATATTTTCAGTTCCGGCGCGTCGGCGGCGCTCGTGGCTGCCACCGACCAGCATTGATTCCAAGGGGGTTCCGCGGCGTACAAACATCGCGCCGACGCCCTTTGGGCCATGCATTTTATGCGCACTGATCGACAACAGGTGGCACCCAAACCGGCGCACATCAAACTTGACTTTACCTGCGCCCTGAACCGCATCGATGTGAAAGAAAATTCCGGTGTCGGCAGCGATTTTGCCTATTTGCTCGACCGGTTGCAGCACGCCCGTCTCGTTATTCGCCAACATGACGCTGATGAGGCGGGTCTCAGGACGTACTGCACGAAGGATGTCGACCGGATCGATGAGACCGCTGGGCTGGGGCGCGACAAAAGTTGTTTGCACGCCAAACTGCGCTAGTCGGGTCGCCGACTGGAGGATGGCGGAGTGTTCGATCGACGTGGTGATGAGGTGGTCGCCCGGGTGCAGCAGGCCAAAAAGAGCGGTGTTGTCTCCCTCGGTGCCTCCTGAATTGAACACAACTTCGGCGTCGTGACAGTTGAAGAATTCAGCTAGCGTCTGGCGGGCGTGATCAAGCGCAGTTCGAGCCTGCTGGCCGTCTAGATGAATAGAAGAAGCATTGCCAAAGTGCTGCATCCAGTACGGGCGCATGGCCTCAACTACCTCTGGCAATAGAGGTGTAGTGGCGTTTGCATCCATATAGATCCTGGGATTGGACGTGGTTCCAGCGAGCATCTGAGTAGTCCCTATTTGAAGGCTACCACAAGGCTAAGTCGGGGGTTTTGCCTAGTTATCGGGGATCTCCGGGGG
Organism: Acidobacteriaceae bacterium; assembly: GCA_025350325.1. Taxonomy (GTDB): domain Bacteria; phylum Acidobacteriota; class Terriglobia; order Terriglobales; family Acidobacteriaceae; genus Telmatobacter. The sequence goes on from JANXYB010000069.1 coordinate 23,652, forward strand.
TGATCGCTCTGCTCGATCTGACTTCCGATTACTCGGTGATAGAATCTCGTAACACACAAAACGGCAGGGATGCTAATCGAGGCAATTTGCCAGCGTCGGAGAGCTCAGTTCTGCAGCCTCTGTACATCAAACCTGCGTCTCATGCGTACGATCTCGATCACTCTTCCCGCATGAGTTTAGACGGATCGAGGGCAAGGGCTCGATGGGCTGGAATGGCGGAAGCCACAATGCCGATCAACGCCATCGTCAACATCACACCGCCAACGACGACGGGATCCTGCGGATTCGCCTGATAGACGATCTGCCCCAGCAGGCGACTGGCGAAGATTCCCGCGAGTAAACCCACCGCCGATCCCACGCCAAGCAGCACAATGGGACGACCCACTGCAGCGAACATCACTTGCGTCTTGCGCGCTCCCAACGCCAAGCGGATGCCCAGTTCCTTAATTCGTCGGCTGACGTTATAGGCCGCCATGCCAAAGATGCCGGTGACCGCGAGCATCGCTGCCAGCATGCCCATCACCCCCAGTGCCATTGTTGCCGCACGCGCCGGAAACAGTTCCCCATCCAGTGAATCGGACCAGCTCACGACCGTGATAGGCACATTTGGCGCGATGCCGCTCAGGGTGCGTTGGAGCGCCGCCGCCATCTCGTTCGGCGACCGCCGCGACCGCACCACAAAAATCGATTCGCTCTGCTCGCTTTGCGAGAATGGCAGATACGCTACGGGCTGTGGCGGCTCCTGCATGTCGTGGTATTTGCCGTCTTCCGCCACGCCCACCACTTCGGTCAAGTCGCCCGAAACGATAAAGTGCTGTCCGATGGCCGGCATTTCGCCCCACATCTTCCGCGCGAAGGTTTCGTTCACGATTGCGACATGCGGTGTCTTTGGGGTGTCGTGCCATGAGACGTCTCGCCCGCTCAGCAGTCGCGTGCCGGCGGCTTCAAGATATCCCGGCGACATCTGAAACACGTAGGGCGCCAGCACCGCATTGTTCAGCGTGAACTCTGTCGTCCTCGGGAGGAAGATTGGAACTCCATGCATGCCGCCGGTAAACGGTGTTCGGCTCACGGTACCTGCGGCCGTCGCGCCGGGAATGCTCCGGGCCGCCTCAATCATAGCTCTATGTTTCTCGACCGCTGCATCGCTTGCCTG
>JANXYB010000077.1 GCA_025350325.1 Acidobacteriaceae bacterium
TGAAACTCGTTCTACACCTTCAGGAGATTTGCTCTAACGCACTACCGGAGATCTCCGCGCGTTCTAACTCATCTCCGCAATCTCCGCAATCTCCGCAATCTCCGCAATCTCCGCAATCTCCGCGGTCTGATGTGAGATCCATCGCCCGGGAGTCCCCGATCGCTCGCACCGAAAGCACCGATCGCTAATTCGGCGTACCGATCGTGAATTCTGCGTTCCGATCGCTTCCCTTTCCTGACGCGGGTCTCGACCGCAAACCTCGCCTTCCTACCGCCGATCCGCCACAAATCCGGGTGCCCACGTCGGTCCCGTGCGGACGTGGGTCTTCTCCATCCCTCCAGCAAACCCCCTCCCCGCCGCTGACGTCGCCAAGAGTTATAACGCGGCCTACGGTTCACTGAAGATCCTTGCGCGGGTCTCTGCCTTTGTATCCAAACTTCAATTCGTCCCCGAAGCCGTGGGAATGTGGGAATCCCGAAGGGATTTCCAAAGCGTGTGGGAGGGGTGGAAAGCCGGCTTCATGGCTTTCCACCCCTTCTACATGCTGTCATTTGCATGGCCTGCCTCCGGGCCGCGTACCAGGGGTGAAGGAGCGTTAATGAGTGATAAGGCCTGTTGGCAACAATTGAAATCGAAGTTTCTGCAAGGTCGGCAGCGCACTGGCAAATCAAAGTATGATCCGATCACTGTTCTGAGAGTCTAGTGCCTCGAGGTTTGAAGTTCGTAGCATAAACACTGCTGTCGACGGGCCCGCAGAAGGCTTGATTTTGATTCGCGCAATGCTCAGGAGGACGATGAAGAGCAGACGGAGTTTTATCAAGCAATCGACGATGCTCGCGGGGGTGTCTTTTCTTGTGGCAGGGCGTGGCCGGTGGTCTCCTGCGTTGGGCTTTGGAGTCGATGCTGCATCGATTGAACGCTTCAGGAGCAAGTTGAGCGGTCGATTAATCCTGCCGAGCGATGCCGATTACGATGCGACACGCGCAGTTGTCTCGCAAAATCCTGAAACCGACAAGCGGCCGGCGATAATCGCTCGATGCAAGTCCGAACAGGATGTTCTGCGATCGATCGATTTCGCGCACGAGAATGAACTGGAGGTTGCTGTTCGTTCCGGAAATCATAGCTTTCTTGGCTGGGGAACCTGTGATCGCGGAATTGTGATTGACCTCTCGCCCATGAAGAGTGTCACAGTCGATCCTGCCAGCAAAACAGCGCTGGTGAGCACGGGGAGCAACGCCGGGGAGATCCTTGCATCGACTGCCCGCTTTGGGCTCGCACCCGTGCTCGGTGAGTGCCCGACCGTCGGGGCGGGACTTGCCTTAGGCGGTGGTCTGGGCTGGCTTTCCGGTTTGCACGGAGCAACCTGCGATAATCTTCTCGCAGCCCGGTTGATCACCGCGGATGCGAAGATTTTGGATGTCGACGACCGTCGCAATCCCGATCTCTTCTGGGCGACCCGTGGCGGTGGTGGAAACTTCGGAGTGGCCACCCAGTTTCAATACCGGCTACATCCGGTCGGCGGAGTGCTTGCAGGTAGCTTTATCTACCCCGTCAAATTGGCCCGTGACATGTTCCGGGCGTTTCGTGACTTGATGTCCATTGCGCCCGATGAGCTGCAGGCCGAGTGCCAGCTGAGGACTGATCGCGGTGGGCAGTTCTGTGTGGAGTTTGTCTACTCTGGCGATCTAGCTAGAGGAGAGAACCTGCTCAACCAATTCCGAAAGATCCACCCACCCGATCACGACTCATTGAAGCGGCGGGCGTATGCAGACTTGTACACGATGGGTGATTGGGAAGAATCCTGGAAATTCGAATTCTTGAAAGCAACGTACGTTGAGCGAGTTTCCGATGAATTAATCGACGTCATTGTCGATCGATTCGCTCAGCGGCCGCTTGGCTGCGAAACGGCTTTTAATTTCGATCACTACATGCATGGACAAGTGTGCCGGGTCCCGGAAAATGCAACGGCATTCTCGTTGCGCAAGCCAGACGCCGTACAGCTCGGCTTTTGGACCCAGTGGAAGATTCCCACTGACGCTTCAAGGTGCATGCCTTGGGTAAACGAGACATTTAGACTCCTGCAGCCCTACGCAGGCGGGCGCATCTATGCCAATTACATGGCCTCAAGCGGGCCGCAGGCTGCAAAGAGCGTTTTCGGACCGAACTACGAGCGTCTCGTTGCAATCAAAACGAAGTACGATCCCACAAATCTCTTTCATCTTAATCCGAACATTGTTCCTCAATCAGAACACGAATGAGTGTCGCCAACCAGTTCAGTCCCTTCACACAATTTGGTCCCCATCGTTCCCGGATGGTCGGCAAATAGGAAGTTTGGGCTCGGAGGAACTCAATGCCGCCTCTTTTGTATCGATCGGGTCGCTGAGTGCATAATCGCCAATGCACTCATTGACGGCGCATTCGTTCGATATGTCGGCTCGGATTTCCCAATTGAATAGCTCAAGAAATCTGAATGATAGACGACAGTTTTATGTGTGAATGCAGATGCTCATAATTGAGGACGGGCGTGCGGGAGTTAAAGGCGAGTGTCGGGTTCGCTTCAACCGCATTCAGGGCCGGCTTAACTGCGTTGCGCTGAACCCATTGCGGCAGTTTTGGATGGAGTTCGGCGCTGGTTTGATGACAGGCCATCCGGCGCCAGGTTCGTGCTGTCCCCATTCATGATCGCGCTGAGACTTCGGTTATGGTTGGGCCACCCGAGGTTGTGGGAACCCAGCCTTCGCCAGACAAAAGCGAAGGATAGGGCACCCAGTTCATTGGTTGGGAAGGATGTAACGCCGATGAACCCGTTCCCTGGTGCTACTGGCATTTCAAACCCATGTCTCAGACATGGGGCACCCGGCTCGTGAGGTTCGTGGAACCGCAGTCTGGGACGCTAGATCTGGGGCACCGAGCCCAGCGGAGCTTTAAATTATTCATCAAGCTGAATGGAACTGTGCGAAGAGTTCCCTTCCCCGTTTGTGTTCGCAGTGTCTCAACCGTCGGCAATGATTATCTTCGCGCCGCGCAGTGCTGGGAGCACAAATATCATGAGAAGAAGAGCGGCGGGCATCGTAAACAATCCGATGCGCAGACTTCCTGAGTGAGCAGAAATCCATCCTGCGATCCAAGGCAGCACCGATCCGCCAAAGCCCGCCGTGGCCATCACCCACCGCGAGTCAGAAGTTAAGCGAGCGCGCGAAAAAAATACCGCGATGAGCAACGGGTATACGGGTGCAAGCGCCGCGCCGAGGACGAACATCACGACACTGCGTTGTGCCGACGTTGTAGTTGCAGGAAGAAGAATCGCCGCTGCCAGCGCCCCAATCACAGCCATGCGGAACACTTTTATTGGGTCGGTACGCATCAGTAGCAATGACGAAAATCCGCGCGACGCTAGGAAGCCCGCCCAGTAGAACGACGAAGATGCAGCGGCAAATACCACTCCGCCGGCGGCCATACGCTGCGCATAGGTGGGGAGCCATGCCGCAGCAGTGTTTTCGACGCCTACCTGGAGAAAGGCCGCCAGCGCAAAGACGAGGATGAGTCGCAGGGCGGTCGCGTCCTGTCGGCCGATTGTCATCCGCTGGGGCGGTGGTTGGTCGCGAAGCATAAGACCGCAAAGCAGCGCGGCTATTGCAGAGGCCGACGCCAACACCAAGTAGGCAACACGGAATTGATGATGCAGGAGAATGCGTGCTGCCAGAAGTGGAGCTACCAACGCCCCCACGCTCCAACTGAAATTGAGAGAGGTGAGCAGAGAAGCACATCGCTCGGGAAATGCCCTGCCGACAAACAAGTTGACGGCCGTCATGGGCACACCGACGCTTACGCCAAGCAGCAAAAAAATCGCCGGCAGCATGGGTCTGCCAGCTGCGGTCACTCCGAGACAACAAGCCATCGCCGCAACAAAGCCGAGGGCCATGGTGCGGGCATAATGGGCACGGCAAAGCAGCGCGCCCAAAGAGCTGCCTGCGAAATAAAGCAGAAACAGAAGTCCCGAATCGTTGTCATTCAACTGGAAAGTCAGGGCAAGCGCTGGTAGCAGCGCACCACCGATCGCGTGCAGAACTCCAGTAAGGGCGAAGACCGGATGCAACACTGCAAGCGTCCGCCGATCACTGCTTCTTTGGCTCAGCTGCATCGACCTTCAGTTCCGCTTGTTGCCCATGCGTTTGGTATTGGGCGGGCAAGTCGATTCGCGAATCACCAATTCCGGATGAATGGGAATCATGTCTTGACATGTCGCCTGCCCTCGTATTCTCTGCAGGAGGATGCGGGCCGCTACCGTACCCATTTCCTGCAAGGGCTGACGAATCGTGGTCAGGCTTGGATTGTGGAAGCTGGCGCCCTGAATGTCGTCGAAACCTACTACGGAAACGTCGATCGGGACGCGCAGGCCGTGATCCATAAATGCACGGATGGCCCCGATGGCTGAGATGTCGTTGTAACAAACCAGCGCAGTGAAATCACCGCCCCGCTGCATGAGTTCGTTGGTTGGCTCGTAGCCAAGCGCCGGCGTTGAAACGCGCAGTTGCAGTTGAACAACCAACTCGGGCAAAACCGCCAGTTTCAGATCGCGGGCAACCGCCATCAGGCAATCCCATCGGTCGTCAGCATCGGAGCTGTGGCTACCGCCGCGCATGAATGCTATCTTGCGATGCCCAAGCAGGTGGAGGTGACGCAACGCTAGTTCAGCCGCGCGTTTCTGGTCGAGCACCACGTTGGTGACACCCTCAATCTTGCGATGCCCTGCGACGACTACGACAGGACTCTTCAAGCTTTTCTCAAGGATGGTGTCGATCAGAATGAAGCCCTCAACGGAGCGATCTAACAAAAGGCGCGGGTACTCTTCGATCAAGTCGGGCTTGCGCCGATGGCTGGCGGTGAGGTAAAAGTAGCCTTCCTCCATCAAGTATTCCTCGACGCCCGACAGCACTTGGGTGGCATAGTTGTCACTCAACTCAGGGACTAAAACTCCGACTGTAAATGTCTGACGTTTACGCAAAGACCTCGCATAAAAACTGGGTCTGTAATCGAATTTCGCGGCAGCCGTTGTGACTCGGTCGCGCGTATCCTGCGGTATCGAGCGAACTCCGGGAGCATTGTTGAGCACGAGAGAAATTGTTGCCGGCGAAAGGTTGAGGTATTCTCCCAGCGTTCGTAGGCTAATCGGCTGCCCAGGCTGTGGTGCGGCCCCAGATTTCGCTTGCTTGCCCATGCACTCCAGTTTTAACACCGTTCGCTGCTTATAAGGTTTATTTCATTGAATTGACTACGGTTGTCGCGACACTCGGCGGGGTTACGAGCGACAATGAATTCGCCGCAAATATCCGTGGAGGCAAGCAATGAAGCGCTGCACCGTTCGTCGTTTCTTCAGCTCGATTTCTATCGCGATTGTGGTTTCAGCTTGCGCATTTGCACTTGTCGCACAACCGAAGCCTTCCCCGCTCGGCATCTTTGACGGTCATGGAGATATTGGTACGGTTCTGCATCCTGGTACGGCGCAATTCGACAGCGCAACGCAGGCCTACACGATCACCGGAAGTGGCGAGAACATGTGGTTTGGGATTGATGACTTTCACTTCGTCTGGAAGAAGGTCTCGGGCGACGTCGCGCTCTCGGCGGATATTTCATTCGCTGGCTCCAAGGGCAATCCGCACCGTAAAGCCGTTCTCATGATTCGCCAGAGTCTTGATGGAAACTCATCTTCAGTAGATATTGCGCGTCATGGCGAAGGACTGACTTCGCTGCAATTTCGCGATGTGGCGGGGGCGGACGCTCATGAAGTGCAGTCGAATATTTCTGCGCCGCAACGGGTGCGCATCGAAAAGCGCGGCGACTATTTCTACGCATTTGTGACGGGCAAAGATGGCCATCTGACGCCCGCTGGAGCCTCGACCAAACTCGTGCTGACTGGCCCTTTCTACGTGGGCATCGGCGTATCCGCGCATGATAAGGATGCGCTTGAGACCGCGACATTTTCAAATGTGAAACTGGAGACGCTCGCAGCAGAGACAGGTTCGAAGCCCGTGCTCTACAGTTCGCTCGAGACGGTTGCCGTAGCCTCGACGGATCGTCGCGTCGCGTACGTAGCCCCGGTTCACTTTGAAGCGTCCAATTGGTCACGCGACGGGTCCTTTTTTCTGTTCAATCAAGAAGGCGGAATCTATCGGCTCGCAGTGAATAGACAGGAACCTACGCGCATCTCTACAGAGCCAGAAGTGCACTGCAACAATGACCACGGCATTTCGCCTGACGGCACCATGATTGCCATCAGCGACTCGACGCAGGGCGGAAAATCCATGGTCTACACGCTACCGATCGCGGGGGGAGCGCCGCACCAGATCACCAAGGCGGCGCCCTCCTACTGGCATGGATGGTCGCCGGATGGGTCTACCCTTGCGTTTACCGGGCAGCGCGGCGACAACTTCGATATCTATTCAATCCCGGTGCAGGGTGGAGAAGAAAAGCGGCTCACGACCGCGGCTGGGCTCGATGACGGACCCGAGTTTTCGCCCGATGGAGCTTGGATTTATTTCAACTCGGAGCGCACGGGATCGATGCAGATCTGGCGGATGCACCCAGACGGCAGCGGGCAAGAACAGGTAATCACGGACGGCAACAATGACTGGTTCCCACACATCTCGCCGGATGGAAAGTGGATGGTGTTTCTTGCCTACGCGAAGGAAGTCAGCGGTCATCCGGGCGACAAAGATGTGAGCCTCTACTTAATGTCAATGGCGGATAAGAAGATCAAGCTGCTGGCAAAGCTTTTCGGCGGTCAAGGGACCATCAACGTGCCATCATGGTCGCCGGACAGCACGAAGGTGGCGTTTGTGAGCTATGAGTATTTGCCGGCAGGGTCGCGTGACTGATATGCGCCGCAAGGTTCTACTCGGCATGTATGTTCATTTTCAGCATGCGACTTCCCTCAGGTGCGTACATATTGTCGGTGCCGGTGCTCATGATTGTAGTGGGCGCGGCGGTCGGCAAAATGGCACTTCGCGATTAGCGCTGATTGACATACAGGCGCGGCTCGTTTCACGTCCGTTTTAGGTTGCTTTGCGATGATTTATTTTACGTTGATCGTGCTTGTTTCGAGGTTCCATCCGCGCAGACCGAATGAAGGTTTCGAATCACTGGCTGGAAACGCAACCGTAAGGTTGCGCTCTTCGCCCGGCAGCAGCGATACGTAGTTTTCACTGTAATATGCGGGAAGAATGCGGGCCCCCGTGATAGCGTTCTTCAGCGTGAGTTTGACCATCAAGGCCGGCGTTGACCCCGAGTTGTGAAGTTTTACTATCGCATGGCGCTCTTGTCCATCCACCGCCACGGTTGCGGAGACCGTAAGCTTAGCTGGCGGCAAATCGTTGAGTTCGCGCTGGCTTGCCTCATCCTTTGCCCACCAATAGAAATTGTCACTCACAGGCGCACCAGTTGCATCGCTTACTTTGAGTGACACCAAGACGGTATGACCACTGGCAAGTCTATCCAAATCGGGCTTGCCAACCGCAGTCTTCGCATTCGTGGCGGCCTGAACTTGCTGCGTCTGATCGCTGAGGACCTTACCATCGAGTGCAACCACGCGCGTCTCTACCTTGAATGACCGGGCCTCGCCAAGATTGATCAAATCCACAGCACCGTCGGTAAGGTCCAATTGAGCGTGAATCGGTTCGCAGGCTTTCTGCGTACCGTAAAAGCTCGATTGCGTGTCGTAATCGGAACCGAGAAAATTCCATTCCATGCTCGGCCACGCGGGCTGCGTCATCCAGATCATACGTGCGGAATTGGGGTGCCAAAGATGCGCAGCGAACCCCTCGAAGATTGCGCGATGTCCGACGTAATCGATCATTTGGGCTTTGCGTTCGAAGTCCTCAAGACTTGAGGCGGCACCGAATTCGGTCTCCATGTGCTCAATGAATGGCGCGACCGCACCGTTCCCGGTCTGATGCCAATCGTGATACGCCCACGTGTCGCTGATGGGCCAGCGATCAGGTTCAGGAATGAAGGCTTCGATACCTTCCAGAGTTGGCACACTGGGTATGCCGAGCTCAACGCTGAAGCCGCGGTTGATGCGGTAGTAGGTTTCCGGCGTCTGCAACTGATACGGGCCGGAATTACGCATGTTGACGAGATTTGAGCTGCCCGTGTAGTAGCGCGTGTGATCGAGCGTTCTGACGAGCGTGGCCAAACCCTCGTTGATGATCGGCTGCGGAACACCCTCGTTGCGCCCGCACCAAACCACGATCGAAGGGTGATGACGGAAACGCATAATACTATCGCGGGCGTTATCCAAGAATAACTGCGGATCCTGCGCTTCAAGGTTGTAGTTCTGCGTGGATTCCCAAAAATCGTTCCAGACCATCAATCCATATTTATCGGCCAGCGCATAAAAGTTTTCCTCTGTATCCTGGCCCATCCAATCACGAATCATGTTGACGTGCGCATCGCGATGCAGCCTGAAATACGGCTCAAGATGCTCAATGCTGACGCGCTTGCGGCTATCGTCCATGCCCCAGTTGCCGCCACGCGCAGCAATGCGTACACCATTCACTTTAATGACGAGGTCGGTGCCGGGCCATCCGCCATCGACGGTGCGTATTGAGGCCGAACCGTCGGCCGCGGGGTCAAGAGAATGCACCCACGCGTGACGGTTCCATTCCTGCGTCGGCTGGCCAGGGGTTTGATTCGGCGTCTTGTCATCGATCTGCCGGATGCCCTCATGCGTCTCATTGATCAATGGGAGCGACTCATCATGCGTGCGGCTGGGCAGCACCTCGACGCGCCGCAAATGACCCGCTTGATCGAAGAGCGACGTCTCATAACTCACTTCTCTCATGCCGAATTCAATTTGCTGCTGCGCACTCAGCGTCGCGCCCGCAGTGAAGCGGACTTGCAAGGTGTGCAAGGCCGGCTCACCGTACCCATTGGGCCACCACAGGCGCGGATGCTGGACTCTAAGCTGCGCGAATTCTTCGGACTTCAAACGGACAACGCTTTGACCTGGAGCAGCCGCGACGTGCTTCGTGACCTTTACATCATCGAAGCTTGCGGTCAGATCGCCGTCAACTGCCTCGGCGGATGCGTTGCTGAGTGGCACTTCGATTTCAATATCTGCCTCGCTGCGGTCGGGCTTGGGCAATGTCGTGACCACCTGCAAATCGCCTATTGATACAGAGCCAGTTGCGGTGAGGGTTACATCCTGCCAAATGCCGGTGTTGCGATCGCGGATGCCCGGAATCCAATCCCAGCCCTCGGTCGCTGCAAACGTCGGGCCATCGAGCATTTGGATGCCCCCATTGTCGCCGGGACCGGCCTTGATCGACTGCTCATGTGCAATGCCGGGGTGCGGTGGCGGGCTCACGCGCACTGCCAAAATATTCGCGCCGGACGCGGCGATCAACGAGGTGACATCGAATTTACCGCGTATGAATGCGCCGGTAAATTTACCCAATTCGTGGCCGTTGAGCCATACTGCGGCGGCATAGTTCACCCCTTCAAAGGTGAGGGTGAGACGCTGTAGGCGCGATTGGGCTGGAGTTTTGAACTCGACGCGATACCAGTAGTCTTGATGGCTGAGGCTTTCGGGAATAGCCATGTTGTTGAGGCCGTAGTCCGGGTCAGGATAGATGCCGCGATCGATCATCGTCGTCAGCACAGTGCCGGGCACCGTAGCCGCTATCCAATCTTTGGTTGAATAGCCCGGCTTGGATAGTTGCTCACCCGATGCCTTGATGCCGGGAGCGGCGGCCAGCTTCCATCCACCTTGCAGCTTCCATGGGTTGCTGCCCACCAACTCTGTGCGAAGTTCAGTTGCAGTCAGTGGCTTTGCTATTGGTTTCTGAAAGCCGCCTTTGCCTCTGGGCAAAGTTGAGGGATCCTGTGGCTCGGTCTGGCCGGCCATTCCGCGCGTCTGTGTCGCCCAATGCTGCGAGGCGTCTTCATAAATAGCATGATCGAAGTCCGGCGGGATGGCAGCTAGATTTGCAATTTCCGCTGCGCTTAATGCATCCCGATAAATCTTCAGTCCAAAAATCTGTCCGCCGAAATGCCGACCCTCCATCCCGATGCCCGGCTGCGGAGCCAACTCGACTCGCGCTGCGACACCACCCTGGGCAGCGGAACTGGTGGCTGCCCGCTTTCCATCGACATAGAGGACAATCTTTGACCCTTCTCCTACCGCCACGGCGAAGTGCCAGGTTGCGCCCTTGAGTGCAATACCCGCAGAAACGGGGATCGTTGCGCTAGACTTTTTTCCGAACCATAAAGCCAGGTGATCGTCGCGTACGCCGATGAACCGCGCATCCTCGGCTGCCGGATCGCCGATGCCGGCCAGCAACATCATTCCTTTGGAAGCATCTGAGACCGTCGCGGCCGATGGTTGGAACCAAAAGGTAAGTGTCCACGTTGCGCCACCTAGCAAAAGCGGGTCGCGCGTATCTGGCTGCTTTATCCCGAGCCGATCAAGGAGTCCCGCGCTTCGAGGATCGATTGTCGACGGGGCAGTGAGTGGCTTGCTCATTCCTGGTCCATCGGCTAGAAACGTCGCGTTATAGGGGCCGTACGCGGCGTCGGGAACCGACTGCCCACCCGCAATGATGGGCGACGGCAGGGAGCAGGCCAAGAGGGCTGCGACCAACAAGAGGCTTCGCGGAGAAACACGTGGGCGGCGATTTGAATACGTTTTCAATTGAATGTGCATGGCGCCAACATCCTAACGACTTAAGGATGAAATAGAAAGTCGGAGGCCGCCTTCTGCGGCCAATTGGGTAGGACGAGATTTTCAAAAGTCTACGTTTAAATGAGGGATATAGGAGGTTTGACGGCGGAGAGGGTGAGATTCGAACTCACGAAACCTTTCGGTTCGCCGGTTTTCAAGACCGGTGCCATCAACCGCTCGGCCACCTCTCCGTACCAGTAGGGTACACCAAGGATAGCCGGTCATTTGATCGCGACGCTTCGGATGGGGACTCTCATCAGTCTCAAATTGAAGACGGACCATCTCTCGGAGATTTTCGAATGGCCGCTCGCAGGGCGAGTGGTGGGGATTTCTTTAGGAAAAGGTCAATGGTTGTTACGTCCGGGTCAATTCCACTGGCCAGCGAAACAGTTGGTAAGCCGCCAGAAGCAGATGTATTTCTCGTTCAGGAGAACCCCGTAATTCGGGATGCACTTGCTAATAATATCCACCATGCAAAGGCTAGCAGCCGGTACGTCGCGATGTTGTTTAATGCCCTTGATCTCCTTCGAAGCGCGCAATGTTGCCATTTAGCTCGGGTCACGCGTAGCCTCGACGTGCGCTCGCAAGAATTGTCGTTGAGTTACCCGCACGGCTGCGGGTATCTTCATTGCTGAAAAGCGTCTTGTCTATTTGCCGATAATTTCCCTTCGGGCAGAGGCGTAAATTAAAACCGAGTCGGGGGTTGCTGAGCGCATTGGCGATTTTGCATTTACCGAGAGCCGCCACGCTCCCTGGAATGACGAAGTGACTGTTGCAGAAACCAATGCGGGACAGTTGCAGGGCCCTCGGCGTACGGTCGAGGTATACGACTTGGACTGGCGCTCTCTCCCTTTCTAACTGCTGACATTTTTTGCGACTCTGCAAAGTCGAGCGTCCGCCTTGACGTTGTTGGCGCACGCGGATGGCATTAATATCTTTGCGAGTTCGATAGAGAGCGGTGGCATCTTCACCATGCCCATAAAATGGCGCAGGGGGTCGCCGCCGAAGCCAGCGCTGAGAGGACGATTGCTGACAAAATAAAATTCATCTTGAGGAGCTCTTCCGTTGGACAGAAGTCTTGAACATTCGAGGCTTGTGGAAGAAGAATCAAGTTTGGAAATCGATTTTGATCCAATTGGTTCTCTCGATGAAACCGAACGGCAGAATTGCTGTTTCCTTCCGGTGAAACTACAATTTCGCGTTGCCCCTTCATGTCGCTCCACGATCGTGTTGCAGGGTTTTGTCATGAGGATGGACGCGGCGCTTCCGGCGCGGCGAGCGATCGTTGCTACTTTTAACCTTTGCTTCGACAGGCCGAAACTCTTCAACCATTTGGAGCCGAAATGAAAACCATACGAGGTGATCGCTTTAACCCCGCTTCTCTGGCGCGCAGAGTGAGTGTGGTGTGGGCGGCTACGCTTATCGTTACTTCCCTCACCGCACAGGCGCCCGTCAAGTCTGCAAATCCCGTCCTAGTCGATGAGAACGGGACCGTTCAGGTTCCGGGTCAATCGGTTCCGCAGTCCAGCTACCTCAGCCCTGAGGCGAAAGCATATGTAACTCAGCACTTAAAAGGCATGCAGAGCCCACCGCCGAGCCCGGGAGGGAACGGAATTCCCGGCTTCATGCAACCTTACCTCGAACATCAGAAAATTCACTATCCCACCGAGACTTCGGATACCAAGATTGCTGGAGTTCATGTCGTCATCTACTCACCGAAAGATGGCATCTCCGCGCGAAACAAGGATCGAATTCTTATAAATTGCATGGAGGCGGGTTCTCGGGATGTTGGCCTGGATGTGCGGAACTGGAATCGATGTCCCTCGCGAGCCTGGGGCACATAAAGGTTGTTGCCGTCGATTATAGAGAGGGGCCGGACCACAAATTTCCTTCCGCGAGCGAAGACGTCGCGTTCGTCTACCGGAACTTGCTGAAGACCCATCGGTCGCAGGATATCGGAGTGTATGGGTGCTCCGCAGGAGGAATGCTGACCGCAATGTCGGTTGCCTGGTTTCAAAAGCACGACCTGCCGCGGCCGGGAGCGATCGGCATTTTTTGCGCGGGAGCCGGTACACCGAGCGGTGTGGGCTTCATGGGCGGAGACGCGGCTTATACGGCCATTCCGCTTGGAGAAGCACGCATTTCGCCCTCGCCCGGGGCAAGGAGCGAAGGCAGGCCGCCCGCTCCGGGCTACTTCGAGGGAACTGATCCAGCCGACCCTCTTGTGAATCCAATCAACTCGGCTGAGGTCCTGTCCAAGTTTCCACCCACGCTCATCATTACCGGAACACGCGACTTTGCCATGAGCGGCGCGATTTACACGCACGCTCAACTTTCGAAAGCAGGAGTCGATGCCGAACTTCACGTATGGGAAGGGCTTTTTCACGGCTTCTTCTATAACCCCGATGTGCCGGGATCAAAAGAGGCCTATGACGTGATGATCAAGTTCTTCGAAAAGCACCTGGGGAGGCCCGGGAAAGAGGATCAAAACTAAGACCGTCGGGAGGGCGCAGCTTCCCGAGGAAGAAGCTCCGCGGCAGAAACCCAGAGTATCCTTTGCGAGAAAACCCCGAATTCGCCGCCTACAGCCAATTTTGGCTTGCTTAGTTTCGCTCATCACTGGCCCTTCTGCGTTCTGCGGTTGAGTCTTCGGAAGGCAGAGCTTAACAAACGGCAACATTTTCGAACAACTCCCGCTCTTTTCTCTCATCGGACACTTCGGCGATTTCCTAGATACGCAGTGATGGGTACCGCGAATGACGTGATAACTCTTGCCAACCTCCTAGCCGACGCTATCAGATCTTCCCAGTCCATCTAGAACTCACACTTCCTCTTCCGACGCATGCTGACATGAACAATGTTCGATTGAAAAATGCTCGGTTGCCGTGATCTAGCTCACACGCACTATTACTAAAGGTTGAGTCGCGCATGTACAGAAATCCATTGGTTTCCAAAGTATCCTTAGGTCCCAGCTTTGCCGAGAAGCTTGCATTTCTCTTAACCCACAGCTTTTTACACGGCCGGGTCGAGCAGATCTGGCCGCCCCGCAGAGCCCCATAAAACCTGCCTTTTCAGGCCAAAAATCGGGAGTTTTGAGAGTATAAACATAGCAAATTCTTGCCCAAATCTGGACTGTCAGTTTTCCGTGCACGAATTGCAGTCAAATCGTAGGGAGACCCCGGTTTCCCTACGATCGATTGGAGCTTTTCGCACTGGTTCGGGGTACACAGGGGACAAAATCTTGCTAGTGACTCACTACTAAAAGCGATGAAACGACATAAATCAGTGAGGCAATATTGCTCACCTTTCTACTAATCCCTGGCACCCGATGCCTGCTCTCACCTACCCTCAAAAACTGTCTCGCTCCCCGGGACAGCAGTGGTCCTGTCCGGTATAAATATGGCTATTCCGGAATATGTATCGCGTGTTGAGCGGTTGCCGTTGGCGCCGGCGGACACCAGACCGCCTGCGCGCCCCATGCGCGCGCTGCCAAAAATACGTTCTTGGCCTGGCTGGAATGGTGGGGAAGATTATCGGTCACTCCATCCTTCTCTTGCGCCGGCGGAACCGCCGGCGCACATGCGGCCTCCCGAGGTGTACTGCGAATGTCCCGTCACGACGAGCACGAAAACAGATCCTAAGTGTGCTCGCAAGGAGAGACTGAGTATCGACGTCTCTCCCTCTTATATCGAGTGCGCCTAGTGCCCAAGAGAGACTGGCCCGCCCTCAAGGCATGAGTATCTTCTCAGGTGAAGATGATCTGTGCGCCGGCGGCCATCTCGTAGAATTGGCCGACCGAAATCACCCCATCGACCTCCTCACAGAAGTCTTCGGGCTTGAGGTGGAACATGTCTACTGTGGCGCGGCATGCGAAAATCTCGCATCCAGCGTCGTGAATCATGGTGATGAATTCGCCGATGGGAGGGATGTCGATCTTCTCGATCTCTTTCTTCATCATCCCGGTTGCGAATGCCGACATGCCGGGTAGGGCGCCGAGCAATGTCGGCATATGCATTCCAGGGTTTCCGACGGTTGCGACTTTGAGGTTGTTCATCCGTTTCTTGATGATCGCGTCCAGTCCGAAGAAGGTAAAGAAGAGCGAGGCTTCGATCCCTTCCATGCGCGCACCGTTGGCCATAATCAAGCCGGGATACACCCCTTCGAGTGACCCATGCGAAACCACGATGGAGACCTTTTGAATTGGTTCAGCTGCATTTGTCTGTGTCATGTGCCGCTCTCCTTAAATGCAGCCTTTGGGTTTTGGGAGTCCAGCAATCTTTGCCGCGCGCTTCGCGGGACCCTTTGGGAAAAGTTGATACAGCGTCTTGGTATCGACTCCGCTTTCCTTGGTCAGGCGACGAATCGATGGCGCATCGCCTTCCTTCTCGAATACCTTGCGCATGAAGTTGATGACTGCCCAGTGCTGCGGCGTCAGTTCTGTTATGCCTTCCTGGGCCGCGATATCACGTGCCAGGTCTTCATTCCAATCATTGCGATTGGCGAGATGCCCATCCGCATCCAATTCAATCGGCTTTGCAACTATGCTCATTGTTCCCATCTGTCACCTTCCTGGTGTTTGACTTTCTTATATTTGAACCGCATCGGCAAGTACGGCGCGCGATCCTACAACCTTGAGAAACTCAACGACGATCGCCATGCCGCGACGCGCATCATGCGAGCTCATGTCTCGCACAAGTTCGAAGACGGATTTATCAACATTCATCGTGGCCTGCACCCTTCCAAACCCGTGAATGATAGCCTCCAAGGCCTGCAATACCTCCGGCCGTGTAAGCTCGCGAATGACTCCCACAAGTTGCGGCACGCTCTTCTCTATTTGCTCCCAGTCATTGGCAGAATGCGATTTGACAAGCGCGTCGCCGACTCGCATCCCTGCGGTCGCGGCTTTGAAGTAGCCCTTCTGCTGCGCGACTTGGCAACCGGCGACGGCCTGACGGAAAAGATCGCGAGCGATTGGCTGAGCGTCTTGAATGAAATCTGACGCGCTCTCTAACTGTTGCAATGCGCTATTCAGCAGGTTAGCGTCGAGCAACACCCCCTTGATAAGGTGAATGATTTCCTCGGGGCGTAGCGCTGCTGAACCAAGCGCCTCCGTCGCATCTTTTATCGCATCCTTGCCGACCAGAGTGAGGTCGGCTAAAAGGTCTTCAGCGTTGTTGCGTACCCGCCGGAGGTGCGCGAGCTCCTCGACTATGAAGTCCAGCTTGCGATCAAGTTCGCCGATGCGGTCTTCCACCATCACGCCGGTCATTAGCGCGCCCGCTTTCCTGCCATCGACATTTCGGCTTCAATCGGCAACTCCATGCCGCGTAGCAGCAGGTTCCAATAGACCCAGCGGAACATCATTTTTCCGTAGTGGTTGATTGGGCTCTCCTCGAGCAGCTTGAAGGGGCCGATGCCGGGCAGTGGAAACTCCCCGGGCAGAGGCTCGGTCTCGTAATTGAAGTCGATCAGCAGCCCCTTGCCAAAACCAGACTCGATAAAACAGTTTGCGTGTCCATCGAAGTGAGCGCTAGCCGGTCGGCCCTCGATGTGTTCGAGGATGTTCTGGAAAAGAATCTCGGATTGGAAGTGCGCAACCGAGCCGGCCTTTGAACTGGGAAGATTCGACGCATCGCCCAGCACAAAGACGTCCTCAAGGCCATCGGCCTTGAGCGTCTCCTTATTTGTAGGAACGAAGTTCAACTCGTTGCCCATTTCACTGCGCGCGATGCAAGGGTCGCCCATATTGGGGGGGATCGACACGAGCACGTCGTAGCTAACCTCGGTCTCGTCCCACGCCACCAGCTTTTTTTCCTTGCTGTCTACGCGGCCCAGATCGAAGTCGGGCGTTACGGTTATGCCTTTGCGTTCCAGAAACTCGCCGAGCACTTTGCTAGAAGTAGGCTTGGTAAACGCACCGGAAAGCGGCGTCACCAGGTGCAGATCCACTTTGTCGCGCATGCCGCGTTCTGTGAAATAGGCATCGGCCAAAAACAGGAATTCCAGCGGAGCAACAGGGCATTTGATCGGCATCTCAGCGATGCTGAGCACCAGTTTGCCGCCTTGCCAGCTCTTAAGGAATTGGGCAAGACGGTCGGCTCCCTTCGGTGTGTAGAAGTCGAACTTGCTGCGTCCCCATTCCTCGTCAAGCATGCCGTCGATTTGTTCAGGATGAATATCGGCGCCCGTGGCAACGATCAAACAATCGTATCGAAGAGCCTCTCCGCTAGCCAGCGTGACGCTTTTCCTGGCCGCATCGATACGCTCAATTCCGGAGAGTATGAACTTGATGCGCCCCGGCAAATACTGACGCCGCGGCTTTACGATTTCGCGCATCCTGTAGATCCCGAAGGGAACGAAGAGGAAGCCCGGCTGATAGTAGTGCTCCTCAGTTCCGTCCACTACGGTGATTCGCCAATCCCGCTCATCCAGTGCCGCGGCGAGCTTGTTGGCCATGATGGTACCGGCGGTTCCGCCACCGAGAATGAGCATCTGACGCATTGTGTTTCCTCTCCCGTTGTTTGCCATACGAATAAAGTCCTTCACGGTCGCAAGTGTTACAAGCGCGGCGTCATTTGTTGCCGCCGAGCCGGGTTTAAAAGCTACGAGCCAATCCGACGGTCAACGAGTTCTCCGACATGCGGCTGGTGACCGAGGTGCCGGGAATTGCGCCCTGCGGCGAGAGCCATGGGCCGGTTAGCGAGTTGCGGAACGCGTGATAGAAGGTCGCATTCACTTCCCAGCCGGAGTGCAGCGTCTGCACAAGTCCGCCGGAGACGTGGTGCTGCACAATGGCAGGAGCGGGCGTGTTGAGAAATGCGTATTTGGCAGGAACCGGATTTTGTGAATAATTGTAGCCGGCGATCAACTTGGTGCGCCTGGCGACCTGCTGCTGCACTCCACCGCCTACAGCCCAGATGTTGTTCCACCCGAAGCCGGCAACTGAACCGTCTGGGTTGAATCCGGACTTTGCGAATCCCACAGTATTGGCATAGTTGAACCAACGCACATCCGCGCCCACACGGGTTTTCTTCGAGGGTGAAATGCCGACCCCCATGCTCAAGACCTGGGGCAGATTCATTTGGAACTTCATGTTGTGCGACGCGCCGCTCAAGTCCTTCCTTTTCCAGGTGAACTCCTGGAACCAGACAGGCGTATGGTACGAAAGTCCCACGCCGAACCTATGGTTGATTTCATAGTGCAGTCCGGCAGTTGCGCCCACGCCAATGGCAGGCGCGTTGTTACCGGCCGACAGGTAGTACGGCATGGTACTGCCCGCAGTCACTGGGGCCGCAAACGGGGCCGGAATCACTTGCAGCATGGAAAGCGAGGGTGCTACAGAGAATCCGGCCGAGAGACGCTCAGTTAGAACCCGGGAAAATCCTATGGGAACCTCAAGCAATGAATAGTTCGACCTAATTTTTCCAAAACCGAATCCATTCGGTGGCTGAGCTGTGAGGATGGGGTTGGAAAAGTTTGTGTTTTGGTCGTAGTCCACGCCAAAACCGCTGACGGCGAGCATGGCGAAGTGATACGCGGTGCTGCTCCCCAGCCGGTGGTAGACAAAAGCCACGCCCGGCATGACGGATGCATCGCGGTGGCTTGCCGTCGTCCCTTGCAGTGTCGCCCCCGGAACGCCGGGGCCGAAAGCGTTGGCATTTACAGTGCTAGAAAGGTCTCTCCAAGCCGCGAAACCTGTAGCGTGAAACTCAAACCGCCGGCCCTCAAACTGGGTCGTGCATGCCGGGTTCCATGCGATTGAACCGGTTGCATCCAGACAGATTCCTGTGTCGGCCCCGCCCATTGCCTCGTTAACCGGACCGGCGCCATGCAGAAAATGGCCGTCAGTGGCCTGGAGCGATGATGAACAGAACACTAACATTGAAGCAAGTGCCAAACCTTTGGCTGGCATCCGACCAAACCAATTCTTCGCAGTTTCCATAATCCCCTCATCGGAGATCGTTCGAGCCGCGTCCTTTGTTCTTGCGCAGCAACATTGTGAGCGATCTTGAAGAGGTATATTGCACGTAACATTCCAAAAGCAAGAAGCCATGGAATCAAAGGCTTGGAGAGGGTTGGTCAGGTCGTGAAACGCAATGGTGCAACAGCATGTTTCACCGTTGCAACAAACTGTCTCAGCCTTCAGACTTTTCTGTTAGGTGTAATTCCCGCATCTTGCGCCAAAGCGTTGAGCGGCTGAGGCCCAATGCTCGCGCGGCCTCGGAACGGCTCCAGCGATGAGTCTCCAGGGCCGACAGGAGGCGATCCGCTTCGACGGTGCGTGGCTCTTGCTGACCAGAGTCCGGCAGTCGAAGGGCTCCCCGTTCTGTTGCAAACGGTTTAGGAGCGGGAGTCGAGAGACGAATCTCAGCGGGGAGGTCCTCGGGCAAAATCGTTTCGATTTTCGCGACTGCGACTGCATACTCCATGACATTGGCCAACTCCCGCACATTCCCCGGCCAGGAGTACTCCAACAGCAAGCGCATTGCCTGTGGAGACATGCGCCGGATCAACCCATGCTGACAGGTAACGCGATTGAGCAAGTGCGATGCGAGGGGCGGAATGTCTTCTCTGCGATCCCTCAGCGGCGGCACTTCGATGGGGACTACGCACAGCCGGTAGTACAGATCTTCCCGCAGCCGGCCTTGGCGCAGCGCAATGCGAAGGTCCACGTTTGTAGCGGCAATAATGCGCGCGCGAGCCGTACGCGGCACGCTTTCTCCCACCCGTTCGTATTGGCGCTCCTGAAGCACGCGCAAAAGCTTGACCTGTAGCAATGGAGGCAGGTCGCCAATTTCATCCAGAAACAGCGTTCCATGAGAGGCCAGTTCGAAGCGACCAACGCGATCGCGCACTGCCCCGGTAAAAGCTCCACGAATGTGACCGAACAACTCAGATTCGAGCAGGTCGCCGGGAAGGGCGCCGCAGTTTACGCCAATGAAAGGACCACTGCTGCGCGGTGAGCTCTGGTGAATGGCGCGGGCCACCACCTCTTTGCCCGTTCCGCTTTCGCCGCTGATCAATACTGCCGCTTCGCTGTGTTGCAACGTCTCTACAAGTCGGAAAATGCGCTGCATGGCCGGCGAACAAGCGATAGCGTCTGAATAGAAGGCGGGGGAGTTAGAGCAGCTCTCCTCCTCTTCCGCAGGACGAAGCAGGACCACAAACCTCATCCGTGGGTCACAAATGTCCGAGGGTTCATGCACGACCGGCGCTGCGGTGATCGACACCAGCCGCGAAACGGTGTCTTTTAACTGTAAAGTAGCTCTCCAACCTTCTCGCCTGTGACCAGCCACCAATGCTTCGCGCAATGGCCCTCTCGCCCCAAAAAGGTCGGCCCCCAGCAATTCTTCAATTCCCCGGCCAACCAGTGCACGGGAGATTCCTTTGCCCAGCAAATCGTCAAGCAGATAAGAGGCGTGTACGATCCGGAAATCAGAATCCAGGCAAACAAACGCTCTCCCCACAGAAGCCAAGACGCGCGTCACGCCATACAAAGCGATCTGTGTTGCTTCACTTAGCGGCTGATCCCCAACCGGCGGGCAAACCATTTCGGAGCTGAGACTCATATTCAACCCTCCCCGGCGGGCTGTTCAAAATCGTTTGGGGCGGAAATGACTGGCGCCGGCACGTCATGTCAAAACACAAAGCCATTCTAGCCGTTTCATGGTTTCAGCCGTCGCAGAGCTTCGCAAAAGAGTCCGCAAGCGTTGCAAGGTCGCGACCAATGTAGCTGCCAATTTAACTGCATCAATTTTGTAACGAATGTCTGATTTCGTGGCTTTATTCCTATGAGTGAATCATTCAAGGATTTTTTGCCCATGAGGTCACGCCTTTATCAATCATTGAGCCTTATTCTCCTGATCTGTATGGGGGGATTGGCGGCCGCTGCGCAGGGAACGCTGACGCTAAGGCAAGCGATCAATCGAGCTCTGGTCGAGAGCCCTGAAGCTGCGATCGCGCGCGCCGGCAGCGAAGAAGCCATAGCGGGCGCCACCCTGGCTCGCTCTGCGCTCCTGCCGCAACTCGCCTTTACGGAAGACATTTCCCGGGGCGACGATCCTGTTTATGCCTTCGGTTCGAGGCTGAGACAGCAGGAGTTCACGCAAGTCGACTTTGCGTTGAACGCTTTGAATCGACCGCGGCCCATTGGCAATTTTTCCACTCGATTGTCTGGCTCATGGGTGGCCTTCGACTCGCTCAAGACACAGAAGCAGATTCACCGCGCCAATCTCTTCAAAGAAAGCGCATCTTCGTCCGCCAAGGCTGCGGACCAACAGATCGTGTTCGGCGTCGTAGGGGCATACCAGTCTGTGCTCTACGCGCAGCGGGAGATCGATGTTGCGCAGCATGAACAGGACACCGCCGCGGCATTGCTGACTTCAGTCGATGATCGTGTCAGGGCCGGTCTCGCGCTGGAGTCGGATCGGATGTCGGCACTGGTGAATGTGGCCGCCCGCAAGCAGGAATGGATAGCTGCCCAAGGCGACCTGGAACTCGGGTGGGCGCAGTTGCGCGAGGCCATGGGCGCCGCTGACCTGAAGGTATTCGAGCTGAAGCCCATTGAGGCACGGACGTTCCCGGAGATTCCGCTGGAGCAGGAGATTGCGACTGCTTTAAAGACCAGGCCCGATCTGACAGCGATGGGACAGGCGCAGTCAGCGCAGGACTTAGCCGTCGGAGCGGCTAAGTCGGACCTTGGGCCTCGGGTGAGCGCTTACGGAAACTGGGAAGAGGATCGGGGCTCGCTGGGCCATCCGGGTGGCAACAACTGGGTGGCAGGGGTTCAGATCAGCCTCGACATTCTGCCCATCGGCAAGCGCGCTCAGTTTGCGAAGGAGAGCGCCGCGAAACATAAAATCGACGCGCAACTGGCTGCCCGCCAGCAGCATGTGCGGCTTGAAGTGAGCCAGGCGCACATTCACCGCCAGACAGCAGCACTGTCGATTCGTACTGCGCAGGCAGCAATGGACCAATCGGGCGAGAGTCTGCGGATATTGAAGAATCGCTATGACGCGGGGCTTGCAACGATGACAGATTTGCTGCGGGCTGAGGATGCCGAGCGGCAGAGCCAATCCAATTACTGGCATGCGGTCTACGGAAATGCCATAGCGTATACCGAACTTTTATACGCGACAGGGACGCTAACTCCCGATGTAGCGGAGGCATTGCAATGAGGGCTGTTTTAGGTGCGAGTTTGCTTGCCGTTTCTGCGGCGATAGTGGCCGGTTGTCATGGCGCCGTTTCTGCGTCTCCGAAGGTTATACAAACCATTCAGGCGCGAGTGGTCCAGAGCCAGCAGCAACAGGTGACTCAGAACCTGCGTGCCACGGGAACCGTTCATTCGCGGCAGACCGCGGTTGTTTCAGCGCAGGTCATGGGCCGCATCCAGCAGGTCCTGGTGCGGGAGGGCGATACGGTACGGGCAGGACAGACTCTGATTGTGCTCGACGATGCGGCCCTGCGCGCGTCAACAGTTCAGGCCCAAGCAGGAGTCAAGGCCGCGCAAAGCCAACAGGCCGCCGCGGAAACTGACGCCAAGCTCGCGGCCAGTACACTGGTACGCTATCGGCAACTTGAAGCGCAGAAAAGTGTGAGCCCCCAGGAAATGGATGAAGTCTCCCGCCGCGCGGAGTCCGCCACTGCAAAGCTTGAGGCGGTGCGCGCACAAACCGATGTGGCGCGAGCCCAGGAGAGCGGTGCGCACACGATGCTTGGATATACGCATCTGGTGGCTCCCTTTTCCGGCGTAGTCACGGCGCGGATGGCCGACCCGGGAACCATGGCGGCACCAGGCGTGCCCCTCATGCAGATTGATCAAGCCGGTGCCCTGCAACTGCAAGCGACGGTGGACCAATCGGCGATCGACATCGTTCACAAGGGGATGAAGGTCCCGGTTGAAATCGAAAGCGTTAGTTCTAAAGGTATGCCTGGCGCCATTCAAGAGATTTTGCCCGCAGCCGACCCGGCAAGCCATAGCTTTCTGATCAAGATTGACTTGCCGTTCTCGAGCCAAATACGCGCGGGCATGTATGGCACCGCCGAGATTGCCAATGGCGTCCGACAGGCGATCCTTATTCCGCGCTCCGCAGTTGTCTCGCGCGGCTCGCTGGCCTGTGTGTATGTTCTCGACAGCCAGGGAGTTGCGCAACTTCGCTACCTTACTTTGGGCGCGGCACAAGGCGATCTCGTAGAGGTTCTGTCAGGTATCTCCGCAGGCGAAAAGCTCGTTGACACACCTTCCGACCGCGATCTCTCCGGCAAGCGCATCCAGGCTCAACCATGAAACAAGAACTCGGAATAGCCGGTCGCTTGGCCCAAACCTTTCTCAACTCCAAGCTGACGCCGCTTTTTATCGCTGCATCGCTGGCCCTCGGCATCTTCTCGATCGCCCTCATTCCCCGCGAGGAAGAGCCACAGATTCTTGTGCCGATGCTGGATATTACTACCGCCATGCCTGGCGCTTCACCGGCAGAGGTGGAAGAACGCGTGACCCTGCCGATCGAGAACCTGGTGCATCAGATTTCGGGCGTCGAATATGTGTACTCGACATCGTCACCCGGGCAGAGCCTCGTGATCGTCCGATTCCTGGTCGGCACGCCGCAGGAAGATGCACTGATCAAGGTCTACAGCAAGCTCTACTCAAACTCCGATGGGATGCCGCCGGGAGTTTCGCAACCGCTCATCAAGGCCCGCTCCATCGACGATGTCCCCATCCTTGCCCTGACTCTGTGGGGCGAACATTACAACGGCTATCAGCTTCGCGCCATCGCAGCCGAGATGCGACACAACATTGGGCAGATTTCGGACGTTTCGGAGACGGCCATCATTGGCGGATTGCCGCGCAGCATGCGGGTAGTTCTAAGCACCGAAAAGCTGAATGCCTACGGACTGTCTTCGATGGCCATTGTTGGGCATCTGCAGGCCGCGAACGCAAGCGTGCAGGCGGGGGACTTCGCTGAAAACAACCGGGAGGTCAGGGTAGATGCAGGCAACCTGTTTACCCGCCGGGAAGATTTGGAAGCCGTCGTAGTCGGGGTCGTTCGCGGGCATCCAGTGTATCTGCGTGATGTGGCCGAAAAGATCGTGGACGGCGCCGCCGATCCTGCGGACTATGTAGTCTTCGGTGCGACAAACTCAGGTGCAGCACCAGCAGTACAGTACCCGGCCGTCACCATCACAGTAGCCAAGCGCAAAGGTACTAACGCCACCGATATCGCCAATGCCGTTTTGAAGCGCGTGCATGAGATGCAGGGCGTGTCGATACCCACCGACGTGACGGTAACTACGACACGCGATTACGGCGAAACAGCAAAGAACAAATCAGATGAACTACTCGAACACTTGCTCCTGGCAACACTGTCTGTGACGTTTCTGGTCGCGCTCTTTCTGGGTTGGCGCGAGTCGGGCGTCGTACTGCTCGCCATTCCGGTCACGCTCGCGCTGACCATGTCAGTGTTTTATTTGATGGGCTACACCATCAATCGCGTTACGCTTTTCGCCTTGATCTTCAGCATCGGCATTCTTGTCGATGACGCCATCGTTGTCGTAGAGAACATGGTTCGCCATTTCCGCCTCCCTGAAAACCACGGCCGCTCGAAGAGTACGGTTGCAGTGGAGGCGGTCGCCGAGGTGGGCAACCCCACCATTCTCGCCACCTTTGCCGTGATTGCTGCGGTGCTGCCCATGGCCTTTGTTCGCGGCCTGATGGGACCGTACATGCGACCTATCCCAGTGGGAGCTTCCGCAGCCATGCTCTTCTCGCTGATGGTTGCGTTTGTCGTTTCTCCCTGGGCCGCGCTTCGCCTGCTAGGCAAGCACTTTGAAAGGGCCAGAATCCTGGAACCGGAGACAGAGAACTGGCGAACCAGACTCTATCGCCGCATCATGACGCCGTTGATTCAGTCGGCCCGCAATCGCACTCTGTTTTTCATCGGGGTAGCGATACTTTTTCTCATCTCGGTTGCGCTGGTGCCGCTGGGCCTGGTGCGCGTCAAGATGCTTCCGTTCGACAACAAGAGCGAGTTGCAAGTCGTCATTAACATGCCTGACGGCACGCCACTCGAACAGACCGCTCGTGTTGCTCAGGCACTTGGCGAGGAACTCGCGCGCCAGCCCGACGTATTGAATTACCAGACTTATGCAGGAGTTTCAGGTCCTTACAACTTCAATGGCCTGGTGCGGCACTACTACATGCGCCGCCAGCCGAATCAGGCCGACATTCAGGTGAACCTGCTGCCGGCAAAGCAGCGCAGTGAGCAAAGCCACGCCATCGCCAAGCGGCTTCGCCCATTGCTAGACGCGATCGGGAACGCCTATGGTGCGCGCATTCAGGTCAGCGAGGTTCCCCCGGGGCCACCGGTTATACAGACCCTGGTAGCAGAGGTTTACGGGCCAGATCTTGAGGGTCAGACCCAAGTCGCCAAGCAGATCAAACAAATCTTTCAGCACACTCCGGGAGTTGTCGATACGGACTGGTACGTTGAAGACGCACAACCGAGGCTGACAATTCGCGTGGATGAGGTAAAGGCGGCGCAGCATGGCATAGCAGTTTTGGACGTGGCGCGTGCGTTGGCGCTTGCTACCTCTGGTATGCAAATCGGCTTGATCCATGATGGAACCGCCCGTGAAGCAGTCCCCGCAATCGTCGAGGTTGACCGCGTGGATCGTTCTTCTGAGCAGGGCCTTCAGAACATTCGCCTGCCCAGTACGGATGGTGGCATGGTCTCACTGCGGGAGTTGGTCACGGATGGGCACGGCACTATCGAGCCGAGCATTTATCACAAGAACCTGCGCCGCGTCGTCTATGTCACGGGTGACGTGGCCGGTGCTGAAGAGAGCCCCGTCTACGCCATCCTGAAGATGAATAAGGATCTCGACCATCTCACTCTTCCGGCCGGGTACACGCTGGCGCGTTATAACGCGTCCATGCCCGACTCGACAGACCATTACTCGATGAAGTGGGATGGCGAGTGGCATATCACCATCGAAGTCTTTCGCGACATGGGCCTCGCGTTCGCTGCGGTGCTTATTCTTATATACGTCCTCGTGGTCGGCTGGTTTCGGTCATTCATCGTGCCGCTGATCATCATGGCACCCATTCCGCTCACGCTTGTGGGCATCATGCCGGCCCATGCAATCTTGGGCGCGTTCTTTACAGCAACCTCAATGATCGGGTTCATTGCGGGAGCCGGAATTATTGTGCGCAATTCGATCATCCTGGTCGACTTCATCGAACTTCGTATTGGTCAGGGAATGCCTCTGGCCGAAGCGGTAATCGATGCCGGAGCGACGCGCTTCCGGCCCATGCTGCTCACTGCGGCCGCAGTGGTCGTCGGCGCGAGCGTGATTCTCACTGACCCAATTTTTCAGGGACTTGCATTGTCTCTCATCGCGGGAGCTGTCGCTTCGACGTTCCTTTCATGGCCCACAATCCCAGTCCTTTACTACATGGTGCATTCAAATCATCAATCGAAGATTACATCTCAAAGCAAAACAGAAAAAGGAGCGTTGATATCATGACAGTAGAACGCGGTGTGCGCCTGATGGCAGGCGTGATGGTGTTGTTATCGCTTGCACTCGCATATTTCCTATCGCTCTATTGGCTCTGGCTGACAGTCTTCGTGGGACTCAACTTACTACAGTCGGCCGTCACGAACTGGTGCCCTGCAATCTCAATGCTGCGCGCGATGGGCCTCAAAGACGCAAGCTGCGCAGTAAGGTGATGCCCAATGACCGCGAGCGTTTCAACGCATCGCAGGCCTAGCAGCTTGACGCCCCGGGAGGCCAGATGCTTTGCGCGGTAATGAGAACACTTAAGGGAAAGCCGCTCAATGTCACGCATGCCGGGAATACACTTGAATAGATCTCGATGATCCCATGCGATGCGACCTGAACTGATCCGAGCCACCGATCTTTTGCGCCGCAACACTCCTGAAGCTGTCGAAGAAGCGATAGGACTCCTCCAGAACACGGTCTATTCCTTCAGTATGAAGATCTGCGGCCATCCCCAGGATGCGGAAGACACCATGCAGGAGGTGCTTTTTCGCTCCCTTCGGCACTTGGCCAAGTTCAAGGCCCCGCAGGAACTCGCTGTGTGGTTATATACAGTCACCAGAAACCGTTGCTGGCGCATGCGTCGCAAGGGTTCACATGCTCCGGAAAGAATCCTTTCGCTTGACCAGCTGCTGCCGAGCGGTGAAGAGCTGGGGCTACTCCTCCAGGATTCCGGCAAGAGTCCCGAAGGCAACCTGCTCCACGCCGAGCGACACCAGCTATTGCATCAGGCGATCTTGCGCATACCGGCAACCTTGCGTATTGTTCTGGTGCTCCACGACGTTGAACAGTTGTCGACTGAACAGGTCGCGCAGATTCTAGAATTACAGCAAGGGACCGTGCGTATTCGTCTTCATCGGGCACGTTTAAGTGTGCGTAAGGAGGCAAATCAGCTGCTCAGCGGTACTTCTGAGCAATCGGATAAAATCCTGTCCTTCGCGACGCTGCGCAAGCGTGGGCGGAAAAACGGTAGCCACCGTCCCGCCGAATGTCGCGATCTCTTTGCCAATATCTCTGAATATCTAGACGGTAGGGTCGAACCTCCCACCTGTGAGCAAATGCGCGAACATATCGAGGCTTGCCCCTCCTGCGTGGCGTTTCTCCGGGACCTGCGCACCGCCATCGATCGCTGCCACTCACTCGAGATACCGTGTGATCCTGCCGTCACTCTTCGATTACGCGCCATCCTTACACAGGAATACCTTCGTTTGTTGGTTGCGTCATGAGTGAAAAACTTTCGCCTCTTTAACGCATGGCGAGGATTGCCTATGACTTCTTATTAAAGAGGAAGCTCAGTATGGAAGTGAAATTTCGCACCTCGACAAAGTAAACTAACGCGAACAAGGTCCAGCTCCCATGTAATTCTGCAATCATCAGACGATTCCGGCGAAGGACTCTACGATGACGCCTAGCGAACCGCTGTTGGCAAACGTGCCGCTCACATTTACTCAAGCCGAATTCACGTTCGTTGGTTCAAACACTGTTAATTGACAAATAGAGCAGGTGTCGATGCGGGGCACTGGAAGATGGTGGCAGCCAGAAGAGGCGCGAATTAGTGGGGGCCCAGCCCAGCCCTGATCTGGGCGGGTATTGTGGACCACATTCCTGCTAACTGGTGGCGGCCTTCTTCTCGTTCCGATAGCTATCCATGTCGACGGATTGAATGTCGGCAGACAGGTCATCCTCCAGCGGATCGGGAAGCTGGGGAATTAGCAGGTTCAGCGGCATAGAAAGCTTTTCACATCCCGCATTCGTGTAGTGTAAGGGTCGATGAGTGCAGGGCGGTAGGCAGCTTTTCGATGAATCGTGCTGACACAGTCCGCTTTCCCAGGGAGCAACGCGTCAACCTCCCTTAAGGCAGATTAGGTAATGTGGTTTTGGTAATGCAGAACGCTACTACAACGCTGCAAACGCTAGGCCGACAAGCGAACTTCTGCCGCGAGCATTCCAGCACAACTAGATACAAGACGGCTTCGCGCGAAGCATATTGTCGAAATCGCATCGATTAACGAATCTGACTGCGGAGCCTGCACAGAGCGTCGCAGTCGACGTGTGGTTATCGTTTCCAAGCAGGCCAGGCAGACCAAGCAGAGAACCCGGTCGGGCATGTTGGCACAGTACGCTCGTGCCTGAACAGGATTTCATGACAAGGGTCGCCTCTCCACTTTGAAGAATGTAGAGGCCGTTAGGAACCTCTCCCTGATTAAAGAGAACGTTGCTCTCACTGCAACCGATCGGTTTTGATATACCCTACAGGGCTTCAATCAATTCCCGATCCTCTGTGAAATGAATCCGCATAATTGACCGATCTTCTTCCTTGCACGGATCATGATTGGTGGATTAACACGTCGAAAATCGCAAATGAAAGTCTTGGGAGATCGGCGTCACCGGCGACCGTAGAATTCTGAGGCTGCTTGGGGCCCTTCTGGATGCGGCGCTCTGTGCATTCCCTCACAGGGATGCAACTCTGGGCCCATATTTATATGGGGAACACGGAAGCTTTCAAATTTTCGCCCTCGGTGCATCAAGATTGCTAACAATTTGAGGGGCGATAAGAGACGGCAGCTTGGTTCAAGCTGACGCGAATAGCGGGAGCCGAGTACCGCGCCAGCCCCTCACCAGGTTGGTTTGATGACGGGCCGCGCGGCCGCTCTCGCATTTGGCTGAGTCGTCTTTAGGAATCAAATCTCAGTTGGTGTTCGCCGAAAGGCAAATTCGTTTGGCCCATTTGTAGCCACTCCTAGACATCCTTCGCATCTTCGAAAGCTTCCATGTTTGTGGCGAAATCAGGGTGTGACACGAGCAAAAGCGGCGTCCTCTTTAATGGCATGGAACACCCCACCCTTTGGGAGAAATCTAGGTGCTTTCCCGTATTGTCTCATCTGAATCGCTGGTGCACTCTGACACTGTGTTCGACCATTTCATGGTTGTACACTGCAGGCGAGGCCAATGCGGGCTATAACACACAATGGCGACTCTGCCCCTACTCCAATACGCGCCGGGTGAGCCTGACCTGTCATGACGCGTCAAACTTTGGCCTCGAAGGCAATCTGAAATTGGGAGATTGCTGTAAACAAGAACCATGTGCTGCTTTTGCCGGCTTTGGTCGAGGCAAAGATCCTTGCGGAGTCGATCGGATGTTCGGTAAAGCATGTCTACAAGTTGGCAACTACGGGCCAACTTCCTCACTACCGCATTGGTGGCTTCGTTAGATTCGATCCGAATAAGATTTCGCTATGCATCGAATTGATGTCCCTGAACTCCAGGTGCATCAACTCCTGATCCCGGAGGCCACATTTCAGAGCGAGCAGCATGCATATTCGCGTGTATGGTTCGGCTGCTTTCAGCATCGCCCGGGTTTGATCCGACGTGTAGATTGTGGGGAGCTAGTCCTCACATTTTGGAGTCGGCGGTATAACCTTTCGGTCCATCCCGCCGAATCGTAGCCACGACGCCAACCTCTCGTGATTGTTCGCAACCGTACGATCCCCCCGGCTCGAAGGGCGTAATGGTAAGTGAAGAAGTCGTTTCTAACGATCTGATCAAGGCAAAGTCTCTTCCTTGTCCTCAGAAGGCTCATGAATGCGACAGTGACCAGCCGGGACTTCGGGGCAGCTTCACGTGCGTTTCGACCTTCCGCATCTTTGACATACGCCGCCGCTGTATCTTTTAATGTTGCTCTGTCCGTGTTCTCCACCATCTCCACATCTAGATTCCTAAGCGCTTGCGCTAAAATCGACTTCGTGTTTTCCAGTTGGACCCGCTTTGCATCAGCCACCGCTGCCCGCTTTCCAACGGGTGTGTAGACTGTTCTGCGGTCCACCATGTGCCGGAGCTCATACGTCACGTTTTCGACCGGCACCGCCTTGCCACCGACCCGTGCGTGGCCTGGCTTGACCCGGCCGTCTCCGCCCCGAGCATTCCGTGATTGGCGCCACGTTCCGCCGGCGTCCTTATAACGGATCATCAACGTGACAGCTCTGCCGTCCATATCTTCAATTTGGTTGTCGTGCGATTGTCGTGCAAACGGGTATCAATCTCAAATGTCGCTATTTATTAGAATAAGACGCTCTAGATTGGACAATCTCACCCTCTCCGCCACAAAGACTCAGTCTGCCATGCATGTTGATTGGTCACGTGAACCGGGCAGTCGAACCCCCGCCAAAAACTTAGTGCGCATCATTTGGTCGATATATATATAGTGTGTGTCAGTCAGTATCCGGCATTTGAAAGTTTAGAATCAATTGCCCCCGGTTCTTTAGCTACGCTCGCGTCACTACTTATAGGAGCGCGGGAGGGAGAATCCGAAGCTGCGTGAGTTATGCCTCTCAGTATCAGAATCATTCAGGCACTAGTGGAGGCCAGGCTGCTGTCTGTGTTTCTCAATTATCGAAGGAATGACGCCGAAGGAGAAGCTGGTCGGCTCTTTGACGATCTGAGCCTACACTTCAGCCAAAACGCCATATTTATGGATGTGGCGGCCATCGAACCTGGCCGCGATTTCAGGAAGGCGATTGACCATAGCGTCGCAAGTTGCAGCGTGCTCCTCGCAATGATCGGTCCCACGTGGCTTGACTTACAAGATGCCGTGGGACAGCGGCGGCTGGACGATCAGAATGATTTTGTGCGCATCGAATTGGCGTCCGCGCTTCGACGGGACATCCCCGTTGTACCTATCCTCGTGCGCGGCGCAAAGATGCCGCGCGCTGAGCAGCTTCCTGATGACCTGAAAGAATTGGCATACAGGAATGCGGTTGAGTTGACTCATGCACGTTGGAAGTCGGATGTGCAGTTGTTGATTCAGTCGATTCGCCGTTATGTTGAATCGCCAGACGCGTCCGCCCACAAGGTGGATAACGCCAGCGGAGATCCGATTACCAAACAGCCAGATCACTCGCCCTCAAAACATCTTTCCCCAGCAATCGGAGAGGCAGCATCTGGCTCGGCAATCAGTCAACAGACCATCGAGCGGGTCAGCAGAGAACTGGCAGTTTATATCGGTCCAGCGGCAGAGGTTTTAGTTAAACGTGCTGCAAAGCGGTGTTTGTCGGCAGACGATCTTTGCACGTTACTGGCGCGAGAGATCGAGGGGGAAGGAGACAGGACAAAGTTTTTGCGCTCCTGCCGCAGCTAAGTAGAGTCGAATCATTTAGAAGCCTAATCAATCCTCTTCGAGCATCTTCAGAGCTTTGGCGACGCTGACATACATTCTGTTGAAGGATGCCGCTACAGTAGCAATTTCGTCTCTGCCTTTAACCACGATGGGCGGCACGTTCTTTTCGCCACGGCTGACGCGGTCCGCAGTCTCGGAGACAACTCTTAAGGGATGGATGACAAACCAAAAGACCGCTGCATCCAGTGCGATGATAGCGAGAATCATTGTCAAGACGAGATAGACCAACAAGCGATGGTATGCGTCATCGGCGATTGCGACAGGAACGGACATAGGTATTGAAATGATCTGCGCCCCGACGATCTCATCTTTCTTCCACCCGAACCCATTTGCAGACCCGTAAACGGCAAGCATTGCGCGGGGTGCCGCTGACGGAGTGCTATGACACTCAAGGCAGTCCTGGGTTATCTTGATGGGCCGGGCCAGGAAGAGCGAGGAGCCAGTCGGGGTTTCGCGAACGCCACTTGCTTCTTGTTCAGATGGGTGGTCGCGCAGATTGTGGATGATGTCGGATTCCCAATCTGATGCACGGTCTTCTAGATTGGTCGGATTAAGCGCTGCCTCCTTATAGGTGTAGGAAGGATAGTTTTTGCGTAGATCATTGAAAGTCGTCGTGCTGCCATAAAACGGGATCGTTTCAGGAAGAAAGCGTACGCGGTGTTTGGGAAGTTGCTGCAAGAGCGGCGAGAGATCGTTGGCCGTGTAGTCGCGAACCGACTTGGCGCTTGCCATCATCAACTTGGCTTCATCGAGCACCTCACGGCGTGCATTACTGACGAGAAAGTTATAGGCAAGGTGGGAAATCCCAAAACCAGCAGCCCCGAAAACCACTAACAGGATCAAGTTAAATTTTGCCAGGAGCTTCATGGTCGCCGTCCCCCTTTGTCGATAGATAGTTAACCGCCATCAAGCTGATCTATCGCATTGTTATAGCATCTGCGAAACGAGATAGGACAGCCTTAAATCCCTTGAAAGATTGGTGTGGCACCAAGTCAGCCCTGCAGAAATGAATTGACCGCAGGACAAATAAGATGGCAACATTGCTTTTCGCCGATTATCCAGTTCCCCTGTTTTATCTGCGTTCCGGCGACATGATACATATTGCGCCTCGCCACCATTTGGTAGAACACCACCAAGCTAAATGCGAGCGCTACAGGAGGGTCCGAAATGGGTTGTAATAACCTGACATATGGCAAAAACGGGATCTCTCTAACGGAACAATTTGAGGGGTGCGCCCTGTCGGCGTATCAGGACCAGGTCGGGGTGTGGACCATTGGTTATGGTCATACGAGTCCGGATGTTAAATGCGGCTTGACGATCACGCAAGACATGGCCGAATCATTCCTTGCCCAGGATGTGGCTTGCGCTGCTGCTTGTGTGAACAAGCTAGTTACGATTCAATTGAGCCAGCCAGAGTTCGACGCATTAGTCGACTTCGTATTCAATGTCGGATCAGGAGGATTTGCGAGTTCAACTCTGCTCAAGAAGTTGAACTCGGGAGACACCGCTGCTGCTGCCACCGAATTCGACAAATGGGATCACGCTGGCGGCCAAGTTGTTGCGGGTTTGCTGCGCCGGCGCGAAGCTGAAATGACAATGTTCGATGCGGGTGCCGCATCTACAGCGCAGGACGTATAACTTTGTCATTGCCGGTGAAACAATGATCGAACAGTTTTGCGAAGTGAAGATGTGTTTGAGGAGATCGTTGAATGTCTGAAGGGATGGGAGCGGTTTCGAGTCAGGACCCGATCATCGACCGGCTCGAAGATCAAATCGGTTGGTATGACCGAAAGAGTCAATCGGCACAACGCGTATTCAAACGCATTAAGGTTGTCGAGATTCTTTCCGCTGCGCTTATTCCGTTTTTGGCAGCTATGAGCTTCCCACACGACAAGTTGGTCACTGCAGGTCTTGGTGTATTAATCACCATTTTAGAAGGACTGCTGCACCTGAATCAGTATCAGCAGCTTTGGAACACTTACCGCTCAACCTGTGAAGCCTTGAAGCACGAAAAATACACGTACATAGCCAGAGCAGCATCGTATGCGAATGCAGCCGATCCTCGGGTGATACTCGCAGAACGCATTGAGTCACTCGTTTCGCAGGAACACGCGCAATGGAGTTCGGTGCAGCAACAGGCGGGAAAAGCAGCAACCACGGGAGCTTGAGACTCTTCGGGCCTGACCTTACGTAGAGCATTTCGCAAATCCGCGACCGGTGGCCCTATTGGACGTTGACATTCGCGTACGAAAACTCCAACAATGCTGGGGACATCACGCTGGCCGTAGACTCGTAACTTCACCGCTTTCCATTTGTCACCGCGTGCCGATGTCAAAAGCCATTCATCGCATCGCCATGATGGCAACTCCCTTTCCCCGGGGTCTAGCAGCGTGCATTGCATAGCATGTTTCTCAACTATCTATAGCAAGTATGCGTTTTAGCATTCGTCAGGCAATGTGCTGTTTGCAAAGCTGACGCCCAGCGACCCCAACGGGTACTCGATGAGTTCGTTGCAAAGGAGAAAGGTTCATGAAGCGTGGTGCAGGGTTTCTGGCCCTTTTCACATTCCTGATCACCGGACTTCATTTCGCAAACGGACCTGGCGGTGTGACAAGTTCGGCCGAGGATAGCTTTAAACCACAAAATGAGGTGACGTCGAAAGATGCCGCACCTAAAATGGCTGTCGCTTCAGATGAGACTTGTGATGCGTTCGCTGATGGCGTGACCGCGGGAAATCATGCAGGGAATCCGGGACGGGAGGCCGACCAAAGGGGCCAGATAGCCGCCTTGATTGCTCAGTATCTTTACGGAACACAGCAGCAAGCGGCCATGTCGTCTGGAACCATTCCCGAGGGAATTCGCCTCATGATTGTTACGGTTCCAGACCCTATTCACACCCATCTAAATTTGCAATTCGATCGCACTCTTGAAACGGTTCAGCAAGCTGCACAGGATGAGAAGTACACCTACGATTCTTCGTGGTTGCCTTGGCGCCCTGCCTCGACGAACAACGCGGGCGGTGAAGTAGAGCTTCGCGAAGCCACGCGCAGAGAAGCGTGTCCGGGGTTGATACTTTTTCGCCGCGGCATGTCTGCCGTCAAACCGGATAATTGCAAAGCTTCTGCACCGGATTCGCACCTGGACAACGCACCATACCTTTGCGGCATGTTTGTCTTCGTTGTTGCAGAGACGCCCACTTCCGGTGTGAACAGAATGCAATGGGACAACGCTCTCAACTTCATCGACAAGCATGCCAGCAAAACCCGGCCGGACAAAGTGCTTCGCATCCTTGGACCAAATTTTTCTGGTTCCGTGCCGTCATTTGTGCGCGCACTTGAGGAAACGCGTCTGTATGTAAATTCATTTTCAAGCGCTCTGCTTTACTCTGGCCGAATACGCGGGTGCGCTTCGTGGCGTTGGATAAAAAAAGAATTGAACCCGCCAGAATCGAAAGTGGAGACGCCGCCTAGAATCCGACTTCCGGTGCGGCTTGCCGACTTTGAAGAAAATGATGCGTTGCAGTCTGCTCGCCTTTTTAAATATCTAAAGAATCGCGGGCACCTGCTCTCAGAGGTCGCCATTCTTTCTGAAGATGAAACCGCCTACGGCGGCTTGCCTGATTCCGCTCGCCCAGCTTCCCAGGAAGGCACAGACCCCGGATTTTCGTCCTGCAATCCGCCATACCCGCTAAACGACAAACCCGTTCATCTATATTACCCGCGCGATATCTCGGCGATCCGATCTGCCTATCAGGAACAGTCGATTTTCTCTGCCGGATCCAAAACTAGCTCGACGAATGCGCCGCAAACAGTGCTGCGCGCGGAAAGTGATCCGACCGTACATCGCGATACGGATACTATCGAACCCTTCAGTGGCACTAACATGGCGCTCACTCAAGAAGCGCAATTATATGGAATCGTGAACACTCTTAGGACGCATGGAATACGGTATGTCGTCCTTCGCAGTACGAACAGTCTTGACTATTTATTTTTAACTCGCTTTTTGCATCGGGCTTATCCGACGGCATATATCGTGACCATGGGATCGGACCTACTTTTTGCACGAGAGATCGACTCGACGGAATTTCGCGGCGTTGTGTCTCTCTCAACTTTTCCACTTTTGCCTCGCGGTCAAGATTGGACAAAGCAGATCGAAAGCGTTCCGCAGCATGCGCATCGCGTATTTGGAAGCTACACAATGGAAGGGGACTATCTTGCGGTTCGCTTTCTAACTACAGACCCTGGAGTTACAGCAGAAGAAAGCACGCCAGACTACACATACAAGCATGAACCCAAGTCAGACATCCCGGATTATGCGCTTCCCTTCTGGGATTCGCCGACAGGCGCGGGTGATGAGTCAAAGGCCGCCACGTGGCTGGCGGTGATCGGACGAGACGGTTATTGGCCTCTCGCAATACTGAAGGATCCCATCGAGGACCACTCGCATTTCTCAAATCTTGCCATCGTGAAGAGAGCGCCAAAAACAGAATCAACCGTGGCGCACGAAAAAACACCGAAGGAGCACCTCACTTTATCAAGCTCCTGGAGATTTTGCTGCATCCTGGCCCTGTTTGCATTTGGAATTCATTTCTTCGCTTGCCGCTACGGCTGGAAGCGCCAGAATTTTGGCATGTTTGTGCAATTTACCCCGCTCGAAGGAAATCGTGGCCCCGCCCTGATCGCAGTTGGATGGGCCGTGATTTGTTCCCTTCTTCTCATGTTGTCGCTCGCCTCGGGCCGAATCTACTTGTGGCTCGACACCATGGACCGCGTGTGGGTGCTGGTCATATGTGCAGCAACCGTAACCGCACTGTTACTGGCTACGCTGGAATTGAAGTGGTGGAATGAACCGAACGCGCCCGAAAACGACGCCGAATTACGGAAGTCCAAAGAGAACCAAAGGAAGAGACTTCACTTTTCTTTGCTTTGGATATGCCTGATGTTTGCGATTGTCATTTTCTTCGGAATCACGGGATGGCTCACGTATGACTTCAATGAAGCCGATTCAAGCGGCGTGACGACGGCTTATCGCTCGGTGCATCTGACAAGCGGAGTTTCGCCGATCATCTCAACGATTGTGATGCTGGCCGGATTTTACTGGTGGTTCTGGCAAACTCTTTCCGGATTAACGCTGCTTGGCAACGGCCGCCCTGTTCTGCCGCGTCGCAAGCAAATTCCGTTAGGACTGTCTCAAGTCAGCGACGATCTGGCCGGAAGCATCGAGGCAGCGGCAAGGCCTTTTCCGAGACTCGGCAGACACACACATTTGTTTTACGCAATTCCGCTCTTTCTGGTGGTTTTGCTCGCTTTTGTCCTGCAGCGAGCGTGGATGCAGGCGTTCGACCTGGTTCTGCACAGCTTGGAGAATACTGCTTTCAACCGTGCATTGCATGCTGTGATCGCCATCGCGCTGTACCTGCTCTTGCTAGAGAGCGAACAATTCTATTCGACATGGCTGGCACTCAAACGCTTGCTGCTGGCATTGAATCGGTTGCCATTGCGACGTACGTTTGCAGCGCTGCAGGGATTATCGATGCAATCGCTTTGGAAGTTGAGTGGCACTTCATCCCGCGCTCGTTACAAGATCTTTTCGCATCAATTGGAGGCCCTTCTCCATCTTCGGAACGAACTTGCGGCATTTGAATACCGCGATTGCGGGTCGGATAACCTTCGTCAATGCGTGAACAAATCATGGGCGCAGGGTTGGCATTTTGTCCAGGAACGCAGTAAGGGGCCGGATCTTGCGATGATCAATGATGACGAAGCTTTAACTATACGGCTGCAATTTTGCGCGTGCGCCGAAGAGATACTCAACGAACTGCTCGTTCCGCAGTGGCTCTCGGAGCGGACCTCGCTCGACTTGCGCGCGACCCCGTCTGACGACAAGACAAATGTGCACATGACGCTCAGCGGGAACATGCCCGTGAGACTGGCAGAAGAATTCGTCTGCATGATCTATGTTGGGTATCTGCAAAATTTGTTAGGCTGTATGCGCAGTAAGGTGCTATCAATGATCGGCTTATTCGCGGCCATTGCGTTAGCCGTAGGATTCTATCCGTTTACGCCGCGTCCGGTAATTTCGCTTTCGCTTGTTGTGCTCTTAGCCTTGATCGGGACGGTGGTCGGAATTGTTTATGCAGGTCTGGATCGAGACAGCACGCTGAGCTATATAACCAACACAGCCCCGGGCGCGCTGGGCGCTCATTTCTGGCTGAGGATTGTTAGTTTTGTTGGCGTGCCTGCGCTCGGACTCATCGTCGCGCAATTTCCCGAGATCACAAGCTTCGTTTTCTCGTGGGTGCAGCCGACTATGAATGCGGTGAAATAGCGCGTCATGCTGCGCAGCACTACGATTGAAGTGCCTGCCACGATCCGAAAGTTATGACTGAGAAAACGCCAAGTTCGCAAATGAGTGCATGGATCGTCTTTGTCATGCTGGCGATCATTGCCGTACCGGCGGGGATTACCCTGCACACTGTGCGCGTCGCGGCGATCATCCAACTCACAAGCAAAAATCCGACTCCTTATGGCTACACATGGAGTTTGTCGCTTTTTGTAATTCCGATTGCGGTCATCGGCGGATGGTTGCTGCCGAGCGAAAGAGTGAGGGTCTCAAAGCGGGCATTCTGGCGGACTATATGGGTCTTGGTGCCGATTGGCTTCGGACTCGATTTCTTCTTCGCCCACAGTCTCTTCGTATTTCCGAACCTTGGCGCGACAGTCGGAATCGGCGCTCCCTCATTAGGGGGTACGGTGCCTATCGAAGAATATGCTTTCTACTTCACAGGATTTCTTGCGGTTCTCCTCATCTATGTTTGGCTCGATGACTACTGGTTGGCCGCGTATAGCATGGCAGACTACGGGAACCAGGCTGCACAGATTCGTCGCCTTCTGAGATTCCACCCAACTTCACTCCTTGCTGCATTGGTGTTGATCGGTCTCGCGTTGCTGTACAAGAAATTTCGGTCTCCCTTTCCTGAAGGGTTCCCCGGCTATTTCACTGTGCTTGTGCTTGGTGGCTTTGCCCCTTCGATGAGCTTTTTTCATGTTGCGCGACGATTTATCAACTGGCGGGCGTTCAGTCTGACCATCTTCATGATTCTGTTGATCAGCTTGTTTTGGGAGGCAACACTCGCCGTGCCATACGGCTGGTGGGGATATCAGCAGAAGGAAATGATGGGTCTGTTTATTGGAGCCTGGGCTGGTCTGCCTATTGAGGCAGTCATGGTCTGGATCGCCGTCACTTATGGGACCACGATAGTTTATGAGGTCGTGAAGATATGGCAGGCATCTGGCAAGCGTGCTCGACACGCGTTCCTGGGGAGTCGTAGCAATTAAGTCGCGCGTCGCTCTCAGAAGAGTGAAGGCCGCGAAGAGCTGCCGAGTAGCGACGGGCTGATCGTTGTCGTAGTGTGACTGCCTTCGTGTCCGCCCCATGCATACTGTAAATAGATAAGCGGAAGTCCACCTGCATGAACGGTTAGGCCTGCGCTGAATGTGTGGCCCAAGTGGTCAATGCTTACGTCGCCGCGCCGCATTCCGATCTTGGCCTCGTCCACTGAGAAAATCGCCCCCAGCGGAAGTTTGCCGATGGAATGTTCGATCGTTCCTCTGAATAAAAGCAGGTTCGGAGCGCGGAATCGATAATCCGGATAGCTGGCTAGAATGCGCGTTCCGTTGATGTCGGATCCCCCGGTCGTTGGCATGAAATAGAACGGAACGACGCTACCACTGCGCGCAAACGACTCCGATATGAAGGCCCGCAGAGTGATTGAACCTTCAAGCTTGTCTGTGGTGGAAATGATGGGGCAGGGGCGGGCGGTGCTTTGATGGGCATCTGCGGCTGCGGCCCGATGTCGAGAAATGTTTTGTCCTCCACTGGTGGCGGTGCAGTCATCTGGTCCGTCGTGGGGAAATTGTGCGGCGCGATTGGGGTAGTAGGCCTTTCCTAACTTTCCAGGTAACAGACTGTACAAGGGTATCTCATGGCTGAAGTCGCCATTGAAGCGGCGGAACGAATAAGTACCTGCGCCGGGCGATACGAATTGTTGAAACTGCACCAGGTAGTTGAGTCGAATGTGATCCTTGAAAAGCGCGGGATCGATGCGCAAACCCTCAGACGGCTGGAGATAAGCAGACTGGCGCGTCAGGCCCGGGGCGGTGGCTTCATTAAAGAGCGTGGTCGTCGATGGAAGATTCGACTCGCTGCCCGAGCGTACGGATGGGAAGCGGCCGTTTAATTCTGCAACAACCGCGATGCCCGCGCGGTGCAAAGCGCCCCAAAGCGGAATTGCCGCACTCACGCCTGTAATGTTCTCGGTGAACCCGTAGGTCGAGTGAGCCAGCGGTGTTGTGGCAGACCCCAGACCGTAGTAGTCCACCCGATTAAGCGAGATGCTTTGCGAATAGAGGTTGATCAAGGGCGCAGTCCGGTACGCCATCCCACCGGGCAGACGAAAAGCTTTCACGTATGCGCCCGCGCGCCACGAGCCGTTAAGTGTCGCCACTGCGTCCACGTCCCAACTCGCTCTCCATTCGTTGCTGAAATTCTTGTGCTCGACAAATGCCAAACCAAACCCGACGCCGTCTTGTGGGGCGAGACTGCCGACGGCAATATGCATCGGCTGACCGAGGACAAGGGTCTGCCCGCAATCCATGAGCTTGGCCAACTTGGCGCAGGAAGAAAGTGCCTCCTTTTCGACGCGGAAGTCGCGGTGTATGCGGCTTTCGTTCATTCCGGTGTCCTGCGCCGAAGCGCTTGCATTCGCGAGAATGTACAAGGCAGCTAGAAGGACGGCCGTTCTCATTTCGACCTCTTGGTATTCGCTGCTGGTATTTTCCTTTTGGCATTATCTTTCGTCGTAGACCCTGAATCATCGGCTGCAGCGGCGATCGCCAAGCCTTTTTGTCGGGGGCTCGCCGCCGTCCTCTTCGCTTTGATGGCTGTAGAAGTTGCAGGCACGACAGTCAAAAGTCGGCGAGAAAGAAGAAGCTTCGTCATGGGTGCGATGTAGCGCGCGGCATCATCCTCGGTGAGGATCGGGTGCTGCGGAATGGTTCGCCGCAACTCGATGGGAAGCTTTTGCTCAAGATGCTTGAAGTGCGCGATTTGGGCCTTGATGAGGTCCGACACGCGCCGATGCTTGTTAAAGGCTTCCTTGGATGGTCCTGGTACCAGGATTGTGTTCATCGCGTCGCTCCTGAGCTAGGAATTTTTGAATGTAGGGCAATCGCTCTCTGCTCGTATTGTGGGCTGGTTGAGATAGCCGAGAAACGTGTTCGCCGCTATTTCGCGCGGAGACCGGTTGTTATACGCACCAATGAAATAGTCCGTCATGGTAGCTGGAATCGATGAGTGCTCGAAGACCTCGTTAATGACAG
The DNA here is from genome assembly GCA_025350325.1 of Acidobacteriaceae bacterium. Taxonomy (GTDB): domain Bacteria; phylum Acidobacteriota; class Terriglobia; order Terriglobales; family Acidobacteriaceae; genus Telmatobacter. Next base: position 40,829 of record JANXYB010000077.1, read on the forward strand.
TGTTTGCGGCGACCCATGGAGAAACAAGAACAGCAGGGACCCGCACGCCCAAACGATCGAAGTGAAATGGATCGGGTGTGCCCGTGTCTTTGGGCTGAGCAACGAATCCATCGGGCAGACACGCGGGGGGCGGCACGTGATCGTAAATGCCTCCGTGCTCGTCATACACAATGAGCAATGCTGTATTCGGCCACAGGTTGGGATTATTGCGAATAGCGTTGTAGACGGTTGCGATAAATTGTTCACCGGCGCGGACGTCGTGGTCTGGGTGCTGGTCGCTCGCTATTAATTCACCTGAGCCGTCAGGTGCGTCGTGGTCAGTGTAGTTCGGCTCGATGAAGCTGTACTCGGGCAGCTTGTTCCTATTGCAAGCATCGAGAAAATCCTGAAATGTTCCGAACAGTGCAGGTTGATCCTGCAGCAAATTAACAACTTCAAGCGATGAACTTGCCTCGTCGTAGTAATAGAGCCGGGTCGTATGGCCTGCCGCGTTGAGTCGCTCGTAGATGCTCTTGTATTGCTTATTCCAATAAAAGATGTCCATGCTCACCTGACCGAAAGAGGTGCCGTAGTGCGCGAAGGCCCGATTGCAAAGGGTTGGACCTGGGATCGAAGCGAACCAGCGATTGAATACTGCAAACTGCGTAGCAAGCGTTGTAAGTACAGGCAGCTTTTCGGGCGTGAAGTAATTCATGATCAAATGCGAGTGTGCCAGGTTGTGTTGGACATTGGCATAGCTCTTGACGAAGCCCTGCATATTTGGCAATCGATTTGCGTCTTGAGCGGTGGTGGTGCCGCCGAATATTTGCAGATCTACCGCGGGGAAATGATGATCCGGATCGGGGTCGAGTTGACTCTGGTAAGCGGCGTTTGGAGCGACGGTGACTGGAACACCGGTGCTATCTGGATTTGTCTGTGCACCGGTCAAGCCATCGATGGCAGGATTACGGCTATGCAGCGCACCAAGCATGTGATCGAAGGAACGGTTTTCCATCATCAGAACCACGATATGCTTGAGGCCTTGGATACCTGGAAGAGTTCTGTTCAACATGGCGACATTCTCCGTAGATGACAGGAAATACCTAGAGCCGAGCTATGTACCGCGGGTTCAGGAAGCGCATTATTCAAACGCGATGATTCTGCTTCTAAGGTCGAAGGTCTTCTTCCGGTATGACGATCGCCTCTTTATAAGTTTCAAGTGGCTGATCGAGACCTGCGGATATGTATGTGGGTTGGCCTGCGACACGCAATCGCACGGTGTTTGACAGGACGGCATTTGGGGGGACTACGCGCGTCTTTGGCAGACCCCAGGGAATCAATCGCCATTCATCGTGTGCCGGGCCAGTTGGCACGAATGGCTTTGGAGATAGGCATTTTTCGACGGCTTCTAAATCAAAACGAAGACCGCACGCTTTTGCGTTATCGATCATCCACCGGAGAGTGATGTTAGATAGCTGACACTCGGAGTAACCGCCGCCGACGTCGCAATGAACACCGGGAAACCATACCTGTTGCAACTGGGCATCGTTATCGCGCGGACTGCCGTCGGGATTGGTCCACAGTGTAGGGACAAAAGATGCGCGACGCTCGTCGAGAGAGACCGCGTGGTACGCATTTTGAATGCATGGATTAAGAGTCGTATCGAGAAAGCCGTAACGAGCCTGGTCAAAATAGCTGAAGAGATGTCCGGGAATTCCGAGCGCCCCCACCGTATCCCAAACTCCCACCATGCGGACCTTGACTTCATTTAGAGCGTACTGCTCAGCAAGCGGCGCCTTGGCCGCCTTTCGCTGCTCACGATCGCCGATGCGATATGCGTTAAAGACTTGCCGAACTGTCTGATTGTCGAGGTTCTTAGTCGGAACGCCAAACCCAGCTATCATGCCCGCCAGACTGCGCGCGGTGTATGCTCCGCGACTAAAGCCAAATATGAATATCTCGTCGCCCGGGTCCCAGACGTAGGACAAAAATTCATAGCCGTCTTGAACCTTCTCAAACAGGCCCTCACCCATGGTGCCCCCGAAGAAGTGTTCAAAGGCGGCACCATCGGTGCCGACTCCGCTGTCGTAGTACTTTAATTGGGACGCGTCGTCAGGCAGTAACATGTAAAGTTTTCGGACGTTGGTGTCTTCCGGCAGTTCCGAAGGGCCGTGTGGAGTGTTCCACGTGCCGTCAGCGCACAAAATAATTTTTTTTGCCATAACTTCTTTCATCCTTACGCAAAAAGTTTGACTGAGGCGGAGATAGCTCCATCGATGGCATTTGTAACTCTGGTGACGACTGCGACATCGTCGACGATCTTGTCGATTTCAGCTTTCAGATTGAGCAATTTTGAATTGATTGCTGTGACCTGGTTCCCCAGGGCCTTGAAAGCTGCGGTGCGAGATTGCAATTCTGCCTCATCAAGCGATGTCAGGACAGCTTGAATTTTTTCTGCCATCTGACGCAAGTCATCGCGTTGCGAATTATCAGCGCAAGTTTCGCGCGCCTGCGATATTGCGTTGTGCAAAATTTGATATTGGTCGCGAGTTGCCGCTTGAAGCGCTTGATTTGTTGCTGCCATCGTCCGAACTCCTACTTTGTATCGAGACCGTTGTAAAATTCTTCGATTTGTTCACCGTCTTCAACAAGCTCATTCAGTCGATCGTTAAAAGTACCACTCTGGTCGGACGCGAGTAGCGCTCGATGTGTTTTGACCAGATCGCGTAAAGCCGCTTGAGTGTTAGCAAGAGCAGCGTCGGCAGCCTGCTGTTGCGCAACCAGCCTGGGTAGCTTCGTAATCTCCGCCGCCTTATCTGCCGGAGAAAGCAAGTCCTTGTTCTTCGCGATGAAGTCTGTCTGGTTATCGATGACATTGTCATACGAATTCCAGAGTTGATCCCGCAGTCCGTGTCCACCTTTTCCATCTGCCGGCTTGTCGCCGAGATCCTGGTCAAGCAAGTTGCAAAGCTCGTCGATGACGGGCTGCATTTTTGCGATAATTCCCGGCAGCTCTCTGCGGCGCTTGATTTCGATCAAAACCTTAGCGAGAGTATCTATAGCTGTGGCCAGACCTTTCGCTTCATCTGCATTTGCTTCGGGGACCAATTTTTGCAAGTCGCCATTCTTCGCGAGCCCGACCAGCGCTTCCGAGAGTTCCGTTGCCTGCTTATCCAACGGTGCAAAAGACTTCTCACCTGCCACCTCGGCCAGCGTATCGGCGTATTGTCGAAGTCCGCGCAGGATGTTTTGCCGCACCCGCAAATCTCGAGCAGTCAAAAATGGCTTAATCTTTTTTCGATCAAATCCCGCCTTATCGAAGTCTAAAACCAACGAGGAAACGCCTGCGTTATAGGTCACTCGCTCCACAGCATCGTAGGCCTTTGAAGAATCCCGAATAACTCCAGAAGCCGCATTGCCAAAAGCCGCGCTGCGCTTCGACAAAGGCGACAGGGCGAGCGAACACCCCGCGAGAGTAACGCAGGACGCGAGCGCGCAGGTCGCAGCGCAAAATGGATAAGTACGATTCATCTCAATCCCTTGCGAATTCAAGCATGGTGAAAAGTTGGCGCTACACTTTTTTAATCCTATGCGTAGACCGAATTCATCAGTTTTTCGATGGTTCGACTTCGCTCTTTTCTCGTGGCTTGATGGTCGACCGAATCACCATGAATTGATTCAAAGCATCGAACCAGAAAGGCGCTCCAAGGGTTACGGCGATTCCGGTTAAGAGCCAACCAATCAATGCAAAAAGCAAGCCAACCCAATGCCATGGATCAGAGTGCCCTTTGTATAGCCACGGAGCACTCGACGTGCCCCATCCGATGGGAAGATTCAATGACTGGAGCTTATCCAGATCTGCAGACGGATCTGAAAGCCGGTCATTCAACCCCGAATTATCTGTGTCAGTGTGAGTATTTTGGGCGGCGGCCTGAGGGGCACCTGCCGCCACCGCAGCGCCAGGTCCTGAAGGCTGAAGTGAATGTTCCTTTGCATCTTTCTCTGCGACTGCGATTGAATAGGAGCGCAATGCGGGCGTTGCCCACAATGTGCTGCCGACCGTAATCGAATCCACATTTAGAGTGCAGGCAATGATAAAACCCAGGCAAAAGAGAACAAACTGAGTCTTGCGCTTGTACCAACCCGCTGCTCGATCCATGCCATCATCGAACCAGTGTTCGAACGCCTGCCGCGTTTTTACAATGTCGCCGTTGGCTTGAAGCACAAGCGTCATGATTGCATCTTTGCCTTTTGATTCCGGGAGTAATTTTAATTTGTCGAGCATTTCAGAAAGCGTTTTTGGGAGCCCCGTTGGATTGGCTTTATTGTCAGGAAACACGATATCTAGAAGAGCACTGGCAAAGACACGAGACGGGATATACGACGGGAGATTCTTGACATCTCTCTCGGCAACCGAGCCTGAACCACTTCGATACAGGCTCTGGATCAGGCCGTGGTTGTATATCGCGTCTGCCAAACTCAGAGCCTTATTCGTTGCACCGTCTGTATTCACTTGATTTGCTTTGCCTTCAGTGAACAGACTTTGTATTCCTTTTTCTAAATTTCTTGCCCGCGATCCGAGAAATCCGGCGATGGCCTCGTTGATCGCCGTGCAAAAGAGGCTAAGCAGGAGGTAGATAAGTGCCAGTCCGATGGCTACTTCCAGCGTCGTTGAATTGAACATTTCACCCTCACGTCCGTCGCGCATCACGGTTCTGCTGTGATCAAAATGTTTTGACGAAAGCTATAAGCGCGCGCTTGTCATCATCACTCAACCCAGGTTCTTCGGGAAAATAGTCCGTGCCAAAATAATGTCCGCGGTTCACCACATAATCAGGACACTTGCTCAGTGCTTGTAAGTCAGGCACCAAGTTTGCAAATACTCTGCTCGCGTCTGCATCCGTTGGAGTCTGTGGAAGAGCAGCTAAATCGTGCTTCATCTTGAGCAACAAGTCGAGAACCTTCTTCTGATGTTCGATTTTCTGTTCGGGACCTAACCCTTCGCCTAATAGATCGAGGTTCGAGAGCAGGCCGACTGGGGTGCCTTTCGGTATTGGCCCCAGTATGACTTCGCCCTCCTTGAAGAACGCAGGTAAGAATCGCTGTCCCGGGCTCATCAGCGGTTTGAGATAATCAGGAAGAAAGCCGACGGCAATCCGGATATAACTCGTCTCGGTTGTCCGGTCGATCTTTCCCGGTAATTTGTCGGGCAGCAAAGAATCCTTTTCGCGCCTTTCAGGCCAGAGCATCTGCTCAATTGAACTTTGAAATGCGTAAACACGATTCTTTACCGCAGGGCTTGGATCGAAAGGTCCGACGCTATTGTTGAGTAGAAAGGGAGCAGTAGACCAGGCGCTGATGAGAGAGGGAGGCCGAGTGTAGCCCCGTCCTCCGGCCGGCATTGCGTACCTCCTCGGCTGGCCGCTGTAAGGGTCGTACACAGTGACGCTACCCACCGAAGGCAAATCCTTATATGTCTGAGAAGAGAAGTTGTCCCAGACATTCCCGCCGATCGCGTTTGTCGCAAGTGGGCTGCAGGCGTTGGTGCGCAACAGAGTTACCGGTACGCGCTGATCCGTAGAGAGGTAGTTATTTTCTAAAAAATCTTTCTGGTGAACGATAACGCGCATTTTAGATTTGAAGTCTTCGGTCTTCGTCCATTCCCAATACTTTTGCCAGCAGCCAAGATATTCTCTTCCGGAACAACCGTCAGGATCCAACCCCGCTGCAGGCGTGGGAATTTTGCTCGAATGGCAACGCGCGCATCGTTCGGCAAACACGGTCTTGCCACGATCTAGCTTGGCCATATCTTTATCCAGATATTCTTTGCCGCCGGGGGCATCGGCGAGGCGATGCGGTTCAGTCGCCTTCAAAAAGAAGAGGGCCATGTCCGGTGTTTGCTGCTGCGTGGCCTGCCAGTACACCGAGTTCTTGTTTGCCACTGCGATCTGGATAGGTGTGACCGTCTGTCCGCCCACCAGTGGCCGGAAATGCAAAAGCCATTCTTCACTGAACAAGCCGATGTTTAGGTAAACGCGATTGAGCGCCCCCAGAATGCCGACTGAATCAGAGCCGTCTTTCAACACGCGTGGCGTCCGGACTGTTGCAGGTGCCTGGTAGAACTGGGTCAAAGGTCCGGCATGGATAAAGTCGTTCAACTGTTTGTTATCGAGATTGCCGCCCGTCAGCGTCTCTTTGCCCCATCGCGAAGCAAGCCCCATGCGCGCGGGCAGTGAGTAAATCGCATTCATACTGCGCGGATTATTAATGTTGTCTGACGAGATCAGAGATGTGTCAAGGGTTCCGGGGCGCGAAGTATGAAATAGCTGAATCGGAAAACTGCTCATATCCGATTTCCAAGAAAGAACCCGCTCTACCCAAAGATATTGAGCACCCACATTCGAGCTGAGGTTTTCCCACTTGGGATTTTCAGGGTCGGCGGGAGCCTTGTTTGGATTGGGCCCAACGTGGCAGAACCCGCAGGACATGCCTACACGATAAGGCCGAATCAATTTTGCATCGTTGTAGTAGTTGGGATCGGTATAGAACCGATTGGCATCCCACTTCTTCTGTGCAGCATCGTCGAAGTCAGGATTAGTAAAGAGACGAAGACCTACAATTCCAGAGCCGTATCCGTAATATGAACCAGTCGGAAGAGACTTTCCTCGTGCTCCAATCTTGACTCCTGGATATTTCGTTTTGTTTTCAAAAGGGTCCGGTTCGCAGGCCGAATCGCGTGCGTCGAGCCAGAGCCCAAAGCGGTCTGGATTGGGTGCAGTGACCTGTTTGAAGCATGGTTCATTCACCAGGCCAAGGTAAGTCCAACGATTCGCGCGAGCGGCGGCCATGCCCGGATACGAGGAGATGGTCTTGAGCAGATCAAGTGTGCCCACGCTCGTAGTGGTCAACGTATCCCACATCTTGTCGTCGCCGCCGGTCCAGACAATCCACATGTTGCGACCCTTCACCTCGTCCGAGGAAAGCGGGATCGCTCCATCCATATCGTGGAAATAGTCTTCATCTGCGGCAGGAAAGGATGAGAGGTCACGGCCAGCTAACAGCGCTTCATCCTTAACCTCGCCTGGCAAGGGCTTATGCAGGCAGGCCTCAACCAGCACAGCAACGACTCCGCAGGCGACAATGCACACGACGGGTCGGAAGCGCCGCAAACAGTTGCGCCAAATACTTCTCATGTCTTTCGGCTTCCTTCTATGTTTCGCGGTCGTTTTGCAACCAAGGGGAATTCGCACAGCACGCAGCAGGGAAATTGTCACAGACTATTGGAGGACGGCCGTTTAGCTGCGTCCACAAAGCGAGAAACGTACCTTCACCTTGTCTCGTAAAAGGACAAGCGGATTGAATCGGATAATTGTGACACAAACAACACAAGATGGGTAGGCTTTTTCAAAGTGCAATTTGCGTTGCAATAATCCAGCAGAGCCGTCGGCAATTCGCTTCAGTCGTAGAGGCCAGGCTTCAGCTATACTTTGCCGCATGAGGATGATCGGCCAGAACTTCTCGAAGAGAAACAAATCGTGAACGGCCTGCCTCAGCCTGACTGCGAATACATCGTCGTAGGTTCGGGCGCTGGAGGCGGCACTGTGGCGGCGCGATTGGCTGAAGCAGGTCATACCGTCGTGGTTCTTGAGGCTGGTGGTGATCCGAAGAAGCTCTCTGGTGGAGACCCGTTAAATCCTCAAGCTGACCGTCTCCTCGCGGACTATGACGTGCCGTGCTTTCACGCCTTCGCTTCGGAAAACGCAGCCATGCGCTGGGATTACTTCGTTCGGCATTACAGCGATGAAGACGCACAAAAGGCCGATCCGAATTACCGTGAAACGTGGAATGGGAAAGATGTCGATGGTGTGCTCTATCCCCGTGCCGGCACGCTGGGCGGCTGCACGGCCCACAATGCGATGATTTTGCTCTACCCGCAAGATGAAGATTGGGATGCCATTGCAGAACTCACTGGCGATGCAAGCTGGAACGCAAATCACATGCGGACCTATTTTCAGCGAATGGAGAACTGCCATCATCGGCCCCTGCATCGCTTGCTCGACAAAATCGGGATCAATCCGACCCGTCATGGCTTTAACGGCTGGCTGCGGACTGAAAAGGCGATTCCCATGGTCTCTCTGGATAATGACGACCTAATTAAAACCATACTGACATCAACCGAAGAAGCCATTCACGATATAGGGCACATCGAAGAACGTGCCAGGTGGCTAGCAGAGGGACTACTCGACCCCAACGACTGGCGAACCGATGAAGAGAATTCGTTCGGCATTCGCTACATCCCACTGACGACCGACAATCACGTGCGTACGGGATCGCGGGAACGGCTACTCGGCGTACAAACTAAAAAGCCTAATCACTTACGTATTGAGTTGAACGCTTTGGTAACGTCAGTTCTCTTCGATGACAGCAATCGTGCCATCGGCGTGCAGTATCTCAAGGGCGAC